>JBCKPN010000066.1:0-11277 GCA_038901695.1 Usitatibacteraceae bacterium
CGGCGACGAAATCCTGTCGGGCAAGCGCACTGACAAACATTTGGCGAAGGTGATTGCGCTGCTCGGCAAGCGCGGACTTGCGCTCGGCTACGCCCAATACATCGGCGATGAACCGGCGCGCATTACCGCAACACTGAGGCAGACACTCGCCACTGACGACATCGTATTTTCGTTCGGCGGCATCGGTGCCACGCCGGATGATCACACCCGTCAGTGCGCGGCGGCAGCGCTCGATGTGGCGATTGCCGAACATCCCGACGCCATCGCCGCGATGCTCGCCATTCCCAATTTTGAATTGACGCCGAACCGGCGCAAGATGGCCGCGTTTCCGCTCGGCGCGACCATCATCCCAAACCCGTACAACCGCATTGCCGCGTTTTCGTGTGGCGATCATCACTTCCTGCCGGGGTTTCCAGAAATGTCGTGGCCGATGATGGAGTGGGTGCTCGAAACCAAATATGCACACCTGTTCCACGCCGAAGTGGTGGCGAGTGAATCGATTCTGATTCGCGACGCGGGGGAGTCGAATTTGATCGACATGATGAATGCGCTACTTGCGCACTACCCGAACATTCGCTTGTCATCGCTGCCGCAGATCATTCCTGGTGGACGATTGATCGAGTTTTCGTTATCCGGCAAACCAAGCGAAGTTCCAGCGGCGATGGCGGAAGCGAAGGCGGAAATTACGCGGCTCGGGTTTTCGTTTTCGAATAAATAAGAGGTCCCGGGTCAAGCCCGGGAAGACAGCTTTTACTTGCATCTGTCGTCCCGGCCACCGCGCCGGGATCTCTATAAAAAAATGCAACTTCCAACGCTGTCGTCCCGGCCCCCGAGCCGCGACCGCTATAAAATCGCAAACATTCACGATCACCGGAACCCAACTTGAACATCAAAACATTCGACGACTTTTTGCAAGCGGCACGCCTTCAAGAGCAACCGCAGCGCCTGCTATTTGTATTCACCAACGCGCAGCTGCCAGACAACGCCACGCCAGAACAGCGCGCCGGCTTCGAGGCCGGTGAAGGTGGCGCACTCGCGCCGCTGATGTGTGTTGAAAAAACGCCGGACCAAGTGCCGACCTTCGCTGCACTGGCAACCGAAGCCGCGCAGGCTGGGCAACCGTGGACGATCATGTTTGCCGCCGCCTTGTCCGGGCGCGACGGCATCATGCCCACCGCCGAGGAAGCCAACGCCCCGCTGCAACACATGATCGACTCGATCCTCGCCGGCAAGTTGACCGGCATGCTGCCGTTTGATCGGGATGGCGAGCCGGTGGTGCTGTCGTAGCGACTCCCCTGTCGTCCCGGCCCCAGAGCCGGGACCTCTAAGCTTCGCGCACCGCTTCGCCAAGATCCCCCGCAATCAACCTGAACCGCTCCAACGCTGCCTCCAGATCATCCACAATTTCCTGCGCAATAATCTCCGGCGCCGGTAAGTTGTCGGAGTCGGCAAGCCTTTTGGGCTGGAGAGGCGCACCTGTATTAGCGTTTGTCCTAGTTGTGCTGGGAAAAATGACCCTGACCCCTTAGATTTCGAGGTGCTGATTTCGCGGATCCCTTGCTCATGGTTTCATCCTCATTCGGGTTGAACGATCCGGAATTTCCGGATAGTTGCCTCGCGGTTTAGTTCGCTTTCGTCGAAACTGTTCACCAGATGCGCATTGATCGTGCCCCCATTCTCAGTCTGACAGAGGATGAATTCGGATTGAGGCATCGGCTCGTCAGTCATGATTCCCGGCTTCGACGTTGGATTCGTTGAGGGTTAGCACGATGCAGGCAACTCGTCATGGACTCGTTGCGTTGATCGAGCAGAATCGCCATCATGGACTGGGGATTCTCGGTCGGCAACTGGCTCCGGCGACTGTCGGGGTCTTTTGTTTTTTGGGGTCATGGAAAACACTTCAACCTCCAGAAAACAACGCAAGATAAGCTTGGAAGCGAAACACGCGATTCCTGCCCCAGCTCGTCACCTCTTGCAACAGTCCCGCCTTTTCCAGCTTTGCCACCAGAGAGTTTGCCGTGACGTAAGACACACCCAGTATCTCGCTACATTGCTTCACGTTGACAATCGGCCTCTCGAAGAGCGAATCAATCAGCTTGAGTGCATTTGCATTCTTTGCGAATCTTTTGCGTTGCTCCTCGCGCAAGGCGATGATGCGCCGCGCCGTCTCATTGGCTTGCACGCTCACCTGCGCCACGCCGCGCAGAAAAAATCGCAACCACCCTTCCCAATCGCCGCGCTCACGGATCGCGGTGAGACGGTCGTAGTATTCCGCGCGATTTGCCTTGAGGTAACGCGAGAGATAAAGCAGAGGCCGAGCCAGCGCGTTGGCCTCGCACAGCATCAGCGCAATCAATAGCCTGCCAACGCGGCCATTGCCATCGAGGAAGGGATGGAGGGTTTCAAATTGGGCATGAGCCAGCCCGCATTGGATCAGCAGCGGCGTATCCACCTTGTGCGCGTGAATGAATTTTTCGAAGTCGCCGAGAAACTGCATCAACTCATGCGCTGGCGGTGGCACAAACGCCGCATTTGCCAGCGTTGAACCCGGCGGGCAAATCCAGTTCTGCGAGGTACGAAATTCGCCCGGCGTGCGCTCCGCACCGCGCACGTTGTGCATCAGCTCTTTATGGATTTCGCGCAGCAAGCGCAGCGACAGCGGCAGCTCAGGCAAGCGCTTGAGACCGTGATTCATCGCCCGCACATAATTCACTACCTCCGCCACATCCTTCGGTGCCTTGTTGTGGGTCGCGTTTGCTTCATAGGCCAACACATCTTCGAGTGTGCTTTGCGTGCCTTCGATTTGCGAAGAAAGCACCGCCTCCTGGCGTACATACATCGCCACGAACAGATCCGGATTGGGCAACAGGGTCGAAACCGCATCGAGGCGCGCCAAGGCACGATCCGCGTCGGAGAGCAGGCGCAATAGCTCGCCTTCAATCGCAACGGGCGGAACCGGCGGCAATGGCGCGGGATAGTAAGCGCGGTAGCCGGACGGCTGGGAAATGAAACGTCCGGCACGCGTGGATAAATCTTGCTCTGGCATCGGTTTGGATCGGTGTAGTGAGGGCAGCTTGATTTAGAACACGGAACCTCATTCTTGTTTAAGATATTTTCAATATTCTATAATAAGATTGATTTTGTGCGTTCATATTTAAGCCGCAGACAAGATAACCGGGCAAGGCGTCGCCACCAATCAAAACACCAAACGCAAGCACTGGTGCGGCGTTTCAGCAAAAAACTGTTGGAGATGCGCACCTGTATTAGAGTTTGGCCTAGTTGTGTTGGGAAAAATGACCCCTTAGATTTCCATTCTTTGTTCAAGAATGGCGAATGGAGGCTGGCAATCCAGCCACTTCGAATTCCTATGCGATTCGCATTCCTCATATGAACTTGTCAGCGCATAGCGTAAATCTGTGAAACACAAGCACTGGCGCGGCCTCCCGGCTTAAAGTGGTTGTAACGCCAAGCTGGGTAAGGACTTTGCAAAACAAATGACCCCGATCCCTTACCCCAGGTTCGAAAGTTGGTTTAGTTTTTTGATCAGGCCGGGCACACGTGCCTGACTACCGAGATCGGTGGGAAGCTGGCCGGGCAGTGCATCCATGAAATCCCGGTTCGCCAGCAGTTGCTGAAATTCGGCGGCAAGGTACTCCCGCAATTCCGCAGGCGACTGGGAGACTTCTTCCATCAGCGTAGCGCGGCCATCGATGACGGTGATGACATCTTCCAGATCGTGGCTCGCCATGTAGTCGCCATTGCCGCGCCCTTTGAATGCTTCCAGCTTCGTGCCCAGAAATACCGGCGCGCTGATGAGCTTGATTGGCAAACCATCCGGCAGCATGACGCTCGCCGCGCTTTCCACCGCAAGCGGATACCAGCGATTGTGAAAGCCCAGTATGTGCGGATCGGTAGGCATCAGGTCAACTGCAATCCCGCGACATTTCCATCGACAGATTGGTGCGTCCGCGCTCATGTCATGCACAAATCCCAGCGCCTCGAACTGCCGCTCCAATGCGTGGTATTCCCGCTGCGAAACCACATCGGCCACGAGATCCACGTCGTCGGTTATGCGAATCGGCTGCGCGCGCACGTTGGTGACGAGCAAGCCCGTGGCGCATCCGCCCACGAATACCAGCGATGTGCGCAGATCGCCCAGCGCAGCGGCGACTGTCGCGAGAATCGCGAGATTCTTTTCGTCGGTGGTGATGGGCATCATGATGATGTATCGCTGTTCAGGCGCGACGTTAGCGGAGTCGTTCTTCTAGCAACTCGATTGCTATCTGCTGCTCGCGCTTCTGCCCAATGCGTAGCCCGTCGAAAAGGGCCAGCAGTTGATATAGCGTGTTGTCTTCTACTGCCGCCAACGGCACCCTTTCATATAGCGGGAGCAGCGTCATGCCGCGCGTCGTCCCGTCGGGGCTCGGCCAGACGGGTGGGTTCTCATCAGCAAATAGCACCTTCTCCTTCAGCGGATTAACACCGTATGCCGTCGGAAAACCAATCGTCATTTCGCCGCGAACGGGCGGGAAGCAGTAGGGCGCGCCGTAGTAAACGAAGTTCTTGAGCGTCGCCATGATCGGCTTGATCTCGCCTTCGATATCCGTCGCCAGCCGTGCTGCAACCAGTCGCCTGGTGGCGGCATGCGCCTCGAACTGTGAAAGCCGCAGCTGCTTGCCAAGTTCTGAGTAGGGCACCCGCTCGCCGCGCATCGCGACGAGTTTTAGCGCCACCACAAGGTCCTGTGGCTTCAGCGCCCATTGCCCGCCCTTCCCTCTGCTCGGCGAGCTGGAATCGGATGATTTTAATGAGGAATTCATGGTTTTCTCGACGGTCGTATGCAGTATGCATATAGCATATATCTGGTGGCTTCTTTAAGTCAATACCTATTCATATGCCATATGCATATAGCATATGAAACGCCACAATTAGCCAAAATTATTTCTCAAACTCAAGCACTGGCGCGGCTTTCAGGCCGAAAATGGCTGGAACGGCAAGCTGGACGCGGGCTTTGTAAAACAATTGACGCTGACCCGTTTTTCCACACGCCACCTCCTAGTGGTGACATGTTGGAACCGGACAACTCGCGTGCTACAAAACCGGACAGATGATGAAACCGTAACAGGGCCCAAAGTCACAGGTGACTTATCAGGGCTAGTCCGGTATCATTCACTTGTTGGAAGACGAAATTCGACTTCATGTCGTGTGATGAGCCCCGGTTCACCCTATATCTTCCACGACCCAATTCACCACGCCCGCTCGAGTCGCCAGACCCAGCGGGCGTGTTTCATTGTAGGTAACGCCACGCTTGGTATCGCCTTTGCGCGCGGGCTCCAGCGGCTCTGCATCCAGATCGCAGACCATGGTCGTTTGCGGCCAAATCAGTTGCACGTATCGCTCCTCCCCACGCTCGTATGACCTTGTGCTTCTTGAGCACCGGGTCTGTTTTCATCAGACTGATGAGTGCCCGCAGTTTGTCGTCATGGCTCGGCTTGAACTGGCGCAGTTCATCGAGAAATTTGGCAACCTGATCGAGATCGAGCACCGTCTCGGCCAGCATCTCCTCTACGCGGTACTCGTTGCGATCAAGCTCCTGCACGTCGTCCAGCATTTCGTCAGGCACGATGTCTTCATCGGCTTCTTCAGGGTCTTCTCCGCCGAATAAGTCGAGTTGTTGCTGTTTGACATAGCCGATCAAATCCGCATGTTGCAACCTCCAGCGTTCGAGTATTCGTTTCTCGCCTGCCATCGTACTGTGCTTCATCATGAACGCGAGCAGTTTCAGCATTAGCTGTTCGCAGGAAAACTCGAACGCCTGCGGCGAGCTTTCAAAGCGCTTCAGGAACAAGGTGCGAATCAGGCCGACGACTTGCTTTTGCCGGTTTTCTGTCAGAGGATCGACTTGTTCACTACCCTTGTAGTAAGCCAACGGGAAATACATGGGCAGCGTGAACAGTGGGTTTGCCTTTGAAAACGCTTCTTCAAGTAATTGGAGCAACTTTCCGTACGTCTTCTTCACGGAGTACGCGGCGACTTGTGGTGGCGCGCGCTCCGGAAAAATGGCGAGCTTTCCGCCTTGTTGCTTCTGGCTCTCGCGCACGTATGCGCGGCTGCGCTGGACGACGAGCGTGCGGAAGAGTTGATCCTGTGCCAGCAATTCGCCCGCTTCTAATCCGGGAAGTTCGGACTGCAATTCAATCGCTTCACCGGTGCGCTTCGCCAAATCTTTTTCCATCGTGCGGAAATGACCGGCAAGCGAATGGATGCCGAGCGAATCCTTGAAATAGTCCGGTTGGCGACGTGAAAAAAGCTCGATCATGTGTTGCAGGTCGATGAGTTGATTGTTGATCGGCGTGGCCGTCAACAAATACATTGGCTTGTTCTCAGCGAGATCGAACATCCGCCAGTAGCGGGAGGGCATACCCGCCCCAAGCCCTCTCAGCCCTGGATTGCGGAAATGGTGCGCTTCATCGATCACAATCGCATCTGCGTTTTGCTTGAGGCGCGCCAGTTTGTCGTTCCAGTCGCCGCCGCGCTGTAAATCCGTGTGATTGATGATGACGAGCTTCGAGAAATCGCCGACTAAGTCCGGCAGGTAGCGCTTGAGCGCAGCTTCCCACACAGGCTTACGGCCCGACTTGGGAACGATGAGAAGAACGTTTTTTCGGTCGTGGACTACCAGTCGCTCAATCAGCATAAGGCCGATGAAGGTCTTACCCAAGCCAACGCCGTCGCAAAGGAATGCGCCACCAAATCGCTTGGCGATTCCCATGAGCGCTTCGTAACCCTCTTTCTGATACTGGTCCAACTCCTTGTAGACGCGTGACTGGGTCTTTTCCCACGTACCTGCCGTCATTTCCAGATTCTTGAAGTACTGCTGGAGCGCTTTTGCGTAAACATCGAACGGTTGATACGGCAGAACGTGCCGTTCAATGGTTTTCAGAACGTCTTCTGAAACATCGACGGCTTCATCCCAATGCGCGTCGTACCACGCTTGAAGTTGCTCAACCTCTCTTCGTAACTGGACGTTCAGCTCAACATTGTTGGTCAGACCCGGCAAGGTGAAATTGCTGGAACCGACAAGCGCGGAGGAGCCAACGACGGCGAGCCGGGAATGCGTGATGTACGCCTTCGCGTGAAATTTCTTCTTGTTGTAAACGCGGCACTCGATCTTGCCCGAACGAATTGCCTCGACAATTCCTGGAACACCCTCTAGAAAATCGTTGGTCTGCTTTTGCTGTTCGATCGAATTGTCGAGCTGCTTCAGGGCACGATCACGAACACCCGTCAGTAACGCGGCGCGTGTCCGCTGAGTAACTTCGTCACCCATGAGTATGCGAATCTTGTCGAGTTTTTGCCACTTGCCATCAAGCGCCAACAGCGAGCCGACCTCGAAATAGCCGGTCGCAATGTCGAACGCGCTCGAAATCTCGGTCCATTCAGCGAGATAGTGGAGTGCCTTCCAAGTCTCGTCGGAGTTGTCGACGATAAAGAGTTCGCTGCCGTTGTTAGCTGTCATAGAATCCCGAGAATGTCATTCGCCGTGCGGCATTTTCTTATTGTCAGCATGCTGCACTCTAAACGAGAACATTCGTTTTTACATCCCGGCTTTTTTGTTTTTCGCGGTTGCCATGTGATGCAGTAACTTTCGCAGTGAGCGCACTCGTCAAAACTAACGAGTCTGGACTCCAGCACTGGATGATTGGGGCGAGAAATGTCGCCTCCGACTTACTGGGAAAGTTGCAAAACTCGCCATTCCACGCGCACTTCCAGCCACTTTTGCCCCAAACGGCGCGCCATTGCTAGTGTTTTTCTTTTTTCAAAGCCCGCCTTGACCGACGCGCGTTGCACTCGAGAGATCCCGGGTCAAGCCCGGGACGACAACATTGCAACGGCTCGTTGCCGCGCAGCGTGACTATTCAAGCCAACCTACTTCCCGTTGCCATCCTTCACCGCCACCGCTTTGCTCTGCTCGTTGGTCGTCCCCGCGTTTGCTGCCACGGCTGTCACACCTGCGGCCACCCCCACCAACTCCACCGCAATCGTCACCTCGTCACGCACCGTGCCCGACCATCCCTGCATACCGAATTCGAAGCGCTTGACGGTGAGTTCGGTTGAGGCCGTGCCGCGCGCTCTGTCGTCGGCTTGTCGGGCTCGTAGTTGAGCCTGCCAACCATGCGCTCGAAAACCCCACGCACCGGAAAAAAGCCCAGATAGCGGGTTTCGTAACTCGTCGTTGTTTCAGCGCTGTCGACCTCGTAGCGCTCGGCATGCGCGCTGAGGGCAAGCAGTAGTGCCACACTGCTAAAGGCCCATGCACTAGCTCGGCGAATCGTCATGCCCGACTTGATGCGCGAAGAATTTATCGATCACGCGACGATCTTTTTTGGTCGGCCGTCCGGAAAATATCGGCGGCGGCGCATCTTTCAGCTCTTTGCGCAGCGATTCGCGCACCGCGATGCTCGCCGGCGTTTCGGTGTACATGGCCTCAGCCACTTTGGCGGAACCGCGCTTTTCGGCGAGGCCGTTGACGACGATGCGCCATTCGTAGGGCGGCTTGCGGACTAACAGCGTGTCGCCTACCTTGATTGTCCTGGCTGGCTTCACGCGTTCATCGTTGACCTGCACGCGACCGGCGTTGATGGCGTCAACAGCAACTTGGCGGGTCTTGAACAAGCGCGCAGCGTGTAACCATTTGTCAACGCGCACCGAGCCAAGCGGTGCGGCGTTACTTGCCACGACGCCGAGCCAGCTTCACGCTCGCCATATTCATCGGTAACCCCGTACCGGTGTCGTATTCCACGCCCGCCATCACGCCGACGGCCGCGATTTGCCTGGCAGTTTTCTTGCTGTCGTAGACGGCGTACATCGCGCCGAGCGCAAAGTCGCGGCCCGAGCCAATCGCCCAGAAGCGATCAAACTCGAATACTTCGCGCATCGAGTACACGCCGAAAATGCCCGAGGCGTTGACCACCAGCGCGGTCAATTGCGACGATTCATACGGGTCATCATCCTCTTCCTTCGGGTTGAGGTATGCCTCCTCTTTCAGGATCGGGTGAATCTTGCGAAAACTTTCGTAAATTTCATGGCGGCCGTTGAAACTGAAATCCTTGGCCTTCTCGTGATTGGTCAAAATGCTTTCGAGCACCATCTGATGCGCGGCCGAACCGGCGATGCCGAAAAAGCTACCTTTGTGTTTGAGGATTTTTTCCGGCGCGGCGTCGTGCGCGCTACCGAGGCGGGTTGCGCCGAACGTGGTCAGGGTATCGCTAGCAATCACGGCCTGGCCAGCTTTTTTGACGGCAATAATGGTGGTCATGTTCGATACTTTCCGGGTGGCGTTCGCGTGCGGCGATCATGCGGTGGGGGACGCCCTATTTTAGTCGCTATCGAAAAGCCCGCTCAGGCTCGTCTGGAATACCAAAAAACGCCCCGTTGCACCAGCAAAAGGCGTGAAATTTCATTGACTTAGCCCGTGCATCCGGGCACACTTTTCGTTTCGCGCACGCTGCCCTCACCGCCACCTGCCGGGGCTTGGCGGCAGCCGTATTTCCACCAAACAATTTGGGATCGCACCATGCTCACGTTCAACACTCGGTCAACCCGCACATTTGCTTCGCGTGAACGCCTCACCAGCGCCCTGCTCGTTGCACTCCTCGCGCTCACCGCCACCGTTGTCTCAACCGCACACGCCAAAACCTTCAAGTGGGCGTCACAGGGTGATGTATTGACGATGGATCCGCATGCGCAAAATGAAGGCTTGAACAACTCCATTTCGGATCACGTCTATGAGCCGCTCGTCACGCGCGGCAAAACCATGGCCATCGAGCCAGCGCTGGCCGTTTCCTGGCAGGTCGTGAATCCCACCACCATGCGCTTCAAGCTGCGCGACAAAGTCACGTTTCACGATGCCACGCCATTTACCGCAGACGACGTAGTGTTCTCGATCGCCCGCGCGCTGGAAAAAACCTCCAATTTCGGCGCTTACATGCAAGGCATCAAGGAAGCGAAGAAAGTCGATAACCTGACGGTCGACATCGTCCTCAATTCGCCAACACCGACCCTGCTCGATCAACTCACCGAAGTGCGCATCATGAGCCGCGCATGGGCCACCAAGTACAACGTGCAACGGCCACAAGACTTCAAGAACAAAGAAGAAACCTTCGCCGCACGCAACGCCAACGGTACTGGTGCCTTCGTGTTGCGCGCGCGTGAGCCCGATGTGAAGACCGTGCTGGTGGCCAACTCCAATTGGTGGGGCAAGCGCGATTCCAATGTCACGGAAGTTGTGTACACGCCGATCAAACAGGACGCCACGCGCATCGCCGCGCTGCTGACCGGCGAAATTGATCTGGTGCTCGATCCACCGGTGCAAGACCTCGGCAACTTGCGTAATAACAAGGCGCTCAAAATCCTTGAGGGCAATGAAAACCGCACTGTCTTTATCAATATGGATCAGGGCCGCAACGAGCTGTTGTACTCGAACGTCAAAGGCAAGAATCCGTTCAAGGATGTACGCGTGCGTCAGGCGATTCTGCTCACGGTCGATGTCAATGCGCTGCAAAAAACCATCATGCGCGGCCTGTCGCTGCCGACCATGTCGATGATTGCCCCGCAAGTGCGTGGCTACTCCAAAGACCTTGAAAAGCGCCCTGCCGTAGACATCGCCAAGGCGAAGAAATTGATGACCGAGGCAGGCTATCCAACCGGCTTTGATGTGACATTGGATTGCCCGAACAACCGCTACATCAACGACGAGCGCATTTGCACGGCGGTAGCCGGCATGCTGTCGAAAATTGATGTTCGCATCAAGCTGAACTCGATGCCGCGCGTGACCTATTTCCCCAAAATCCAGAACATGGATACCAGCATGTACCTGTATGGCTGGGGCGTGCCGACGTTCGATTCCCTGTATACCTTGCAAGCGGTCGTCCGCACCAAAACCACGGGCGGCGATGGCGAGCAAAACTACTCGGGCTACTCGAACCCGAAAGTGGACGCGCTAATCGATGCCCTCAAGACTGAGGGCGATTTCGCTAAACGCACCGCGTTGACGCGCGACGCGCTGATGTTGCATCAGGCCGACGTCGGCCACATCCCGTTGCACCACCAGATCATCCCGTGGGCGATGCGCAAAAACGTGACGGTCGTGCACCGTCCGGACAATCGTGTGAATGCCAAGTGGGCCATGATTAACTAATCTGTTGCCACGCCCATGCCTCAGTCTCAGGCATGGAATCACTGAACGCCCTATAATTCGTCGCCCGCTGGAATCCC
>JBCKPN010000067.1:0-11116 GCA_038901695.1 Usitatibacteraceae bacterium
TTCGCGACACACCAGGGGTAGCGTATTCGCAAGGTTGAGACGCTACAGGTAGTGAGTCAATTTTGGGAAATTCGCTTAATGCGACAGAACTGTTTCGTCCGTCGCATCTCGCACCCCCTTCGGGGCACTATGCCAACCGGACAGATTGCGTGACACCGGACAGATTGCGTGCTACAACTCCGGACAGATCATGAACTCGCAACACGCCTGTAGAACCGCGCTTGAAAAACCACATCGGATGGGGCATGATGGCTTGTGGGATCTTGGGTATTTCATCACACTGAAAAAGGGGAAAAACAAATGAAAAAATCTGTTCTCGTTGCGGTCGTGTCGGCCTTTGTCTTGTCGGCCTGCGGCCCAGGCGCGCAGGATGCCAAGAATGTGCAAGCTGTCAAGATGAAGGACCCCAGTAACCCCCAGATAACCGTCGCGGGCGGCAAAATCGAGATCGACCAGGAAACGATTACTTTTGGCAAAGATAAACCAAACGTCAAGATCACCTGGCACTTGCCCAAAGATTCAAAGTACATTTTTCCCAAAGATGGCATCGTGATCAAAGACGCAGGCGACGAGTTTCCTGATTGCCAGGTGGAACCGAATGACAAGGGACTCAAGTTTTCCTGCAAGAACAAGAACAGCAAGCGGGGGAAATACAAATACGACATCAAGGTTCAAGGCTCGCCCGAGGTACCGCCTCTCGATCCGTTCGTCGACAATAACTAGCCCACAGGGCAGGGGTGAGGCTAACGCGCAGGCAGCGACACTAAGACCTTCTTCAGCCACACACTCGCTTCACCCATCGCCTCTTCATAGCTGAGCGCACGGTCGGCGGCTGCTGCCGCCGCAAACGCCGCGGCAGACAGAGACTCCCGAGCGAGCGCGATGCGAGGTGCCAGAAACGCCTCGTCGGCGGGATCGCGCTGCAGCCCCGTCTGTTCCGCTTGCGCCTCGACGATCCCGCAAAATCGCGCGGCGCATTCCCATTTCTCGAGCGACGCTGCAAGACCGGCCACTACCTCGAGCACGCTCTGCCCCATGCGTTTCGAGCCGATCTCAACGGCGATTGCGAGCGCCTCAAGCAGCATCGGTGCTGCGCGCTCGCCGCGCCCGCGGTCGATCGACACCATCGCCAGATTGAGAAGGCTAACCGCGATGGTTCCGCGGTCCTGCAGTTCGCGCGCAAGCGCCAGGCCCTGCTCATACAGCGGCTCGGCCGAATCCAGTTCGCCCTCGACCCGAAGAAGCTGCGCCAAGGCGTTAAGCGCGGCGGCGATTTCGCGTTTATCCCCCAACTCGCGCGCCATGGCGAGCGCCTCTTGGAAATGTGCGCGTGCCGCAGCCATGTTTCCTTGCCCGAGGCACGCCATCCCCAGCGGCTGTAACGCGCCCGCAATCCTGACTTTGTCCCCGATCGCGCGCGCGATGGCCAGGCTTTCCTCAAGATACCCCTGCGCCTCGGCATAGCGGCCCGTAAAGGCGCCGATCTGGCCCGCCTGAAAGAGCCCGCGGCAACGGTCAAGGCTGCGTTCGCTCGCCCCGGTACGCGCTAGTGCTTCCACAGTCATGCGCTGGCCGAGCCCAAGAAGGCCGCGATTGAACCAATAGGGTTTCAGCGCCCAAACCAGCTTTAACCCAAGCTCGGTTTCTCCCTCCGCACGGTCGCACCAGACATGCGCTGACAAGATGTTCTCGCGCTCAAGATCGAGCCGCGCGAGCCACACTCCCTGCTGCGGGCCGGCAAGCTCGGGTCGCGCCTGTTCCGCAAGAGCCAGATAGAAGCCGAGATGGCGCGTACGGGCATCGCCTTCAGCGCCCGACTCGTCCAGCCGCTCTTGCGCATATTGGCGCACCGTTTCCAGCAGCCGGTAGCGTTCGCCGCCTGCCTCCAGTGTTACGAGTGATTTTTCCACCAGGTGGATCAAGAGGTCGAGCACGGCCGACTCTTCTATCCCGTCTCCCGCGCCTACGGCTTCTGCGGCTTCGAGCGTGCAGCCGCCGGCGAACACAGCAAGCCGCTGCAGCAGCGCGCGCTCGTGTTCCGAAAGCAGGTCGTAGCTCCAGTCGATCGAGGCGCGCAGGGTCTGCTGGCGCGGCATGGCGGTCTTGTCGCCGCCCGTCAGCAGGCTGAAACGGTCGCTCAGGCGCGCAGCGATCTTGTCCACGGAAAGCGCACCGACGCGCGCTGCGGCGAGTTCGATCGCCAGCGGGATGCCATCGAGGTGGCGGCAGATGTCCGCCACGGCAGCGGCGTTCTGGCGCGTCACCTGAAAGGCCGGCTGCGCTGCGGTTGCGCGGTCGATAAACAGGCGCACTGCGTCGTATTGCGTCAACGCTTCGAGGTTGATCGTCTCATTTGTTGCATTGAGCGCATCGGGAACCGCAAGCGACGGCACCGGGTAGGTCGTTTCGCCCGCCACGTGCAGGTGCTCGCGGCTCGATGCCAGTATCTGCAAGCCACGGCCCGATCGCAGCAGCGTCTTGGCGAGCTCGGCGCAGGCGCGCTCCAGATGTTCGCAGTTATCCAGAATGAGCAGCAGTTGCCGGTCTTTGACGTATTTTTCGAGAGCCTCGAGCACCGGGCGCCCGGCTTCTTCCTTCACGCCGAGCACCGATGCAACCGCCTGCGGCACCAGCCGTTCATCGGCCAGCGGCGCCAGTTCCACGAACCACACGCCGTCCGGGTAGTCGTCGCGCACATCGGCCGCCACCTGCAACGACAGCCGCGTCTTGCCGGTGCCGCCCATGCTGGTCAGGGTCACAAGCCGCGTGATCCCCAGCAGTTTCTTGAGCTCGGCGATCTCGCGCTCGCGCCCGACAAAGCTCGAGAGCTGCGTGGGCAGATTGTGCATGCGCGCCGCCGGCGCGGACGACGGTCCTGAATCGCCGTCGAACTTGAGCGTGAGCCGATATCCGCGGCCGGGAATGGTGGCAAGCGCCTGCGGACCGAGCAGCTTGCGCAGCGTTGAAACCTGCACTTGCAGGTTGTTCTCCTCGACGACGAGGCCGGGCCAGACCAGATCGAGCAGTTCGTCCTTGCTGACCACCCGGTCGCGGCGGTCGATGAGCGCGAGCAGCACGTCAAAGGCGCGGGCGCCGACGTTGGCGGGCTGGCCATCGATAAGTATCCGTCGTTCGGCTGGCCGGATCTCAACCTGACCGAAGCGGTAGCAGTGTAGCAAGTGCCCTCCTTGGGCGAAGTGTCGTCGTGCCGCCAGTACAACCGGCGTACCGACGGCTGGATTCTAACCCTGTCGTGCGGTTTCAGAACATTTAAGCGCCGCTTAAGGACTGAAGGGCCCCTTCAGGCAGACAGTTCAGCCATAGACAACGCATCGCGGATGCGGCCTTGCACCACAACAGGAGAAACACCATGAACACGACACCAAAGAAGTACTGGAAACCACATTCAAATATCGATAATGCTGCCGATCTGGCCATGCTCGCGGCTTGGCTGTTCATCATTATTTTGGGTGCGACCACAGTGGATACCGACGCGGTGCCAATGGCAACGCAGATTCTTTACCAGGATCCGGCCGGACGAATTGTAGTAACCGCGATACGTCCCAAGGCCGCAAAGGCAGCGCCAGACTCACGCCCGGCCGAGCGAATTGTAGTAACCGCGATACGTCTCAAGGCCGCAAAGGCAGCGCCAGACTCACGCCCGGCCGAGGATGGCAATGCAGTACAACTCGCCGCGTCGTCTTCTACGGGTCCTTTGAATTTCAACCAGCACGATCTTAACGGAGATAACCATGCTAAATAATGCCCGCAAACAACGTCTCATGCGCGAAGCGCTTGGCAATTCCTACGATTCCTGCGGCCAGATGCCTACCGCCGATCGCACCGCCGGGACGATCGCGACTGTATGGTTTCAGTCTGTCCGCACCCGGACGCCCACCTTTGCGGCCATCGCAGTGGTTGCGGTGGTTGCAGTGGTCGCAGCTGTCTCAAGCTGCTCGCAGCCGGACGTCATGGCCAGCAACCTCGGCGACCCGGAAGCCGTCGCTTCACCCCGCGCGCCGTTCGTGCCCTATCCGGTCGTGAGTGCGAAAGAGTACCGGGCGTTCATCCGCCAGAGCCACGAGCGCGCGGCACGCGAAGGCGACCCCGCGCCGCTCCCTGCGACGTTCTGACAAGGAGATGAACATGCTGAAACGCTTCATTTCCGAGAGCCTGGTATTCCCGGCCTGGAAAGCGCCGCTTAAGGACTGAAGGGCCCCTTCAGGCAGACAGTTCAGCCATAGACAACGCATCGCGGATGCGGCCTTGCACCACAACAGGAGAAACACCATGAACACGACACCAAAGAAGTACTGGAAACCACATTCAAATATCGATAATGCTGCCGATCTGGCCATGCTCGCGGCTTGGCTGTTCATCATTATTTTGGGTGCGACCACAGTGGATACCGACGCGGTGCCAATGGCAACGCAGATTCTTTACCAGGATCCGGCCGGACGAATTGTAGTAACCGCGATACGTCCCAAGGCCGCAAAGGCAGCGCCAGACTCACGCCCGGCCGAGCGAATTGTAGTAACCGCGATACGTCTCAAGGCCGCAAAGGCAGCGCCAGACTCACGCCCGGCCGAGGATGGCAATGCAGTACAACTCGCCGCGTCGTCTTCTACGGGTTCTTTGAATTTCAACCAGCACTATCTTAACGGAGATAACCATGCTAAATAATGCCCGCAAACAACGTCTCATGCGCGAAGCGCTTGGCAATTCCTACGATTCCTACGGCCAGATGCCTACCGCCGATCGCACCGCCGGGACGATCGCGACTGTATGGTTTCAGTCTGTCCGCACCCGGACGCCCACCTTTGCGGCCATCGCAGTGGTTGCGGTGGTTGCAGTGGTCGCAGCTGTCTCAAGCGTATTGCGGCCGGACGCCATGGCCAGCAACCTCGGCGACCCGGAAGCCGTCGCTTCACCCCGCGCGCCGTTCGTGCCCTATCCGGTCGTGAGTGCGAAAGAGTACCGGGCGTTCATCCGCCAGAGCCACGAGCGCGCGGCACGCGAAGGCGACCCCGCGCCGCTCCCTGCGACGTTCTGACAAGGAGATGAACATGCTGAAACGCTTCATTTCCGAGAGCCTGATATTCCCGGCCTGGACATTACCTGCAGGAGTAAAAAAATGATGTGATGTCAACGCAAAGCAGTAATGTCCGCCCTTCCTGCAAAGCAGTAATGTCCGCTGTTGCACTGTCACCAATCAAAGGGGTCAGGGTGAATTGTTTTACAGAATGCCAAAAATAAATCACGCTAACCCCTTTGATTAGCCAGCCCTTGGCAAAACAAATAACCCTGACCCCTTTAATTCAACGGAAAGGAATATTGCGATGACGTCCACATCCCCCACAAAAACGCCGCTCACCGATCCAGCCGCCGTGCTCGATGATGATCACAGCGTCGAGGAATTGCTGCGTGCCGATGCCGCGGCTTGGCGCGACGCCTATGTGCACAACGACGGTTTCAGTGATCGCATCATGCGACAGATCGCGTAATTACCCGCCAAACGACCAGCGAGGAGCGAGGCACAGGTGCGACGTCGGCTGATCGTAGTCGCCTCCAGCGCTGCGCTCGCGACCGCCTATGTGATGCTTGCGGGATCGGGCGGCGAGCTGTTGATCGATGCCGTGATGGACATCGCGCCCTATACCTTCACGCCGGCCGTGTACGCGATTGCCGGGTTGATGCTAACCGCCGCGGTCATCGGCGTAGCGGCGGCGGCCGGCGAGAATTAGCCAGATAGTCATCGCGCGCGACGAGACCATAACCGTAGGGTGCGCCGTGCGCACCAATGCGCGATGCCTCGCGATGGATATGGTGCGCATGGCACACCCTACGTCACTGATCTTTGCTACATAAAAAACCCGCTCGCGCGGGTTGTTTATTGGCCCAGACCGAGGGATTCGGTCACGTCCCGCGACCCCGCTGCGCCGGCCTTCGGCATCGGCGACAGCTTTCGAATCCCCACGCGAGCCAAACTCTTGGCTCGCTGATCTCCACCAATAAAAAACCCGCTCGCGCGGGTTGTTTATTGGCGGAGACCGAGGGATTCGAACCCTCGATGCAGCTTTTGACCGCATGCTCCCTTAGCAGGGGAGTGCCTTCGACCACTCGGCCAGGTCTCCGTGAGGCAAATTATACCTGCGCGACCTGGCCGCGGCTATTTCAACTCACCCAGCAAAAACGTCCATTGCAGCGCCGTGCGGTAGGCAAGTTGTTGGTTGTTGGCTGAGGCTGAGTGGCCGCCTTCGATATTCTCGTAATACAAGACATCGTGTCCTTGCGCTTGCATTTTCGCCATCATCTTGCGTGCGTGACCCGGATGAACCCGATCATCACGGGTCGAGGTGACAAACAACACGCGCGGCATCTTTACGCCAGCCTTGACGTTTTGGTACGGCGAATACTTGGAGATGTACTCCCACTCTTTCGCATCGTCCGGGTTGCCGTACTCCGCTACCCATGAAGCCCCCGCCAGCAGCTTGTGATAACGCTGCATATCGAGCAACGGTACGCTGCAAATGACGGCGCGGAACAAGTCCGGACGCTGGACCATCACCGCCCCGACCAGCAGTCCTCCGTTAGAACCTCCGGAAATGCTAAGGTGGCGCGGCGAAGTAATCTTGCGATGAATCAGATCTTCGGCGACGGCAATGAAATCGTCATACACACGTTGACGGTTGGCTTTTAATCCGGCTTGATGCCACCGTGGACCGAATTCACCACCGCCGCGGATATTGGCAACAACATACACGCCGCCCTGCGCCAGCCAGCCGTTGCCGATGCTGCCTGAATAACTTGGCAACAGCGAGATTTCAAATCCGCCGTATCCAAACAACAGCGTCGGATTTTTTCCGTCAAGCTTGGTGTCTTTGCCCATGATGACAAAGTACGGGATTCTCTCGCCGTCTTTCGACGCCACTTCGAATTGCTCGACCTTATAGGGCGACGCATCAAAGAACGCCGGAAGCGATTTCAATTTCTCGCGCGCATCGCTGCCCCCCTGCGCCAGAGACAAGGTTGATGGCGTCAAGTAATCCGTCAGTGTCACAAAGTAGGCATCACTCTCATCCGCGTCGATGGCGGAGACGCCTACCGTGCCCAGACCGGGCATCGCCACGGTGCGTTTCTGCCATTTGCCGTCTTTGTATGCCAGCTCGTAGAGCTTGTTCTTGACGTTATCGAGCTCGTTGATGATCAGATAGTTCTTGGTGACGGCGAAACCGGCCAACGACCGACGATCATTGCCTTCGAACAGCACGTCAAACTTGCGCTCGCCTTTGAGAAAACGCTCGAATGGCATTGCGATCAACGAGCCTTGTGCATAGGTCACGCCGCCCACCGTCCACGCCGACTTGAGGCGCACGCTCATCCAATCGCGCCAATAGCTGAATGTCGCATCTGCAGGAATATCGAGCTTGGTCAATTCGCCACGCCCGACCAAGTAGGTCTCGCTGGTAAAGAAGGTGACTCCACGACGAATGAACTGGCGGCTTGGATAACCACGCTGATCCACCTGTCTGCCTGCGATACTGATGTCGTCGACCGTGCCTTCGAATACGGTTGCGGCAGTCTCAATCGGCGTGCCACGATTCCACTGTTTCACGAGGCGTGCATAGCCGGATTTGGTCTGCGAGCCGGTGCCAAAGTCGGTTTGCACGAACAGCGTGTTGGCGTCGATCCAATCGACCGAGCCCTTCGCTTCCTTAAGTTGAAAGCCATCCTTGACGAACGACTTAGCCGCCATATCCCACTCGCGGATCACGACGGCATCGGCACCGCCGCGCGAGAGCGAAATCACGCACTTGTTGTAATCAGGCGCAAGACAGTTAGCGCCACGCCACACCCAGTTATCTTTTTCGTCCTTCGCCAATTGATCCAGATCGAGCACGGCCTCCCACTTCGGCGCGGGTTTGCGATATTCGTCGAGCGTGGTGCGTCGCCAAATGCCACGCACATTGCCTGGATCCTGCCAAAAGTTGTAATACCAGATGCCGCGCTTCTGTACACCGGGAATACGCTCGCGCGAATTCACCACCTCCAGCATCTTTGCGCGAAGCGGCGCGAATGCAGGCTGTGCCTCAATTTCTTTTTGCGATTTGGCGTTTTGTTCTTTCACCCACGTGATCGCCTTTTCGCCCATGACCTCTTCTAGCCACAGGTAAGGATCTTCCTGTGCATGCGCACTGGTCGTCGCCAGCAGGAAAATCATTCCCATCAATGTGAAACGAAGCGTCATCTGAATCTCCATTAACCATCTCGAGCAGATCGCGCAGCCCCGCGCGATGCAACCAGTTAGTCCGGTGCCTTTTCCAGTTCAAACGCCGCGTGCAACGCACGCACCGCAAGTTCCATGTATTTCTCATCTACCACGACGGAGGTTTTGATTTCGGACGTTGAAATCATCTGGATGTTGACGTTTTCCCGCGCCAGGCACTCGAACATCTTGGCGGCGACACCAGCGTGCGAGCGCATGCCGATGCCAACGATGGAGACTTTCGCGATTTTATTGTCACCAGTAACACCTTTGGCGTGAATCGACGGCGCGACCTTGTCATTGAGCAACGCGAGTGCGCGGACGTAATCGTTGCGATGCACGGTGAAAGAAAAATCGGTGATGCCCTCCGACGACGTGTTTTGAATAATCACATCAACGTCGATATTGGCCTCGGCCACCGGACCCAGAATGGCATAGGCAATCCCCGGTCGATCCGGCACGCCGGTCACGGTAAGTTTGGCTTCGTCGCGGTTGAACGTGACGCCTGCAATGACGGGTTGTTCCATATTGTCTTCCTCATACGTAATCAGTGTGCCGGTGTCAGATGAGTCGTGTGGCGTAAACGACGACAGTACGCGCAGTTTTACTTTGTATTTGCCGGCGAATTCGACTGAACGAATCTGCAATACCTTGGAACCCAGACTGGCGAGTTCGAACATTTCCTCGAACGTAATCTTGTCGAGCTTGCGTGCATCCGGCACCACGCGCGGATCGCTCGTGTAGACACCGTCAACATCGGTGAAAATCTGACATTCATCGGCCCCGAGTGCCGCCGCGATGGCAACACTAGTGGTGTCCGACCCACCGCGACCGAGCGTGGTGATATTGCCGTCGGAATCTTGTCCTTGAAATCCGGCTACCACCGCCACATACCCGTCGGCGAGATCGCGCCGGATGTTGGCGTCATCAATCGACAGAATGCGTGCTTTGGTAAATGCGCTGTCGGTTGTGATTTTGACTTGCCAACCGGTGTAGCTCTTGGCCTTGATCCCCAGACTGTGCAGTGCCAACGCGAGCAGACCGACCGACACTTGCTCCCCGGTTGCGGCAATCACATCGAGCTCGCGCCCGGCCGGTTCGTCCGACAATTCCCGCGCCAACGCCAACAGGCGATTGGTTTCGCCCGACATGGCAGACAGCACCACCACCAGCTGATGACCCTGCGCATGATAGTGCGCGATGCGTTTGGCGACTTCGCGGATGCGCTCCGGAGAGCCCATCGATGTGCCGCCGTATTTTTGAATGATTAATGCCATGTGCCGCGAATCAGTCGAACGATTGATAAGACGGTCATTTTAGCGGGTCGGCCGTGCAGCACCAATTTTCCACGGTATCAGCCGCTGATAGTGCGAGGCGCTGCCTTATACTTCGCGGCATGAGTACCGATCAAAAAATCACCGTCACGCGCCGCCTTGAGTTTGACGCCGGACATCGCCTGCCGAATCACAAGAGCCAGTGCCGCAATGTTCACGGCCACCGTTACGCGCTAGAAATCACGCTCGCCGCGGAACCGATTCATGAAGACGGCGCGTCCGACGACGGCATGGTGATGGACTTTGGTGACATCAAAGCCATCGCCAAAGCGCAACTGGTGGATATTTGGGATCACGCGTTTCTGGTGTGGAAAGGTGATGCCATCATGCGCGATTTTCTGGCGATGATTCCGCAGCATAAGACCGTGCTGCTCGACGAGGTTCCGACGGCCGAGAATCTGGTTGCCGCTGCGTTTCGTATTCTCGAACACGCCTACCGCAACCGATTCGGCAACGAGCTCAAGCTGACGCGGGTGCGGTTGTACGAGACACCGAATTGCTGGGCTGATGCGACAGGAAGTTAAACTCCTTTATCCACGCCATATTTCAGGCGTTTGTGCTTGGAAAGTGGTGTGGATAAATGAGTTTCAATAAATTAGTCCCAGTGACGGCGGGCGCAATGGTCACCGCATGATTGCAGTCACGCTCGGTTTCACCCACCTAGTGTCTAGTTGCAGAAGTCTGCGTAACAGCGAGAAGCGTTTTGCGCCCACAGGATTAGACGCAAAACACAGCAATAGCACCGCTATTGCGCGTATTTGCAACGACATCGTGTGGGATGCAAAACGATTCGAATGTAGCAGGACTTCTGCAACTAGACACTAGATCCATCCACCCAACACTGGAGAAGCAAATGCGTATCCCCACTACCATCATCTGCATTGCCGCCGCGTTCTGCGCGGCAGGTGCCTCCGCGCAAACCAAACCTGAGGACGCCATCGCCTATCGTCAAGGCGCGTTCAAGATCATCGGCTGGAATTTCGCACCGATGGGCGCGATGATGCAGGACAAGCTGCCCTACGATAAAGATGGCTTCGCGCGCCGTGCAGCGAATGTCGCGGCAGTTGCGGTGATGCCGATTGAAGGATTCGGCCCCGGTACCGACGCGGGTGCGCCGACCAAGGCGAAGCCAGAAGTGTTTGCCAAGATGGCCGACTTCAAAACCAAGATGGGCAAGATGAACGAAGAGACGGCCAAACTTGCCATCATTGCCAAGTCGGGCAACTTCGACGAGATCAAAAAACAATTCGGCAACACCGCCGCCTCGTGTAAAGCCTGCCACGACGACTACCGGAACAAATGAGGCCGACCATCGGCCAAACCGACCTGCGCTCGTTATTGCGACGAGTCGCCGGGAGGTGACGGCGATGTGGCCGTCGCGGCGGCCGATGGCAGGCGCTCCAGTGGCACGCAAATCCATAGCAGCACGTAAACAAAAATGCCGAGCCCATGCAGCAAGGCGGTCAGCACAAACAGCACACGCCGCGCCCACTCGGTGCACTGCCACCACCGAATT
>JBCKPN010000068.1:0-11011 GCA_038901695.1 Usitatibacteraceae bacterium
TGCCCGGATATGTAAGGAGATATTTTTGTGTTAGCAACAACGTATGGTGACGACCATCGGAAGTCCCCTGTTTGGGACGAAATGGACTTGATCAGAGGTTCCGAAGACTGAGGGGATAGCTGATGAATGAGTTTTTGTTTACGTCCGAGTCCGTTTCCGAAGGGCATCCGGACAAGGTTTCCGACCAAATTTCGGATGCGATTCTGGATGCGATTCTCGCACAGGACCCCCACTCGAGAGTGGCGGCCGAGACGCTTTGTAATACCGGCCTGGTGGTGCTGGCGGGGGAAATCACGACACATGCCAATGTTGACTACATCGGTGTCACACGCGACACCATCAAGCGCATCGGCTACGACAACACTGAATACGGCATTGATTACAAGGGTTGTGCGGTCATGGTTTGCTACGACAAGCAAAGTCCTGACATCGCGCAGGGCGTCGATCACGCTTCCGACGACAACCTCGATCAGGGTGCTGGTGACCAGGGCCTGATGTTTGGTTACGCGTGCGATGAAACGTCAGTATTGATGCCCGCCCCCATTTATTACGCACATCGTCTGATGCAGCGCCAATCGGAGTTGCGCCGTGACGGTCGCATGCCGTGGCTGCGTCCTGATGCGAAATCACAGGTCACGATGCGCTACGTCGATGGCAAGCCGCATTCCATTGATACCGTGGTGCTATCGACGCAACACGACCCGGAAATGTCGGACGGCTTGAAAATGAAACAATCCGCTATCGATGAAGTGATTGAGCAAATCATCAAGCCGGTGTTGCCGAAGGCGTGGTTACAAAACACGCGCTATCTGGTGAATCCGACGGGTCGGTTTGTGATCGGTGGTCCGCAGGGCGATTGTGGGCTCACGGGGCGCAAAATCATTGTCGACACCTACGGCGGCGCGTGTCCGCACGGCGGTGGCGCGTTCTCCGGCAAAGACCCATCGAAGGTGGATCGCTCGGCCGCATACGCCGCACGTTACGTCGCCAAAAACATCGTCGCGGCAGGTTTAGCGCGTCAATGTCAAGTGCAGGTCGCCTACGCGATCGGCGTCGCCAAACCGATGAACATCACCGTCTACACCGAAGGCACCGGTGTGATCCCCGACGCGGAGATCGCCAAACTGGTGGAAGCGCACTTTGATTTGCGGCCGCGCGGCATCGTCAAGATGCTCGATTTGTTGAAGCCGATTTATCAAAAGACGGCGGCCTACGGGCACTTCGGGCGTGAAGAGCCGGAGTTTACGTGGGAGCGCACTGACAAGGCCGCGTTGCTGCGCGACGCGGTCGGCGCAAAAGCGCGCAAGGTTGTGGAAGCGGCGGTCGCCAGCTGATAGTTGAACGTCGGCGTGACTCTCTGAGCGTGCCGTTGACTTAGCGCATAGCGTTGCCGTACGGCTTGGCGTAGATTCGTCGTGTAGTTTGATTCGGCAGACATGGGCACTGCGCCCATGTTGCTGCCGCCAACCATCGACGGGGGGAGTCATGCATCCAGCCAAAAATATTACGAAGCGAATCGCAGCAGCGGTGTTATTGGTTGCGGGGTGCACTGCGCTACCGGCATGGACACAGGCATGGCCATCTAAACCAATCAAGTTGGTCGCCGTATTTCCACCGGGTGGCTCCGTGGATCAAGTCGCGCGCATTCTGTCGGGGCCGTTGCAAAAAGTGCTCGGCCAGCCAGTGTTTGTCGAGAACAAGGGCGGGGCGTCTGGCTCGATCGGGACCGCAGCAGTTGCCAAGTCTGATCCGGATGGATATACCTTCGCGCTCGTGTTTGATACACACGGGGTCAACCCCAGCCTGATCCCCAATCTTTCATTCGACACCAAGAAAGACTTGGCTCCCGTCATGTTGATCTCGCGCTCGGCCATGATGGTCGCGGCGCACCCGTCGAGTGGCTTCAAGTCCTTTGCAGAAGTCGTCGTCGCCGCGAAAAAAGAGCCAGGCAAGTACAGCTTTGCGAGCATCGGCTCGGGCAGCCTCGCGCATCTGGCGCTGACGCAATTGCAAAATCAGGGAAGTTTCCAGTTGACGCACGTGCCCTACAAAGGCGGTGGCCCAGCCTTGCTGGATGCGGTTGCAGGCCACGTGCCGTTGATTGCGGGAACCGTGTTCCTCCTCAGCCCGCAGGTCGACGGCAAGAACCTGGTGCCACTGGCGGTCACGTCCGCGAAACGCATCGCGAAGTATCCAGACGTGCCCACCATCGCCGAGCAGGGTTTTCCGGGTCATGAGTCACTGGCATGGTGGGGCGTGTTCGCGCCTGCGAAGACATCCCCCGAGATCATCAATGCCATGAACGACGCACTCGCCAAGGTGCTCGCTGACCCAGTCGTTCGCGAACGACTGACGTTGCAAGGTATGGAAATACTGGCGTCGAAGCCAGCGGAACTGGCTAAATTTGTTGATGCCGAAATTGACCGTTGGAGCAAAGTGATTCGCGACAACAAGATCAAGGCCGGCGAATGATCAAACCCGCGTTTGATGGCCCAGAGCGACTGCCGTTACCCGCGCGCTCGACCTGGTCGCCCGCGCAAACAGCCGCCGCCGCAGAGCTGAGCGCTGAGCCGCGCGGTGGTGTCATCGGTCCGTTTAAGCCGCTGCTCTATAGCCCGGAACTCATGCACAGGGTGCAGCGTTGTGGCGAGTACCTGCGCTACAACACCGGCCTCGACAAACGCCTCACCGAGTTGGCCATTCTGGTGGTCGCAAAGTTTTGGAGCCAGCCTGTTGAGTGGAACATTCATCATCCGATTGCGCTTGCGTCGGGTCTGAGTATCACCGACGCGGCGGCGATTGCCGAAGGTCGCGTCCCGGCAACACTCGATGCCGAGCAGAGGGTCGTCTATGATTTCTGCACGGTGTTGCTCAAACAGCACGCTGTCGATGATGTGCTTTACGCTCGCGCGCTGGCCGCATTCGGTGAGAAAAGCGTGGTCGACCTGACGGCGTTGTGTGGCTATTACGCGCTGTTGGCGATGGTCATGAATGTGGCGCGCACGCCAGACTAGTAAACGCTAAGTGGGTCGGGCGTTTCCAGCCAGTTTTGCTCGGAAACGTGCGCCGTTACTAGAGTTTCACTTTCTGCAAAAATTCAACCGGGTCGGCCGATTTACGTCACGCAGTTTTAGTCGAAACCAGTAACCACATGGAAGCAGCGCTTGCCGACTGATCGCAACCGTGCAGCCGCATCGCCCACCAGGGCTGGCAAGTTTTTTGTCGTCGCCTTATAATTCAAGCATTGCTGAGGAGCGTTGCAACTTCCGCACTAGGGTCTAGTGTCCGGTTCCAGGCTCAGCAAGGAGTAGTCGGTTATCGCGATCCACTCCCAAGAATCAACGACGCTCGCATCCGAAATGGATGCGGGCGTTTTTTTCCGCCCGCGTTTTTGACAATATTGTTAGGAAAACCGCATGAACGCCATTCTGAAACCACAGAACATTCTGAACAACGATTACGTCGTCGCCGATTTGAAATTGGCCGACTGGGGCGTCAAGGAAATCAAGATCGCCGAAACCGAAATGCCCGGTTTGATGGCCATTCGCGACGAGTTCGCCGCAGCGCAGCCGCTCAAAGGCGCGCGCATCACTGGCTCGTTGCACATGACGATTCAAACTGCGGTGCTGATCCAGACTCTCGAAGCACTCGGCGCAAAGGTGCGCTGGGCATCGTGCAACATTTTTTCCACGCAAGACCACGCGGCGGCCGCCATCGCAGCCGGCGGCACGCCGGTGTTCGCGGTCAAGGGTGAGACGCTGGAACAATATTGGGACTACACGCACCGTATTTTTGAGTGGATCGACGGCGGTTATTCCAACATGATTCTCGATGACGGCGGTGATGCAACGTTGCTGTTGCACCTGGGCACGCTCGCGGAACAAGATGCGTCGGTAGTGTCGAGCCCGGGTTCCGATGAAGAGCGCATCCTGTACGCCTCGATCAAGGCCAAGCTCGCCCAAGATCCCACGTGGTATTCGCTGCGGTTAAAAGCAATCAAAGGCGTGACCGAAGAGACGACCACCGGCGTGCATCGTTTGTACCAGATGGCTAAAGACGGCAAGTTGGCGTTCCCCGCCATCAATGTCAACGACTCGGTCACCAAATCCAAATTCGACAACCTGTACGGCTGTCGCGAGTCGCTGGTTGACGCCATCAAGCGTGCCACCGATGTGATGATCGCGGGCAAGATTGCCGTGATCTGCGGCTACGGCGACGTCGGCAAGGGTTGTGCACAAGCCATGCGCGCGCTGTCGGCGCAAGTGTGGGTCACGGAAGTCGATCCGATTTGCGCATTGCAAGCGGCGATGGAAGGCTATCGCGTCGTGACCATGGACTATGCCGCCGACAAGGCCGACATTTTTGTCACGGCCACCGGCAACTATCACATCATCACCTTTGATCACATGGCGAAGATGAAGCATCAGGCGATTGTGTGCAACATCGGCCACTTCGACAATGAGATCGACGTCGCTTCGATCGAAAAAGCCTGCCAGTGGGAAGAGATCAAACCGCAAGTCGATCACGTCATCTTTCCTGACGGCAAACGCATCATCCTGCTCGCCAAAGGGCGCTTGGTGAATCTGGGTTGCGGCACCGGGCACCCAAGCTACGTGATGTCGTCGTCGTTCGCCAATCAAACCATCGCGCAAATTGAGTTGTTTTCCAACACCGCGAAGTATCCGATTGGTGTGTACACGCTGCCGAAGCATCTTGATGAAAAAGTGGCGCGCTTGCAATTGAAAACGCTCAACGCGAAGTTGACCGAATTGACGGATGTG
Source organism: Usitatibacteraceae bacterium (assembly GCA_038901695.1). GTDB lineage: Bacteria > Pseudomonadota > Gammaproteobacteria > Burkholderiales > Usitatibacteraceae > UKL13-2. The sequence continues at coordinate 4,782 of JBCKPN010000068.1, forward strand.
CAGGCGGCCTATATTCATGTGTCCAAAGCCGGTCCATACAAGTCCGATTCATACCGCTACTAGTCGCACCGCGCGTCAGGAAGATGTCGGAATGAAAAGAGGTTTTCAATGAGCGGACCCCGCACTTTCTCGTTCGAGTTTTTCCCACCCAAGACGCCGGAGGGAACCGCCAAGTTGCGCGCGACAGTGACGCAGCTGGGTGAGTTGAAGCCAGCGTTTTTCTCGGTGACCTTCGGTGCCGGTGGTTCGACTCAGGAAGGCACGCTGGCCACGGTGCTCGATATCCGCGCGGCGGGCTATGCGGCGGCACCACACTTGTCCTGCATCGGCTCCACCCGCGAGAGCATTCAGGCGATGATCCATCGCTACAAAGACGCAGGTATCCGTCACACGGTGGCATTGCGTGGCGACTTGCCTTCGGGCATGGCAGTCGCGGGCGAGTTTCGCTATGCGGCCGATCTGGTGGCCTTTATTCGCGCTGAGACGGGCGATCATTTCCACATCGACGTCGCTGCCTACCCCGAGTACCATCCACAGTCGCGCAATCCAAACGAAGATTTGCAAAATTTCAAGCGCAAGGTCGATGTCGGCGCAAACTCCGCGATCACGCAATATTTTTATAACCCGGACGCCTATTTTCATTTCGTCGATCAGGTCCGCGCGATGGGTATGAACATCCCGATTGTGCCGGGCGTGATGCCCATTGGAAATTTCTCGCAGCTGGCGCGTTTCTCGGATGCGTGCGGTGCGGAAATCCCGCGCTGGATACGACGCAAGATGGACGCCTTCGGCGACGACACGGCGTCGATCAAGGCGTTTGGCCTCGATATCGTTACTGGCTTGTGCGAGGAGCTGCTCGACGGCGGCGCACCGGGGTTGCATTTCTACACCATGAACGGCGCGGCCGCGACCCGCGCCATCTGGCAGCGACTTGGATTGTCGGACGCCGCCCCCGCTTGATCGCTGAATCGCGGGATTGCCGACAGTGGCATTTCGGATAGACTAAAGCGTGGCTTCCAGGAATATCTTTTAGGCACAACTTTTCGCGCACGTTTTAACCGGAGCAGCACATGCAAAGCATCGCGAATACTTCCCGACGGCATTATCGAACGTCGTGGCAAGTGATGCCGCTGTTTGTCGCGGCGATACTACTTGTTAGTGTCGGCATCGAGGCACAGGAGCCGCTGCTGACTAACCGCGCGACTGAGTTACGCGCCAATCCCGACGATGCGGCTGCCTCGTTGCAGTCGCTAGCGGCGCAAGCCAAGGTGCAGTTGCTCGAGCGCCGTGGTGCCTGGAGCCGCGTCAAAACCGACACACAGACCGGCTGGGTACGCATGATGCATTTGCGTGGCGGGGTCGTCATCGAGGAAGCCCGACCCGCGAGTAAAAGTACAGGCGGCGGCTTTTTGTCCGGATTCAACCGCCTATTGGGTGGCAGCCCGCAGACCAATCAACGCGCGCAAAGTGCCACCATCGGTATTCGCGGCCTCTCGCCGGAAGAGCTAAAGACCGCTTCTCCTGACGCGCAGGCACTCAGCGCGATGAAGAATCTGTCCAGCAGCAAGCCTGACGCGGAAAAATTCGCCAAGGACGGCAAGCTGGCACGCGCTGACGTGACTGATCCGGGCGAATCAGCAAGTGGAGGTCGTCGATGAAAAAATTTGTCATGCTTGCTGCCACGCTGGCCGCCATGCTGCCGATGGCCGCCCACGCGCAGTTCGGCAACTTCAATCTCAACAAGCTGCTCGATACGGCGAAAAAAGTCGGTGAGGCCACCAAGGACATCACCGAGCCCGAAGAGATCAGCATGGGCGATGGTATCGCGGCGATGATTCTCGGTGCCACGCCGTTGCACGCCGATGCGAATTTGCAAAGGTACGTCAATCGCGTTGGGCGCTGGGTGGCGATGCAATCCGGCAGACCGGAGTTACCGTGGGCATTCGGTGTGCTCGATACGCCGACGGTAAATGCGTTTGCGCTGCCGGGTGGCAAGGTGTTTGTCTCGCTCGGACTCATCGCGCGCCTTTCTAACGAAGCCGAATTGGCGGGTGTGCTGGCGCATGAAGTCGCGCACGTGATGCAAAAGCACCAGGTCAAGGCGATCCAATCGGCGCGCACCTCTGGAGCGCTGCAAGGCGTTGCACAGGCCGAGGCGTCGCAACGCATTTCGCAAGGTCGCGCCGGCGGCAACATGCTAACCGGTGCGCTTGCCAACGCCGCTGCGGGCGAGGCGATTGAGTTCGTCAAGAGTGGCTTGTTCCTGCGCCCGCTGGATCGCTCGCTCGAATACGAGGCCGATCGCATCGGCGCAGTGCTCGCCGCACGCGCCGGTTATGACCCCTACGGCTTGGTGTCGGCGATCCAAATTTTGTCGGGGTTGAAATCCGAAGATTCAGGTGTTTCGCTGATGATGAGTACCCACCCGACGCCGAATGAGCGCCTCGCCGAACTGGAGAAATTTACCGCCACGCTCGACAAATTCTCCACCCAGCCGCAGGTGGCAGATCGCTTTGCCTTCGTCATGAACGGCGTTATCGCTGCGATGAAATAACATGTAAACACTAGCAACGACGGGTGTTTTGAGGCGTTTTGTGCTGTAACTACCCGTCGTTGCTAGAGTTTTACATCATGACGCTGGTGCTGCGCATGCGGGATTCATCGAGCATCACCCTCTCCCCAACCCCTCTCCCCTCGAGGGAGAGGGGCTACGATTTCCCTCGTACCGACGCACGGCGGCGCGCCATCATGGCTTCATGCGTCCCACAACCCGCTTTCTGCAAACCGTCGCTACGCACTTAGCGCCCCGGCTGCCGGTCGGCACAATGCGTGGCATCAACTCCCACATTGAGATCGACGATGACCGCGACCGCAAAAATTCTGCTGTTCTTGCTGCTTGCCACGATCGCGCTGGTGGCCACGGCAACGCTGCTTGCCAACGTGCACTCGCACGGCGCGTTCGATCATTCGGTGATATTTTTTGATGACGACTTGTCGGACTCGGTCGTTGGCTGGATGATCGCCATTCCGGTATTTCTGATTGCCATGATCGTCACGCTAGTCGTGCTCACTGGCGTCGGCATTGTGCTCGCCAGCTTGTTAGGCATCGCGTTGTTAATCGCGTTGGTGGCCACCGTCTTCGCGGTGTTGATGGCGCTGATGCCAATCGCGGTGTTTCTCGCCGTGCCGGTGGCGATCATTTGGGCCATCGTGAAAGTGGCGAGACGCTCGTCGGCCACCGCACCGTCCCTGTAGGGTGCGCCATGCGCACCATTGGCGGTTAATTGTTGGTGGTTTTGGTGCGCGTGGCGCACCCTACTTGAACGAGATCACCTGCGCTGTCATCGGTAGCGACGCTTCGTCGGCATCGAACACCGTATCGCCCGTCACGTCGGCAACGCCGCTGGCGCGCAGGCTGGCAAAGTCGAACAACTTGTGATCGAGCAGATGCGAAGGCGATGTATTGCACAGCGCACGAAAAATGTTCTCCACCCGCCCCGGAAACTTGCGTTCCCATTCGTTGAGCAACTGCTTGACTTGCTGGCGTTGCAAATTGTCCTGCGAGCCGCACAAATCGCACGGAATGATCGGGAACGCTTTCCATTCCGCGTAGGCGGCTAGGTCGCGCTCCTCGACGTAGGCGAGCGGCCGGATGACGATGTGTTTGGCGTTATCCGACACCAGTTTTGGCGGCATCGCTTTGAGACGCGAGCCGAAAAACATGTTCAGAAAAAACGTCTGCACGATGTCGTCACGATGATGACCCAGCGCGATTTTGGTTGCCCCCAATTCCTCGGCCACGCGATAAATCACGCCGCGACGCATGCGCGAGCACAGCGAGCACATGGTCTTGCCCTCGGGAATCAGTCGCTTGACGGTCGAATAAGTGTCTTGCTGTTCAATGCGAAATGGAACACCGAGCGCGGTCAAATAGTCCGGCAGGATATGCTCAGGATAGCCCGGATGTTTTTGGTCGAGATTAAATGCGATCAACTCGAACGGGACGGGGGACTTTTGTTGCAGCCCCATCAACACGTCGAGCAGGGCATAGCTGTCCTTGCCGCCTGACAGGCACACCATCACGCGGTCATTGGCCTCAATCATGTTGAAGTCGGCAATCGCCTCGCCGACCTGTCGACGCAGGCGCTTGGCGAGCTTGTTCTGCTCGAGCTGCTGCTTTTGCGACGTGACCGTATTCATAGCGCCTGCGATCGGCCACCGTCGACCGCGAGAATTTGCCCGGTTATATACGGCGCGTCGAGCAACAAGAACTTCACGGCACCGGCGACATCCTCCGCACTGCCGACGCGTTTTAACGGCACTTGCCGGATGATGCGCTCGCGCTCCGGCGACGGGTAATCGGCGCTGTCTTCGGGCCACAGGATGACCCCTGGTGAGACGCCGTTGACGCGCACCTCCGGTGCCAGATCAATCGACAACGAACGCGTGAGACCAGCAAGCCCCGCCTTGGCGGTGTTGTAGACAGCAAAGTCTTTCAATGGACGATCCGCGTGAATGTCGATGATGTTGACGATCGCACCGTTTGTGACGCGCAAAAACGGTGCGGCCGCTTGCGACAGAAAAAGCGGCGCCTTCAAATTCGAACCCATCATCTCTAGCCAGTCGTCCTCGTCAATCGCGCCGAACGGGGTTGCGCGAAAGGTGGACGCGTTGTTGACCAGACCATCCAGTCGACCGAAACACGAATGCGCCTGTTGCACCAATCCCGGCAACGCGTTATGGGCCAGCAAATCGCCTAGTACCACCGCCGCCGATTTAGCGCGTACGGCGTTGAGTGACTTGGCGAGCGCGTCGGCGTCCGACTTTGAACGGTTGCAGTGAATCACGACGTTGCAGCCCGCCGCGTGCAGCGTGCGCACGATGGCGGCACCAACACGTTTGGCCGCACCGGTAACCAGCACCGCCTTGGGCGCACTCTCGGAGGAATTGTTCGAGCTGACTGACATAATCACATTTTAGCCGACGTGACGGTCCCGACTTGCGAATCGCCCACTCATCATCCGCTTCCGCGTTGCCGATTCCCGATGCGGACGCCATGGATCACACGACGCGCTGTGCAGCCATGTTGCATGAACAGATTCGTGCCAACAGCGGTTGGCTCTCGTTTGCGCGCTTCATGGATTACGCACTCTATGCGCCGGGGTTGGGCTATTACGCGGCGGGTGCGCGTAAGTTCGGTGAGGCGGGCGACTTCATCACCGCACCGGAAATTTCACCGCTATTCGGTCGCTGCATCGCGCGCAGCATTGCCGACACCTTGGCGAGCACGCGCGGCAGCGTGATGGAACTCGGCCCCGGCTCGGGCAAGCTGGCGGTTGACGTGTTGCACGCGCTTGATCGCGCCGGTGCGCTGCCAGAAAAATATTTGTTGTTGGAAGTTTCGGCCGACTTACGCCAGCGTCAGCAGCAACGATTGTCGTCTCTGCCGCCACATATCTTTCAACGCTGCGAATGGCTAGACCGGCTGCCGCGCTCGTTTGTTGGCGCGATTGTGGCCAACGAAGTGCTCGATGTGTTGCCGATCCACCTGGTGGGCTTTGGCGCAAATGCCGTATTCGAGCGCGGCGTGGCCACGCAGGGCGACGCGTTTGTCTGGCGCGACGTCACCGCGCTGTCGGCCGATGTCGCGTTGATGGTCGCGGCGGTGCAGCGCGAGGTATTTCATGACGTGCTGCCGGACGGTTATGTGACCGAGTTTTCGCCGCAGGTCGCGGCTCTGACGGCAGCCGTGAGCGAATGTTTGCACGTCGGCGTGGCACTGTGGATTGATTACGGTTTTCGCCGTGCCGAGTACTACCACCCGTCACGCGTGACGGGTACCTTGATGTGCCACTATCGTCATCGTGCGCACACCGATCCATTCTTGTATCCGGGCTTGCAGGACATCACCTCGCACGTTGACTTCACCACCGTGGCGGATGCGGCGGTCGGCGCGGGCGCGCGATTGATCGGTTACACCACGCAGGCAAATTTCCTGCTCGCCGCAGGTATTACTGAATTGCTGGCCGAACAAGACCCAAATGACGCCGCGTCGTATCTTGGCCTGACCAATCAGGTGCAGCGGCTCGTCTCACCCGCCGAGATGGGCGAATTTTTCAAAGTGATCGGCTTTGCCAAGGGCGGTTGCGATATTGCCGCGCTGAGCGACGCGCGGCCACTGCCGCTGTAATCCCCCTAGAGTGGGCACGGAATGATGCGTTAGACTTGCG
>JBCKPN010000069.1:0-10985 GCA_038901695.1 Usitatibacteraceae bacterium
GGTCGAGACCGCTATTGAGTAGCGACCGTGCCTCAAATATTACGTCCGATGCCGTTAATCCGTGCGGTCCCATGCCGTGATGCAACGCCGCGTCACCGGCCGCGCCGTGCAGATAGACCGCCAGACGCGCTGCATCCCACGCCCCGAGTCCGATCGCCAGAAACGCGCCTAGCATGCCTGACAGCGCATCGCCCATGCCGCCCGAGGCCATGCCAGCGTTGCCTGTGGTGTTGATGACGAAGTGCCCGTCGGGGTGCGCGATGACGGTTCCCGCACCCTTGAGCACCACGACGCTGGCGAAGCGATCAGCGAGCACCAATGCGGCCGCTGGACGATCAGCCTGAATTTCAGCGGGCGTCTTGCCGAGAAGCTTGGCTGCCTCGCCGGGGTGGGGCGTAAAAATGAAAGGCAAGCAAGGGCGCGCACTTTCAGCCTTTTTTGCTTCAAAAGCCGCGCGGATGCTAGGGTTTGACACAATCGCGGCGATCGCGTCGGCGTCGATGACCAGCGGTCGATCCAGTGATAACACGGCGAGCAGCGACGCGGCACCGGTTTCTCCCATGCCCATGCCGATGGCGAAGGCGGTGATGGACTCGTCCTTGGCCAGCAACTTGGCATCGCGCACCATGATTTCCGGGTGAAGCACATCAAATGCGGGACGATCCTTGTCGAACAGACCCATGAACACTTTCCCGGGCCCCATGTGCAACGCCGCGCGCGCCGCAAGTACGGCAGCACCTGTCATGCCCTCGGCGCCGCCGATGATGCCGACATTGCCGTAGCTGCCTTTGTGGGTATTGGCGCGTCGCGCCGGAACCAGTGGCAACACATCCGCATGCGCCAACAGCGAGCCGGACGACGTCGGCAGTGTCGCGCCGAGCGCATTAACGCTGACGTAACCCGCGTGATCGATGCCGTCGGCCGTGAATAGGCCGGTCTTGGCACCGATAAACGTGACGGTTTCGTCGGCTTCAATGGCCGGTTCAAACGCCACGCCAGTGTCGGCATTGAGTCCACTCGGCACGTCGATCGCGAGCACCGTGCAATGGCCGGCCGCACGCAGCGCGTTGCAGTGCCGAATCACGTCCGCAAACGCGCCGGACGGCGCTTTGGTCACACCAATGCCGAATAAGCCATCGACAACCACACCGAAATGTTGGGTCTTGGGCCAGGATTTCACGACCGCATCCTTGGTCGTGCTGAATGCGGCGTAGGCTTTTTTGGCGGCCGCGTCTTTCCACTGTTGTTCACCGAGCGCCAGCACCGTGACCTCCATTTTGGCTTTGCGCAATGCGTCAGCCGCGACCCAGGCGTCGCCGCCGTTGTTGCCCGATCCGGCGAGTACCAACACGCGTTTGGATTTCCGGCGGCGCAGCATGCCGAGTGCGTGTTCGGCCACAGCGTCTCCTGCGCGCTGCATGAGCGAGACTTTGGGATGTTCCAGCGCATGGGCGCTTTCAACGTCGCGGATGGTAGAAATGGTGTGCAGCGCTGTCATGTGTTGAGGTCCGAAGGGAATGCAGGGGCAAGTATGTCGTGGTTTATCAGGATTCGCCGCCGCGCGCAATCTGGCGCAACCAAATCGTGCGACCGAGTCGGGCGCGCAGTCAGGCCGCGCAAATGAACTATTCACCAGCGATTGGGTCACTAACGCGTAACTCGGGCTCGGGGATCGTGCTTTGGATGGGGCTACAGACCGCCACGGCAACGTGCGTCACGGAGCCGACGGGCTTGAATAACTTTTCGTAAATTCAACAAGTTAGGAGCCACGCAAATATAACTTGAACAATTGGCCGCTTGCAGACGGGATGCTAGGCAAGGCGCAAAACGCGCCGTGTGGCTGGCCACACCAGCGTTTTTGCAACGCCGCGTGGCGCTCGTATGCAAGATGGACAGTGTTCAAGTTATTTTTGCGCGGCGACTAAGTGCCGCTGCGCGCGGTGGGAGCAGTGTGATGGCAGACCTCACGTTTATAATACCGGACAGTTCTCGGCTCTCCATGGGGCTGCCTCAGCGTGCGCGAAAAGTTGTCGCGGACGCGGCCGCTGCGGGCGCTGTTGCAGGTGGGGCAAAAGTGAATCAGTCGATCCCGGCTGCTGTGGATGTTGCCGCCGTGGGCACACGGTTGCCGGAAGGGAAAGCGTCGATGAGCGATCGAGCAATCGATCAGCAACTGGTGGAGCGCGCACAGGCGGGCGACAAGCGTGCCTTTGAATTGCTCGTCATCAAATATCAGCGCAAAGTCGAGCGGCTGCTGTCACGCATCATTCGCGACCAAGCCGAAATTGAAGATGTGTCACAAGAAGCGTTCATCAAGGCGTATCGAGCGCTCGGGAACTTTCGCGGCGATAGCGCGTTCTACACTTGGCTTTATCGCATCGCCGTGAATACGGCCAAGAATTACCTGGTCACGCAGCGCCGTCGTGCGCCAACGTCCACAACGTACGACGCTGAAGAGGCGGAGTCGTTCGACGACACGCCGGGTCTGCGCGATATCGCTACACCCGATGCGCAATTGATGAGCAAGCAAATCGGCGAAATCGTCAATCGCACCATCGACGCGCTGCCCGATGAACTTCGCACTGCGATTACGCTCAGAGAAATCGACGGCCTAGCGTATGAAGAAATCGCGCAGATTATGGATTGTCCGATTGGCACGGTGCGCTCGCGAATTTTTCGCGCGCGCGAGGCGGTGGCAGCGCAATTGCGGCCGCAGTTGGGAACCAATAAAGACCAGCGCTGGTAATCAGATAAAGGGCACCTCTAAAAATTCACTGAAGCCGCGCTGGCGGCGTTGCAAAGCCGCTCAAAATGCTCATGTACTACGTGTACACGGCGCTTTTTCGCGACTTTGCGCCTTGCCATCATCGGCTTGATTGAATTTTTAGAGGCACCCTCAAGGCATTGCACGCAGCAGCAGGGTATAAACCACCAGAACTCCAAATGAGCAGACCCAGAGTAGCGGAGAGTTGGACATGAACGAAAAAATTTCAGCATTAGTCGATGGCGAACTTGATCGCGACGACGCACTGCAAGTGATTCGCGGCCTTGGCGGCGACGCTCATCGACGTGAGAGTTGGGATCACTATCACTTGATCGGTGAAGCCTTGCGCGGCGAGTCCGCGGGGATGGTGACGCGACGTCGGCAAGCGGCGGACGCGATATTTGCGCGGCTGGCGAGCGAGCCGACGGTGCTGGTGCCGGCGGCTAGGCAGCACGCGCCGGTGGCCAAAGGCACGCGCATCGCGCTGGCAATGGCGGCGTCAGTGATTACTGTTTCGGCATTGGTGGTGGTGGCTTTTAAGCAGCAAGACGGCACCGTCGCACCGGCGCAACTTGTGCAGCAAATCGCGCCCAAGCCGGTGGCGCAACCGGCCACCGCAGCCGAGGTCCGCGTCAACGACTACTTGAAGATTCACCGACAATTTGCAGCCAACGATGCGTTTCAGGCCGCATCGGCGCGTCGTGAATCTGGTCGTTAGCATGTCGATATCCGCGGCAGCGTCAACCAGCGCGAGCAACGATTGCACACGGGCATGACGATGCACTCGATACGCTCAATGAAGCGCACATTGCTGACGCTGTGGCTGGGTGCCAGTGTCCTTGCCGCGTGCGCCGTCGCGCAGCCGAAAAACGTCAACGAGTGGCTCGAGCGCATGGCGCGCTCGGCGCGCGAGCTGCCATATTCGGGCGTGTTCGTGCACCAGACCACCGACGGCACCACCACCTCACGCATCACCCATTTGGTGGACAAGGACGGCAACGAACACGAAAAACTGGAAATGCTCGATGGTCCGTTGGTCGAGGTCGTACGCCGCAATGACGAGATGTTCTGCTATTACCCCGACCAGAAGATGGTGCGCGTTGATCGTCGCGCAACCGGCCGTTTTTTCCCGTCGCTGGTAAGCGGCAAACCGTCTGCCATCAACGATAACTACCGCGCAGCCGTACTACTCATCAGGACCTGATCAATGCGGCGAAGGCGAAAGCCGAGGCTGTTTCGGTCGCCGGTTCCGGACTCAATTCGGCCAACCACGCCGCCAACGTGCGCCTCGAAGGTGCCGCTGGCATCAAGCTCAACTATGTGCCATTCAAAGGCACGGGTGACCTAGTCGCTTCATTGCTTGGCGGGCACGTCGATGCGGCGATGTCATACATCACCTTGGCGCTCGCACAAAAGGGTCGCACGCAGGTGCTGGCGGTCGCCACCGAGCAGCGCCATCCTGCTTTCCCCGACACGCCCACCTTCAAGGAACTCGGCATCGACTGGGTCGACGGTGCCTACTGCGGGGTCGCGGTACCCAAATCGACGCCGCCCGAACTACGCCGACGCGTGTCCGATATTTTCGCCGAGATCAACAAGGACGCGGATTTTCGCAAGCGCATGGCCGATGGCGGCTTTGAGATCATCGATGTTTCGCTCGACAAAATGCCCGCCTTCATGGCCGAGCGCAGCAAGGTGTACACCGAAATGGCCAAGCGCATGGGGCTATCAGGCAAATAGTCATTGCGCCGAGCTAGGCGCTCGCCAGCGCCAAACGCCCGAGGTGCAGCCCCGCAGCGGTCAGCAACAACGAGACGCCCAAATGTGCGCCGCCGACGGCCAGTGCCCAGCCCATCTCACCGCGTTCAATCAACGTGACCACTTCGGCGGAAAACGTTGAAAAGGTTGTCAGGCCGCCAAGAAAACCGGTGATGATCAGCAGCCGCCACGCCTCGGAGAGCTGCGGCTGTTTTGCAAAGTAGGCAATCGCCAAGCCGACCAGCAAACCACCGATTGCGTTGGCGGCAAAGGTGCCCAGCGGAAATGCAGCGTGTCGGGGATTCAGCCACAGCGTCAGGCCCCAGCGCGCCCACGCGCCGACCGTCGCGCCAATTCCAACGGCAAGAAATCCGCCCCACGCTGCCTGTGTCAACACAGCGAATCTCCTCTGGCGAGTGCATCGCCCAAAATCGTGGCCGCTATAATACTGGCCTGTCGAAACCGCTACGGGAAGTGATATGTCTGCACTCGCGCCACGCGAAGCCATGGAGTATGACGTTGTCATTGTCGGTGCCGGCCCGGCCGGCCTCGCCGCAGCGATTCGGCTCAAGCAACAGGCGGCAGCGGCCAGTCACGACGTGACCGTGTGTGTGGTCGAAAAAGGCTCAGAAGTCGGCGCACATATCCTTTCCGGTGCGGTGATGGATCCGCGCGCTTTCACGGAGCTGTTCGAAGACTGGCAGACACTCGGCGCGCCGCTCAATCAGGCGGTGAGCGAAGATCGTTTCATGTTCTTGTCGCCATCGTCGGCCACCAAGATCCCCAATTGGATGCTGCCTGCGTGTTTTAAAAATCACGGCAACTATGTCGTGTCGTTGGCCAATGTGTGTCGCTGGCTGGGCAGCAAGGCCGAGGAACTTGGCGTGGAGATTTATCCGGGCTTTGCGGCAGCCGAAGTGCTGTTCACCGACGAGGGCGCGGTTAAAGGCGTGGCCACCGGCGACATGGGCGTGGGCAAGCATGGTGAAGCAACAGCTCGCTTCGCGCGCGGCATGGAACTCCACGCCAAATACACGTTCTTTGCCGAGGGTTGTCGCGGCCACTTGGGCAAACAATTGCAAGCGCACTTCAATCTCAACGCGGGGCGCGATCCGCAGGTGTATGGCATCGGCTTCAAAGAGTTGTGGGAGGTCGAGCCCGAGCAGCACCAACCCGGACTGGTGATTCACACGGCCGGCTGGCCGCTCGACACCAGCACCTACGGCGGCTCGTACCTGTATCACATGGAAAACAATCTGGTGTCGGTGGGGTTCGTGGTGGGATTGGCCTACACCAATCCCTACCTCTCGCCTTTCGAAGAATTTCAGCGCTACAAAACCCACGCCGCGATTCGCGCGGTGTTCGAAGGCGGCAAGCGCGTCGCGTATGGTGCACGCGCCATCACGGCGGGTGGGCTGCAATCACTTCCGAAGCTCACTTTCCCCGGCGGCGTATTGGTCGGCGACGACGCGGGGTTTTTGAACGCCGCGCGCATCAAGGGTAGCCACGCGGCGATGAAATCAGGCATGCTGGCGGCAGAAGCGGCGTTCAATGCGTTGCGTGCGGGCCGCGCCGCCGATGAACTGACGGCGTACTCAGCAGCGTTCACCGACAGTTGGCTGCACGATGAACTGCACCGTGCGCGCAACTTCAAGCCATTCATGTCCAAGGGTCTCTACACCGGCACACTGATGGTCGGCATCGATCAGGTGGTGTTTGGTGGCAAGGCACCGTGGACGCTGCACCACCAACACGCTGATCACGAAACGCTGCTGAACGCAGCCGATGCCAAGCCGATTCACTATCCCAAGCCCGACGGCATACTGACGTTCGATTGCCTGTCGTCGGTGTTCATCTCCAACACCAATCACGAAGAAGACCAGCCCGCGCATCTAACGCTTAAGGACGCGAGCGTTCCGGTCAACACCAACCTAGCGCGCTATGCTGGCCCCGAGGCGCGCTACTGTCCGGCGGGGGTCTATGAGTTCGTCGAAACGCCGGAAGGCGGCAAGCGCTTGCAGATTAACGCGCAAAACTGTGTGCACTGCAAAACCTGCGACATCAAGGATCCGATGCAAAACATCGTCTGGGTCACACCTGAGGGCGGCGGCGGACCGAATTATCCGAACATGTAAAGGGCACCTCTAAAAATTCACTGAAGCCGCGCTGGCGGCGTTGCAAAGCCGCTCAAAATGCTCATGTACTATGTGTACACTGCGCTTTTTCGCGACTTTGCGCCTTGCCATCATCGACTTGATTGAATTTTTAGAGGTACCCTAAAACCGTCGCGGCGTTGAGCGCGGGGCGTCAGTTTGCAGTAACCTATCCGCTGATCCACTCGCCATAAAGGAGCGCCATGAAATCTGTCGCAGAACTGTTAAAACAACGCCCCTCCGCTGAAATTTATTCCGTCACGCCGAATGCCACCGTATTCGAAGCCATTACCAAGCTTGCCGAAAAAGGCGTCGGCGCGATGATGGTGATGGAGGGCGACAAACTGGTTGGCATTTTCTCGGAGCGCGATTACACGCGAAAAATTGCCATTCACGGACGCAATTCGCGCGAAGCGCTGGTCGCGGACGTCATGACGTCCCCGGTGTTGTTCGTCACGCCAAATCAGCGCACCGGTGAATGCATGGCACTGATGTCGGAGAAAAACATTCGCCATCTTCCGGTGCTCGATCACGGGCGCGTGGTCGGCATGATATCGATTCGCGATTTGATGAACGACATCATCGCTGAACATGAATTCACCATCGCCCAACTCGAAAGCTACATCAATCAATAGCGCGCAATACCGGCTCAGACGCGCGACCCTCAAAGACGTTGACGCCTTGAAGTGCCTGATTGACGCGTCTGCGCGCGGCCTATCGCTGGCTGACTATTCGACATCTGAAGTGGAAGCCGCGCTACTCGGCACCTTTGGCGTCGACACCCAACTCATCCAAGACGATACCTATTGGCTGATCGAGGACCATCAGCGCATCGTCGCCGCGGGCGGCTGGAGCTATCGCGCCGCCATTTGCGGCAGCGACACCATTCCGGGACGTGACAGTGCCGTACTGAAGCCCGATGCGGACGCGGCGCGCATTTCGCCGCCTTGCGCTACTCGCCACGCTGCCTGGCGTCCGCTTTTATCAGGCGCGCGGCTTTGTGCCGGCTCCTCCCATCGAACAGTCAGTCACCGCTGACGTGGCCATGCAATTCGTGCCAATGCACAAAACGCTTTCCGTGCCCGCGGGCGCTTAGAATCAGGACATGAAATCCAACCACTTCGACGCCATCGTCGTCGGCGCCGGAGCGGCAGGCATGATGTGCGCCGGCGTCGCCGGTCAACGCGGCGCACGCGTGCTGCTGATCGAGCACTATCACAGGCTTGGCGAAAAAATTCGCATCTCCGGTGGCGGGCGCTGCAATTTCACCAACATACACGCGGCGCCAGAGCGTTTCTTGTCGCAGAACCCGCACTTTTGCCGCTCGGCACTCGCCCGTTATACACCGGCCGATTTCATCAAGCTGGTCGGCGCGCACGGCATTGCGTATCACGAGAAAACACTGGGGCAACTGTTCTGCGACGACAGCGCAACGCAGATTATTCAGATGCTCAAAATCGAATGTGATCGCGGTCACGCTGAGTGGCGCATGCCGGCGCAAGTAACGTCCGTTGCAACGCAGGGCGATGGCTATGCAGTGCATTTGGGCGACGAATCATTGACGTGCAGGCGCTTGGTCGTCGCGACCGGTGGCCTGTCGGTACCAAAGATCGGCGCAACACCGTTCGGCTACCGACTGGCCGAGCAGTTCGGACTCAACATCATTCCACCGAAACCGGCGCTAGTGCCACTCGCGTTCGAGCCCGACGCGCTTGCAAAATTTGGCGACCTGTCGGGCATTTCGCTCGACGCGCAGGTTTCGTGTGGAGAGGGAAAATTTCGCGAAGCACTACTGCTCACGCATCGCGGGTTATCCGGTCCGGCAATTCTGCAGGTTTCATCGTACTGGCAAAATGGATCAGCTAAGTTGCCGATCCACGTCAACGTTTTGCCGAACGCGGCCGACGTGGCGGTACTACAGAGCAAGCGTGGCTCGAAAATGCGGTTTCACAATCTGCTGTCCGAGTTGCTACCGCGACGCTTTGCCGAAAGCTGGTGCGGTGCATTCGGCATCGACCAACCGGCCAACGAGTTCACCGACGCCGGTTTTGCCGACGCCATTCGTCAGTTGCAAGATTGGCAAGTGAAACCCTCCGGAACGCTGGGCTACAACAAAGCTGAAGTCACCCTCGGCGGCGTCGATACGCGCGACTTGTCATCGAAGACCATGGCCGCCGTGAATACGCCGAACCTCTATTTCATCGGTGAAGTCGTCGATGTCACGGGCCATCTCGGCGGCTTTAATTTTCAGTGGGCGTGGGCCTCGGGCCACGCGGCGGGCAACGCCATTGCCGAGAGCGGCAAATGAGTGTTACGCGTTGGGTGCTCGACACCAACGTCGTGATCGACTGGCTGATGTTCCATGACCCGTACCTGCAGCCGCTGCGTGAACGCGTCAACGATGGTCGCCTTGTGGTGCTGACCCACCAACCGGCGATATTGGAATTAGAACGTGTGCTCGCCTATCGTCAACTCAAACTTGACGCAGCGGCGCAGCAAGACATTTTCCAACGCTACCTGACGTTGACCCGTGAAGTCGCACTGCCCGCCGGTGCGAGTCTGAAAAATCTGATGCTGCCGAGCGATTTTCCGCGCTGCCGTGACCGCGACGATGAACACTTCATTGCGCTGGCGTTTCATCAACACGCCGACGCGCTGGTGTCGCGCGATGCAGCGGTGTTCGGCATGAAATCACGCGTTGCGAAATTTGGCTTGACGATACTGAATGTGCAACAAGCCATCCAGCACTTGAGCGCGCAAACTCCTTAAAGCGAGCGTACTTTCAGCCAAAAGTGCTTGAAACGGCGCTTCCTGTCTAGGGAGGGTCTGATTAAGTTGCTTTGGTTCAGATTGCGGTGAGGTTGGGGCAGATACTAGGCATGCGACGAAGGTGCGTTGCCGGGCTACCGCACGAGGAGCATAACAACGTAGATGCCCCAAGATCGCCGCAAGATGAATCGAATGGACTTGATCAGACCCTCCCTAGACTTTCGCCGGCGGGACGCGGGCGAATCTCGCCACACCCCACGCACCCGCAATCGCGCCGAGCAACGAGACGGCGATGCCGACAAACACCCAGCGCGGCTGGTGCGCGTCGAGCAGCAATCCGAACGCAATGGGTGCGATCGCAAGTCCGACATCGAAGCCCGAATAAACGATGCCGTACACGCGTCCGAAGGCACCCTCGCCCAGCGTTGCCTTCGTCGCGCTGCGCACCAGCAAGTCGCGCGATGGCCCAGCGACACCGACGACGAATCCGAGCGCGGCCATGGTCGGCAGCACCATCCAGATGGGCAGCGGCAGCAGCGCGAGCGCGAACGCGATCAACGCGCCACTGCCAAACGCTAACGCAACGTAGCCCTCACAAGACTTGTCGGGCCTAGCCAGAAAGCCACCCAGCAGCAACCCACAGGCGCTGCCGAGCAGATAAATGGACAGCGCCAACGTTGCCGCGACCAGCGAAAGATTGAACAGTTCTCGCAACAGCGACGGCGCGAAGTTTTGCAACGCGCCAAAGCCAAACGTGGCAAAAAAGAAAAACGCAAATGCCACCCAGACCAGGGGCTGTCGCAGGATTTGCCGAAAACTCACGGTGGCCGACATGGTGTGACCCCGAACGCCAACCACGGTGTTCAGTTCGTACTGCAATAGATGTCGCTTGCAGAACAGCAACAGGAGCGAGATCGCACCGACCAACGCCGCGACAACACCCGCGACACGCCAGCCGAAGGCCGTGGCCGCCGCGAGCATCAGAATCGGTGCCAGTGCCCAGCCAATGTTGCCGGCAATGCCGTGCATCGAGAACGCATGACCCAAACGCTGTGCAGAGACACGACGATTGATGAGCGCGAAATCGGCGGGATGAAAAATGCTATTGCCACAGCCCGCCACAAAAGCGGCGAACATCAGCGCCTGAAAGTTGGGGGCGACCGCAACCAGCAATCCAGACAAACAGAGCAACGCAATGCCGGCAAACAACACGCGAACCGCGCCATAGCGATCAACCCAAATACCGGCGATGGCTTGTCCGACACTTGAAACGACAAAGAAAATCGTCATCAACGTGCCGACACTGGCGTAGCCAAGATTCCACTCCTGCATGAAGAATGGAAACAACGGCGGAAGCATCAGGTGAAAAAAATGCGATGTGCCGTGTGCCAACCCGACCAGCGAAATGATGATCGCGTCAGCTTTCATGGTTGCCGTGCTTGACAAGGCGGGGACGACTGCAGACATCGGCGCGTAGGAGTGGTTGACTGCGTGAAAACCGCAATGACGCGGTGATTATAGGTGTAGACACGCAGCGCTTG
>JBCKPN010000070.1:0-10959 GCA_038901695.1 Usitatibacteraceae bacterium
CGTCGCGCCGTCGGTGGCTTGTTTGCCGCATCCCTTCTCAGCGCGGCGTCTGGCGTTGCTGCCGCCGATCTGGTTGCGGTGTACCGCGACGCGATGGCGCAAGACCCGGTGTTCTCGGCGGCACGCTTTGCGTATGAAGCCGCGCGTGAAGCCACGCCACAAGCGCGCGCGGCCACGTTGCCCTCGGTCGGGCTGATCGGCACCGGCACCCGCGTCAACAGCGAAATCGAGTTCGCCGGCACCGCGACCTCGCGCGACTACACATCGAAAGGCTACACGCTGTCGCTCACGCAGCCGCTGTTTCGCATGCAAAACTGGATTGCCGTGGATCAGGCGACACTGCAAGTCAAGCAGGCTGAAGCGGTGTTTGCCGACGCCAAACAGGCGCTGATTACGCGCTCCGCACAGGCCTACTTCGATGTGTTGTTGGCGCAGGACAACGTCGAGTTGTCGGCGGCGCAAAAGAAAGCATTTGAGCAGCAGCTTGCACAAGCCAAGCGCAACTTTGAAGTCGGCACCTCGACCATTGTCGATACCTACGAAGCGCAAGCGCGCCACGACTTGTCGGTGGCCAAAGAAATCGCCGATCAGGCCGATTTGGCCATCAAGAAAAATGCGTTGCAGCAACTCATCAGCAAATTGCCACCGTCGCTCGCGTCGCTCAAAGACAACGTCTCACTGCCGTTGCCGACGCCGGCCGACGCCGAGCAGTGGGTAAAGGCCGCCGAAGAGGCGAGCCCGACGATTGCCCAATCGCGTGCCGCCTACGAAATCGCGCTCAAAGAAGTCAGTCGCAGCAAGTCCGGCCACTTGCCGACACTCGACTTGGTCGGCTCCTACGGGTATACCAATGCGCCATCGAGCACCAGCACCTCGACCAGCGCGATCCTGTCGCGCAACACGCAACTTGGTCTTTCGCTGAATATTCCGCTGTTCTCCGGTGGCGGTACGCAATCCAAGATTCGCCAAGCATTGTCATTGAAAGACCAGAGCGAACAGAATCTGGAGCACAGCAAACGCAGCGTCGCGCAAAACGTGCGCTCGTCGTTTCTCAATGTCACCAGCGGCGTGGCACAAGTCAAAGCGCTGGAAGCCTCGCTGATCTCCTCCAAGGCATCGCTCGATTCGACGTTGCTCGGCAAAGAGGTCGGCGTGCGCACCAACGTCGATGTGTTGAACTCGCAACAGCAGCTGTTCCAGACGCGCCGCGATTTGCAACAAGCGCGCTACAACACCATCCTCGCGCAGCTAAAACTCAAGTCCGCGGCAGGTCGATTGAACGACGACGATCTGGCAGAAGTGAATCGCTTGCTGGCCAGATAGTCGACAGAAACTCCAGTATTCACGCGCCGTTTCAGGCACTTTTGGCTGAAACGGCTCGCCAACACTAGAGTTTGTTATTTGGCGACAGCCTGTCGAATCAATTCCATGCAGCGCTGCGTCGCACCGCGGTGAGCCGCCGCAAATTGGCGCGCATTCTCGCCAATGCGATTCAGCCGCACCGGTTGATCCAATAGTCGTGCTGCCTCGGTCATCGCCGCCTTCGCGTCAGCAACACTGATCATCGCATTGCTCGCGGTGGCGAGCTCAACGGCTTCCGCAAAGTTGAACGTTGACGGGCCCATGATGATGGGTTTGGCGAAGGCCGCCGCTTCGATCAGATTTTGTCCGCCGAGCGGCGCAAAGCTGCCGCCGATGATGGCGATGTCGCACATCGCGTAATACGCCTGCAGCTCGCCCATCGAATCGCCGAGCCAAATATCAATCGCCTGCGACGGCGCTTTGCCCTGACTGCGGCGCGCGGCATAGAGCCCGGTTTGCTCGATGCGCGCAAAGACCTCGTCAAAGCGCCCAAGATGGCGCGGCACCACCACCAGCAACGGCCGCGCGATCATGTGCTGCTCTGCCTTGGCCCAAAACGTCTCGTAGAAGGCGTCGATCAATGCTTGTTCCTCACCTTCTCGCGTGCTGGCGAGCAACACAATCGGCCGCGCCGCGCCGACTGGCGTGAATATCTTGCGCCACGCATCGCCACGCGCCGCCATCGCGGCATCGATAGTCATGTCGAACTTGACGTTTCCGGCCACCACGACATTGGTCGCGCCAAGTGACGCGAAGCGATCTGCGTCGGCCTCAGACTGCGCCATCACCACCCGAAAGCGCCGCAACGATTGTCGCATCAGCCAGCGAACGGGCGCAAAGCGCGCGTAGCCGCGACGCGATTTTTCTGAAAGACGCGCGCTAACCAGAAATGCCGGAATATTTCGCGCCGCACACTTGGCCAACAGATTGGGCCAGATTTCGGTTTCCATCACCAGCAACATCGACGGTTGCCAGCGCTCGATGAAATCGCCAATCGCCCACGGCAAATCGTACGGCAGATAGCACACCTGCACGCCGTCGCCAAACACTTCGCGTGCCATGGCTCGTCCGGTCGGCGTCAGACAGCTCACCACAATCGGAGCGTGCGGGTACGCCGTCTGCAACGCTGCCACCAGTGGCATGGCAGCACGCACTTCACCGACCGAAACGGCGTGAACCCAGATCGCCGCAGCGGACGCTGCACTCGCCTCAGGTGGGTAATCGAAGCCGCCGAAGCGCTCGGCGATGTGCTGACGATAACCGGTTTCGGTGCGCCCACGCAGCCACAGCCGCAGCAGAGTGAGCGGAACCGCTAGATGCATCAGCACGCTGTAGACGAAGCGCATCAATCGAGCGCTCGCATCGGTTTGGTCGACCCGGCGACGATGCCGCTCAATACGGTGTCGACATCGATGACCGCCAGATTTTCGCGCGTGCCACCGCCAATATTGATGATGATGCCGCCGCCGCGTGCACGATACAGACCCGTTAGCGCCGGACGCGTACTCAGATACAGACCGATGGTCGGGCGTTTCAATGCGACCGCCAGATGCGCGAGCCCAGTGTCGACGCCGATCACCGCCTGTGCGTTGGCGAGCAGCGCGGAAGTCTGCGCGAACGACTTGGCGGCGAGTGCTGTGGCGCTTTGCAACTGGCGCGCCAGGTACTCGCTTTGCGCGAATTCCGCCGCGTTGCCCGACGGCAGCACCACGTGCAGTCCCATCGCATTGAGCTCCTGCGCGAGTGCGATCCACGACGAGGCGGCCCAACTTTTGTCAGCGCGGCTGCTGGCGTGCAGGCACACCACATAGGGTGATTGCGGCACGTCTGCCAGCGCCGGCCACGCGGTCGGCAAGCCGTAATCGCACGCCGTCGGCAGCGCATAACCTAGCGCCAGCGCGGCGAGTGTGCGATTGCGCTCCAACGCGTGCAACTCGCGCGACACGGCATGGCGTTGGTGATAGCAGCGACTGGCAAAGGGTTCGCGAATGCTGTCGCGATCGTAGCCAGCAACACGACTCACCGGCCAGCGCGCAATCAACGCGCTTTTGGTCAATCCTTGGGTGTCGATCACCAGATCATAGGTGTGAGCCACCAGCCGCGCTTTGTCGTCGAACAATCGGCCCCACGCGGCGGGATCGAACCAGCGTGCCTTGAGTTCGCGCAAACGTACCGGAAACGCATGCCCGATGGCAGGGTGCAGCGCGACCAGTGGCGCGTAGGGTGCGTCGGTCACCCAATCGATGACGGCGTCGGGAAACGCTTGGCGGATATCCGTGGCCACCGGAAAATTGTGGATAACATCTCCCAGCGACGAGAGCTTGACCAGCAAAATGCGCGGGTTCGACGACATGGCCAGATTCTACGTGTCCGCATGCGTTTTCGACAGGCACTGGATATGCCTAACGTCAGAATTAACCGGCTGGCGCGGCTTTATCGCGCCAGTCCGGGTTGAATGAAAAGTTAGGCATTTAATTCGACCCTGACCCCTTTGATCCTCGCCGCGCTGACTTCTTGACCATCGAAAACTCCTTCTCGCCAAGCCTTCATCGGCCCAGCTTCGTGCCCGGAGTTTCCACTTATCACGCTGTTCAGATTTGCGGCGCCACTTCTCGTAGCAGTAGATCCGATCTCTACTTAACCAGATCTTTGATCAGACAAAACGCGTTTCCAAAAGGGTCCCGCATGACGGCCCATTCGAGATACGGCTTAGGCGAGCCAAGCGGGTAAGTGCCTTTCGGGCGGAACAACGTGGCCCCGAGTGCCAGTGCTTGCTCGACGGCCATATCCACATCATCGACGGTCAAGTCCAAGTGGGCATTATTGGTGGGCGGCGGCTTATCTTCGGGAACGAGTTGGAGCAAAATGGAATGTGACGCGATATCGCCGAGACGCGAGAAACGGGTCGGATATCCGACTCCGCTGAAGCGAAGGGGGAGCCCCGTGACTTGCGTCCAAAAGCTTTCCCCCCGTTCCAAATCCGTGACGTTCATTACGATGCAGCGGAACTTCCCAATGGGCATTTAAATGACTCCTTCGTTTCGCATTCAGGTCGATTACTACGCCAAAAACCATACGCCACAAGTGGCGACTTGTGTGTTGGCACTGGGGGTCTAACGTTTGAGTTCACCTGCCGCCGTAGGCGTCAGGTGCAACGAGGGGTTAGAGCGCACCGTGGCAACGCGCGCTGATTGACTCATTGGGAGAATTTTGCGACAGCCTTCTCGTTCCACGCAATGCCTTGACCGGGTCTGTTGGGAACGAGGAGCTGACCATTCTTGATTTCGAAGGGCTCCGCGAGTATCGGATCAGCCCAATCTTGCCACTCCAACCAATGTGCGGTGTCGGTGACGCGCATGAGATGCGCAGCGATTTCAGGGTAAAGGTGAGTGGACATTGGAATGCCAGCGGCACTCGTGATTGCGGCCGAACGCATCCATCCACTGACACCGCCGATACGCATCATGTCGGGCATGACAAAGTCGCCCGCGCCAGCGAGCACCGCCTGATACAGCAAACGAGGACCGTAGAAGTTTTCACCAAGTTGGATCGGCGTACTCAACTCGCGTGCCAACTGCACGTAACCGGGGATATTGTCGTAAGTGATCGGTTCTTCGAACCAGTACAGGCCTTGGTCGTCGAGAGCATGACATCGTGCGAGGGCGTCACCCAAGGACAGGCCTTGGTTGAAGTCGCACATGAGCTTGACTCCGGCGCCCGCCGCGTCTCTGACAGCTACAATAGCTGCCAAATCGTCAACAAGCTTCTCTCGCCCCAGTCTGAGCTTCAGGCTCGTGAAACCGCCTTCGCTGACCAGCGCTGCGGCCTCGGCGGCGAGCTTGTCTGGTGGCGTTAACCACAGCCCGTTGCTGTTGTAGGCGGGGACTGGACCGAGGGTACCGCCGAGATAGACTGCGAGTGGCAATTCGGCTGCCTTAGCCAACGCGTCCCACGCCGCCATGTCAAGGCCTGATAGCGCAATCTGCGAGATTCCTTCACGTCCGACGAGGTGCAGCGAACCGAGGCCACGTCGATAGGCGTCAAACGGTGCGATCGCTTGCCCCTTTGCTGCTTCTACGAGATCTTCAATGGCCGGAACGATGTAGCGCGCGGCCTGCTTTAGATACGGCTCAAGATAGCTATGCCCGACTACGCCTTCATTGGTGTAAAGGTCGATAAGTATCAGCGGCCAGTCGTGGAACAGCCCGACTTTGGACACAATGGGGCGCTTCAAGGGCAAAACGACTGGGCGCACCCGGACACTCTTGATCGTGAGAGCAACTTGCTTCATGAGCGGCCTCCTTTGGCGATGGTGAACCTCTGCTCAGTCTTGATTCAGGATGCGCTGGCTTCGCTGTGTGATGCGCTCTAACGAATAGCGTTTATCTGTCGCGCCACCGAAGCCATCTCAGGGCGCGATACTGAACGCGACAGATAAACCCGGTTGGACTAAACCGCCGACGAGGTGGTCGCTATGGGGATTGTAGCCGCCAACCAGGTCGGCACATACTTGGGGTCACGTCTTGTATTATGATGTTATCCCCACCTAGAAAAAATATCACAATACAAGATGTGACCCCTTTATTTGTGACCCCTTTATTTGCGACTCCGAGGTTGTTAACGCCTAACGAGCTAAAGGGTGCCGCGCTTTTGCGGCGTCCAGCGACCAAAGGGAGCGACCTTGAGCGATGAGTTAGATTTCATTGTTTCTTAAGCGCGTGGATTCTTTTCGAGATATCTGTGCGAGAGGGATCTTTCTGAAGTGCCTCCTCCAATACTGCCAGCGCTTGATTCTTTCTACCATACGCTAGGTAGACCTCAGCTTCAGCAAGCGGGTCGGAAGTGGACTTCTCGCCGGATTTTCTGGTCATCCCACCTTTCATCAGAAAGAGGCCGAGGGCTAGTACTGCTCCAAGGATTAACCAAACTTGTATGTTGTCCATTTACCTCTCCGTGACTTGAGAAATCTAACGCCTGAATTAAGCCGAGCCGCGAAGCGGCTTCGGCTTGAATGAATTGTTAGGCTTTATCCCCAACCAAGCTGCTGAAGGCTGATCGTGTCATTCCAGATTTTCGTAATATGTTTGATACGGCCTCCCTCAAATTCCATGTGATACACGTAGTCTGCGACGATGCTATTGCCAGTCGGTGGTACCGGGCCTCCTTCACCTGTTTGTGTTCCGTGAAAAACTGCAAAAGCAGCTACCGAATTTCGGGCTTCATCAGCCGCGATGAACTTAAGCTCGTAACTTCCATCTGGTATTGGAGTAAAAAGATTCTTCATCCATTCACAGTAAGCTTCTAAAGTGGATATGTCAGCCAAGGCTGTTGTTTGTGAAGAGAATGCCGCATCCGGATGACAAAAAGCCTTGCAACCTTCCCAACCTTTACCTGTTTCACAAGCTTCAAAAAACTGATTTGCTGAATCGAGATTAGTAGACATTTTTTTCCTTTATTATTTCAGTAACTACCGCTGGGTTATAAAATTTTCCAATGCAAGAGTAGTCTCGTAAAGCCTAGATTTATACGGCACAAACGCCGCATAACATGTCCGAACGCCGCATAACATCGCGGCGCATTTCGCGAAAACAATTTCACAATCAACGAGTTGGGCTTGCATTCGGAATTATGTCAACCAATAACAGAATCGAGTTTCACAACAGGGGCTAAATGACGGCTTCTGGGCGGGCAGACGCGAAGTTGGAATCGTCCGGTGCGGGCGGTGAACGCCCACATCCCTACAGGAAAGTCCTTGTCCCGCTTGCCGTTTGAAGCAATTGTGGCTGGAAATGCGCTTCTTTGCTTGAGTTTCTTAGAATCAAAGGGGTCAGGGTGAATTGTTTTACAGAATGCCGAAAATAAATCACGCTAACCCCTTTGATTAGTCAGCCCTTGGCAAAACAAATAGCCCTGACCCCTTTAATTCTCGTTACCCGATCAAGTTCGGTATCAAACCTGATTTGGAAAAGACTGGCACAGCGCCGGTAACGTGTTCGCGTAAACTGCGCCCACCATGACCGAACCACGTCAACACGCTGCCGACGGCAACAGCAAGATTGCGCTATCGGTGTGCATCATCGCCCACAATGCGGCTAGCCAGATTGGCGCGTGCCTCGACAGCGTCGGCTTTGCTGACGAGGTGCTGGTGGTCGACTCCGGTTCAGAGGACGCGACGCGCGACCTCGCGACGGCGCGTGGTTGCCGGGTAATTGAACAGGCGTGGATGGGTTTTGGCAAGCAAAAGCAGTTTGCCGTCGCCGCCGCACGCCACGACTGGGTGCTGTGTTTGGACGTCGATGAGCGCGTCACTGACGGATTGCAGGCGAGCATTCGCGCTGCGCTGGCGACCGGCACCCTGCACGCGTATTGCATGCCGCGGCGCAACCGGTTTTTTGGGCGATGGCTGGCGCACGGCGAAGGCTACCCGGATTGGTCGCTGCGTTTATTTCATCGACAGTTCGCCGATTGGAGCAACGACGCGGTACACGAAGCGGTGATCACCACGAAAGCGGTCGGTCGATTGACGGGCGATTTGTTGCACGACTCGGCGGACGACGTGGCGACCTACCTGCAAAAGCAGAATCGCTATTCCAGCTTGCACGCCGAAGCGCTCTATGCACAGGGTCTGCGCGCCGGATACGCCAGGCTGGTGTTGAGCCCGCTGGTACGCTTTATCAAGTTCTACATCCTGCGGCGCGGTTTTCTCGACGGCGGGCCGGGCTTTGCGCATGTCGCGATTGGCTGCTTTGCGGCATTTACCAAATATGCCAAGCTGATTGAGCTCGACATCAAAGCCCGCTGATAAAATGCGTGGTTTAGGCAAGTTCGGAACGTCATGATTATCGTTACCGGCGGTGCGGGCTTTATCGGCTCCAATTTCATCCGCCATTGGCTCGCGCACGAAACGGGTGGCGTGATCAACCTCGACAAGCTGACTTATGCGGGCAACCTGCAGTCGTTGGCCGATGTCACGGCTGACCCGCGCTATCGTTTTGTGCACGGCGACATCGGTGATCGCGCGTTGGTCGATCGTCTGCTCGCTGACGCTAAACCCCACGCCATCGTCAATCTTGCGGCCGAAAGCCATGTCGATCGATCCATCCACGGTGCAGCCGAATTCATCGAGACCAATGTGGTCGGCACGTTCCGTCTGATCGAAGCGGTGCGTGGCTACTGGAGTGCGTTGCCCGCCGATGAACAAAATGCGTTTCGCTTTTTGCACGTCAGCACCGACGAAGTGTATGGCTCGCTCGATGTTGATGCGCCGCCCTTCACCGAGCACCACGCATACGCGCCCAACAGCCCTTACTCGGCGTCGAAGGCGGCGTCGGATCATCTGGTGCGCGCCGCACACCACACGCACGGCTTGCCGACGCTCACGACCAATTGTTCCAACAACTACGGGCCGTATCACTTCCCGGAAAAACTGATTCCGCTGATGATTGGCAACGCGCTGGCGGGCAAATCGCTGCCGGTGTACGGTGATGGCAAGAATGTGCGCGACTGGCTGTACGTCAATGACCATTGCGCGGCGATTCGCCTAGTGTTGAATCGCGGCCGCGTCGGTGAGACCTACAATATCGGCGGTCGCAACGAGCGCAACAACCTGCAAGTTGTCCACACCTTGTGCGATTTACTCGGTCAGTTGTCGCCACGCATGGATGGACAAAGTTATCGATCGCAGATTACGTTCGTCAAAGACCGGCCGGGGCATGATCGTCGCTATGCGATTGACGCGAGCAAGCTGGAAACCGAACTCGGTTGGCACGCGCAGGAAAATTTTGAAAGCGGCATTCGAAAAACGGTCGAGTGGTATCTGGCCAACACTGACTGGGTACACGCGGTGACGAGTGGCGAATATCGTCACTGGATAGAAAAGCACTATGGAAAGGCGGTGGCGTAATGGCCAAAGCGCGCAAAGGAATTGTGTTAGCGGGCGCTGCCGCGCAGCGGTGGAGCAGGGGCTCCGCGCAGCGGGGATGCGACCCAAGCGCAGACGGCAAGTCCGACGGCCGGGATGCTGTTGAATCGAAGCGGGTGTTGCAATGACGGCCGGTAGAAAGGGGATCGTGTTGGCCGGGGCTGCCGCGCAGCGGTGGAGCAGGGGCTCCGCGCAGCGGGGATGCGACCCAAGCGCAGACGGCAAGTCCGACGGCCGGGATGCTGTTGAATCGAAGCGGGTGTTGCAATGACGGCCGGTAGAAAGGGGATCGTGTTGGCCGGCGGAAGTGGCACGCGCCTCTACCCAGTCACGCAGGTCGTGTCCAAGCAATTGCTGCCGATTTACGATAAGCCGATGGTGTATTACCCATTGACGACCCTGATGCTGGCCGGCATGCGCGACATCCTGATCATCTCGACGCCGCACGACACGCCGCGCTTTACGGAGCTGCTCGGCGACGGCAGCAAGTGGGGATTGTCGATTTCCTACGCGGTGCAGCCGTCACCAGACGGACTCGCGCAGGCGTTCTTGATTGGCAAATCGTTTATCGGCGGCACCGATTCAGCATTGATTTTGGGCGACAATATTTTCTACGGACACGATCTTTCGGCGCAGTTGCAGCGCGCGTCGGCGCGCACGTCGGGCGCGACCGTGTTCGCCTATCAGGTGAACGACCCGGAGCGCTACGGCGTGGCGGAATTCGACAAGCAGGGCCGCGTGCTTTCGCTCGAAGAAAAACCAGCGCAGCCAAAGTCGCGCTATGCCGTGACCGGCATTTATTTTTACGACAGCCAGGTTTGTGAACTTGCGCGTTCACTCAAGCCTTCCAAGCGTGGTGAGCTTGAAATCACCGACCTGAATCGGCTGTATCTCGATCGACAACAACTCCACTGCGAAATCATGGGGCGCGGCATGGCGTGGCTCGACACCGGTACGCACGAATCGTTGCTTGAAGCCTCGCAATACATCGAAACCATCGAGCGTCGGCAAGGTCTCAAAGTGGCGTGTCCGGAAGAAATTGCCTACCGTCTGGGCTGGATAAGCGCCGAGGATGTTGAAACGTTGGCGCGGCCCATGATCAAAAATGCCTACGGACAGTATTTGACGCGCATGTTGTCCGAGACGGCATACTGATGCGCGTGATCGACACTGAAATCGCTGACGTCAAGCTCATCGAGCCTACCGTGTTCGGTGATGCACGCGGTTTTTTCTTTGAAAGTTTCAACGCACAAAAATTTGCCGAGGCGACCGGCATCAGCGCGCACTTCGTGCAAGACAATCACTCGATGAGTGTGCGCGGCGTGCTGCGCGGCCTGCACTATCAGATTCAGCAAGCGCAAGCAAAGTTGGTGCGCGTCACCAGCGGCGAAGTGTTCGACGTGGTGGTTGATGTGCGACGTTCATCAAAGACATTCGGCAAGCATGTTTGCGTCACCTTGTCGGCAGAAAACAAACGCATGCTGTGGGTTCCAGTAGGTTTTGCGCACGGCTTTCTGGTGACCTCTGACAGCGCCGAATTTTTGTACAAAACCACCGACTACTACGCGCCCGCATTTGAGCGCAGCTTGCGCTGGAACGACCCGACCGTTAACGTGCCGTGGCCGTTGGCGAAGGGCGAACTGCCGCAGTTAAAGGCGGCGGATGCACATGCGCCA
>JBCKPN010000071.1:0-10602 GCA_038901695.1 Usitatibacteraceae bacterium
CCCGCAGTTTCGCGCTCGCCTCGCAAAGCGGTATCCCGGTGCTGCAGGCGCTCACCGTGGTGGCGCGTACTGCCGACAACGCCTACATGTCGCGCCATATCGAGTCCATGCGCGACGGCATCGAGCGGGGCGAGAGCTTGCACCGCTCTGCGGCAGCGACCGGGGTGTTCACGCCGGTGGTATTGCAAATGATCGCCGTCGGCGAAGAGACCGGCGAGATTGACTCGCTGTTAATTGAAATCGCCGGTATGTATGAGCGCGAGACAGCCTATGCCATCAAGGGGCTGGCGGCTAAAATCGAGCCGCTGCTGTTGTTGCTGATGGCGATTCTGGTGCTGGTACTCGCACTTGGTATCTTTTTGCCGATGTGGTCGCTCGGACAGGCGGCGATGGGACGGGGCGGTTGACGATGAGCGGTGGATTGCGAGGCGCGAGCGGTGTTGGGTTGGCGTGCCTGCGAGGGGCGAGGCGTTTAACGGGAAGTGTTAAAGTTTGTCAGTCCGTCGCCGTAGACTCGATTCCCGCGTGACATTTCGGCCGCGCAGAGTCAAACTGCATCGCATCACTTCAGGTGTTGTCGAAGGCAGCCGCGGCGCAAGGTGGGTTGCTCAAAATCGGTTTCATTCATCAAGGAGAACTACTAGTATGAACAAGTCTCAGTCAGGTTTTACGCTCATCGAGTTGATCATCGTCATCGTTATCCTCGGCATTCTCGCGGCGGTTGCGGTGCCGAGATACATCGATTTGAAGGCGGACGCCGCACTGGCGGCTGTACAAGGCGTCGCGGGCGGCATGGCCTCGGCCATGTCGATGAATTTCGCGGCACGTTCGGCCAACAGCACTAGGGGTGTTGCGGTCGATAACTGCGACGACGGCGCGAATGTGCTGCAAGGCGGTCTGCCCACCGCCGGCGGTGCGTACGTGATCACCGCCGCCGCCGTTGGTGTTGGTCTTGCTGTCACTTGTACGTTGACCTTCACGCCTACCGGTGGTGCCGCTGTCACTTCAACATTTTCGGCGCTCGGCATAGCCTAATCGATGGCCGGATACGCCCTCGTTGTTTCGACGAGGGCGCTGCCGCACGACTGCACCACTGTCCAAGTCGGTTCGCGCCGGCGCGGTGGGCTTGCGTTAATGTGCCACACATCTGAATGATTCGCTGTGATTGTCATCCGCGGGAACGAAACGAAATCATCCAATTCAGTGTTTTACACTGATAGAACTTATTATCGTTATCGTCATTCTGGGCATTCTCGCGGCCATCGCGGTACCGAGGTACATCGATATGAAGCAAGATGCGGCGCAGGCGGCGGTCAATGGCGTGGCAGGTTCAATCTCGTCGGCCATGGCGGTGAACTTCGGGGCGCGTACCGCCAACGTCGTTCGTGGCGTTGCGGTTGCCAATTGCACGGCGGGTGCCACGGTGCTGCAGCCAGATCTGCCGGCCACGGGTGGCGTTTATGTCATCACCGCTGCTGCGGTAGCGCCCGGCGCGATCGTCACCTGTACGCTGACGTTCACGCCGACGGGCGGTGCTGCCGTTACGTCGACCTTTACCGGGCCGGGAATCGCCTGATTTGGGTGAACTGAATGCAAGCGTGCGATCCATCCTTGTTGCGTTGGCGACAGCACGCTTGCGGTTTCACCCTCGTTGAACTGATCATCGTGTTGGTAATGGTTGGCGTGTTGGCAGTGTTCGTCGCGCCGCGCACCACGTCGACTCAAATCATCACTTTGCCTGCGGTCGGCGAGCGTCTCATCGCTACCATCCGCTACGCGCAAAGCCTGTCGATGAGTCAAGGGCAACGCTATCGCATCAATTTCACCGGCAGCACCTATCAAATTACCGATATGGCGGGTGGGTTGATCGTGCAACCGGTGAGCGCCTCGCCGGACGCCACGTCTGTCGCCCCCGCCACCCTGAGCGGATACAACCCGCCGTTGATCAATAGCTACCTCGCGTTCGACGGCAGAGGCGTGCCGTATGTGAGCGCAACGGTCGCGCTCGCTGGCAGCGCAACGATTACCGTGACCGCTGGCAGCGAGACCAAGAACATCGTGATCGCGCCTGAAACAGGGCGTGTGCGATGATGAAGCGACAAGAATTTTCTGCCGCGCTCGCAGCCGGCTTCTCGTTGATCGAGGCGGTTGTTTTTATCGTCGTGATCGGCGTGTTGATGGCCGGATTGACGACGGCGCTGGTGTCGCCGCTACGCACTTCGCCAACTGCGGGTCAGATCGATCTGGCGACTGAAATCGCGCAGCAACGCATGGAACTGATCCTCGGCCAGCGCCGCGCCACCAGCTTTGCCACCTTTGTCGATCCTTGCCTGGCGGCTCCCCCCGCGATTTGCACGCCGCCTGCGGGCTACGCCGTGGCGGTCAATATCGCCGGCAATTGGTTGGGGGGTGACACAAATTATCGTGTCATCACCGTCAATGTCACCGGGACTTTCGCGGTGACAGCGACTGCTCTGGTCGCCAACTACTAATGGCTTCGCGCGCCAGCTTGAAGGATCGCTTGTCGACAAACGGATTCAGTCTGTTTGAGTTGATCATGGTGGTGGTGGTGTTCGGCATTCTGGCCGTCGTCGGCGCGCCGCTGTTGGATAGCGGCTTTCGCGCCTATTTCACCGGCAAAGATATTGCCGAAACTGATTGGCAAGCGCGTGTCGCCGTCGAACGCATGACGCGCGAATTGCGCACGATTCGGGCCCCAGCGAACTTGATCATCACCTCGGCCAGCGACATCACGTTTACCGATACCGACGGAAATTTGATTCGCTACTGCATGGGTGCGGTCGGCGGTTGCCCCGGTGTGGTGGGCGAACTGATGCGCAACTCCCAGCCGTTGGCCGTTGGCATTACCGGCTTGAGCTTCTCGTTCTTGACGCGCGCTGCCGGTGCGGCCGTCACTGCCGCGCAGGTGTTCTACATCACGGTGGCATTCACCGCGACCCAAGGGTTGACCAGCAAGGCCTTCCAAGCGACAGTCAGTCCGAGGAATTTTCCATGATGACGCAGCGGCGACAGCGCGGGTTTTTGTCGATGGTGGTGATGGCGCTGGTGGTGGTCATCATCACGCTCGCGATTGTGCTTGGCTATTTGTTTGCCAGCAGCACGCTGTCCAGCGGCAGCCACTTGGGATCCATGCAGGCGCTGTTTCTGGCCGAAGGCGGGCTCGAGTTTGAACAGCGTCGATGGTCAAGAAATCTGGATTGGTACCGCAGTGCGACCGACCCGAATCCGATTGCCGCAGGCGTCCAGCCGCTCGGTAGTGGAACGTTTGCCGTGTCGAGCAACCTGCCGGCCACCCTGATGCGAACCGGTGCCTCTGCGGCCACTGGTACGCTCAATGTTTACACCACAGATCGCTTTCCGACCACTGGCATTCTGCAAGTCGAGGACGACTTGACCGCCAGCGCGGAATTTGTGCGCTACACGGGCGTGACGGCGACCACATTTACCGGAGTTACCCGCGGGCAGACGGTGGGGACGGTCGCCACTGTTGCGAGCCCCCATTCACGCAGCAACCGCGTCTATCCCGTGACGCTCCTACGCACCGCGCTGGCGGCCAATTGCGCCGCGCTGGCGACTATGCTGATTGACGCCAATTCCAAGTTTCTCAGCGCGGGAACCATCAACATCGAGGGCGAAGAAATCGGCTACGCGAGCTCTTCGACCAGCGGCGTGACCACGACGCTGACCGGCATCACCCGCTGCCTCGATTTGGTGACGGCGACGGCGCTCGGGGCGGCGCACGCCATAGGACAACCGGTAACGCCGGTGCTGGTCGGCGGAGATTCTGCCGACTACCAGATCGAAGCGGTTTCACGCGGTACGCAGGGTAACAACATTCGCTATGCCAGACGAACCATACAGCGCTAAGGAGGCCACCTCATGAACAAACGGGACATAGTGGCAGTCGCGTGCGTGCTGGCGTTCTGGAGTCACGCGGCAGACGCGGCACGCCGGTTTACCAACACGCAAGCGCCGGTCGCAGGAACCGCGTTTGATATGGGAAGCACCCAGTCGCTGACGTACTTGATTACCAATACCGCAACCGCGCCGGACAATGCCGAGAGAATTTATGAGGTGCGCTTTGGGCTCAGTTCCGGCTCGCTGTTTTCTGCGAGCACGGCGGCTCCGGCAGGGTGGACTCGCAGTGCTTTCAGTACGACGGCTGTCACTTTCCAGGCGTCATCGTGGGCCAATGCCATCGCCGTCGGTGCAGGCGGCGTCAACTTCACGCTGGTCATCAATATGCGCACGGCAGCGGCTGATGCGAACACTGAACGGCTGCGCGAGATTCGCGCCGAGTTCACCAACACCACGACCGGTCCGCCCTTCACCAGCACAGGCCGTGTCACCACCAACAACCCGGGGTTGTGGACGCTCAAGTCGCTTGCCATCACCTCATTCCAGATTACCGACATCGGCGGCGCACCGGTTTCGGCGATCACTTCGGGGAGCAGTTTTCAGGTGCGCATGACCGTCAGAAATAATTCCAGCGTGGCGCAAAACCCCGTGGTGTCGAACACCAACCCACCGACGTCGACTGAGACCGGCACGGTGACGCAGGTGCTTACCTCGACTACCGGTAGCCCACTGAATCTAGCGGTTGGGACGAGCGGCACCATCATTTTCACCTTTAGCACGGTGACGTCGGACAACGGCACCATCTTTTTCACCGCCAACGCGCAAAACGGTACCACCGTTACCTCCAGCAATGCGACGACCGGTACGCTGTCGGTGAGTTCATTTGCGGCGAGCATCAGTGTGGTGCCAGTTTGCCAGTATTCGGATGCCAACATCACCGTCACCATGACGGTGTCCAACGGCTCGCTGACTTTTCCGGTGACCGGCGTGACGCCGACACTAACGCCCGTTGCGGGTGTGCCGGTGACCGCCGTGTCAGGGCCGACGCCCGCTTCGATTGCCAGCATCGGCACATTGAGCATCGGCACATTCACGTGGGTGTATCAGGTCAACTCGGTCGGCGCGACCAATCCGTTCACCTTCAGCGGTTCGGCCAGCGGGACGCGCAATGCTGGATTGATCACCTCGCTAACCTCGACGTCGTCGCCAGCGACCACGCGCGGGACATTCACCGCGACGGTCAGTCCGACGACGACCAACGCGTCGAGCGACACAGTCGAGCTGACCTTTGGTGTTGTCAACAATGATGGCTGTGCCAACGTCAACAGCGTGGCGGTGACGACTCCGGCGGGTTGGACTTGGTCTGCGGATGCCTATTCGCTGGTCAATCTTTCGGGCGTGACGTCGATTGAAACGTGGACCGTTGGGGGCGCTAACCCGGTGGTCTTCACTGCGCCCAATGTCGCCGGGCAACTGCCCCTGACCTTCAGTGGCGCGTTCAGTATGGTGTTTTCGGCGACGCCAGCCGCCGCCGGTGCCAGTGTTTTCACCATCAGGGTCACCGATAACTTCGGCGCATTCGTTGACCTGCCGGTCACGGTCACGGTCAATGCGTTCAAGAGCGGTACTTTGAACAACGCCGTCAATAAAACTTGGCGCGAGGATTTTCGGTGAGTTCGACGCGAATTCTGCTGGTAGAAAGGTGTTTTGGGAGTGTCAAGACGAGCCGGATGGCGCGTAGAATAAGCACAAATTCGGGCAGGTTCAATTCGCACTGATCAACAGCGTTACCGCCGCCATGCATCGCGGCATCTTCGGGGAGTGATGGTTTGATAAAGGCGTTGCTCTCAGGTTGGCGGTCGGGTGCGAATGTCGCGGGGGGCACCCTGGCGCTGACATTGAATGAAAACTCACTGCGTTATGTGCTTGCCTCAACGTCAAACGAGCGCGGCGCGACCATCGCCAAATGGGGCACCGAATTGCGCGGCAATCAAACGCGCGACACGTTCATGAAGCGCGTCAAATCGGTGCTGCCGGACGCGGGGCACGTGATTGCCGTTCTCGAGCACGTGGACTACCAAGTGTTGCAGCTCGAGTCGCCGAATGTGCCCGAAGCCGAATTAGCCAGCGCGATACGCTGGAGCGCGATGGAACTCATCGAGGGTACGCCGCACGACTACACGATCGATTTGTTGACCGTACCGCCAGAGTCCGGCCGCGCCGCAAGTGTGATTGCGGTGGTGGCGCACAATGACATCGTGCGGTCACGCATGCTCGAAGCACAGGCGCTGGGTCGCCCGCTATCAGCGATTGATGTGGTCGAGACGTCGCAGCGCAACTTGCTGCATGCCGTTCTGCTCGCCGAGTCAGCCGAGAACGGCGTGGCCGCCGCACTGGTGGCGAGCGCCGGTCGTGCGCTGCTGGTCATCACGGTACGAGGGCAACTGTATTTTTTCCGTCGCTTCGAATTCGACATCGATACCGTTGGCGTCGCGGCCGACGAAGTGAAGGCGGCGCTGATTGGCTCGGGCGCCGGCGAGGACTCGGCGTCGCGCTCGTTGCTGCAACTGAATCGCAGTCTCGATTTGTGGGACGACCGCTATCCGAATTTGCCGCTCGCCACGCTGCGCGTTGATGCGGGTGCGAAAACTCAAGCGATCGTCGATCGACTCGGTCCCGAGACCGGCGTCGAAACGCGCCGGTTGGATTTGTCGACTATTTTCACGCTGCCCGTCAGCAAAGCGCCAGCGCCGTGGCTCGATGCAGCGTACCTGCCTTTGCTCGGGGCGCTATTGCGACCCTCGGAGGTGCGCAAATGAACGCCGTCGTCGCCGCACCACTGCGGCAAATCAATCTTTACAACGAGGCGCTGCTACCCAAGCGCGAAGTTTTCTCGGCGCGGCTGATCGCCCTCTGGGTGATCGCCACGGCGCTGATCATGACCGCGATTGCGTCGTGGACGGTCACCGAAACACGCCGGTTGAGCCGCGACGCGACCACGCAGGCTGCATCGCAAGCCGCACAGCAGTCCGCGGTCGGCGCGAACGCGGGGGAGCCGTTAATTACACCCCAACAGTTGGATGCGCAGGAACAGACGGTGCGCACACAGCAGGCGCTGCTGGCAACGCGGCGCGCGGCGCGCGATCTGCTCAAGCGCGGCCTGGCCGACGACCAGCACGGTCCGAGTGCGGTCATGCGTTTGATGTCCGGCACCATGCCGCCGCAGGCATGGCTCACCGATCTACGTATCGCCGGAGGGCAGATTGAAGTGATTGGCAAGACGCTCGATCCTGCGGTGGTCAATGTTTGGTTGGAGCGGCTACATGCCGCCGGTATGCTGGCCGCCAAACCACCCGCGACGGTGCGCCTGGAACGCGTTGATGGGTCGACCCCGACGCGCGCACTGCCGGTGTACACCTTTGTGATGACGGCGTTGCTCGCGACGCCGTTTGCAGACGATGGGAGTCGGCCATGAAAGCACAGTGGGCGCGGCTTGCCGCGCGCATCAACGCGCTTTCGGTGCGTGAGCGGTTTTTGCTTTTTGCGTGCGTGGTCGGCGCATTGGGCGCGCTCACTGATCGGCTGTTTGTGTCGCCACTGATTCGCGAGCAAAAATTGGTCGTCGCGCAGCTGGACCGCAAATCTTCCGACATGGATATACTCCGCGACAAGGTGAACGCGGAGATGCTCCAGCGTCGTCGTGTGCGCGCTAATGAACTGGACTCCACGCTGAAACAATTGCAAGGAGAAATCGATGCGGTCGAGCGGGAAATTACCGCGCTTTCGGCGGCCGGCGGCGAAACTGTGGCGATGTCAGCCATGCTGACGCGCGTGCTTCGACGCGCCGAGAAAGTCGCGTTGGTGCGCGTCGTTCAACTCGGTGGTGAATCGATCGCGGTGCCCACCAGCGGCGTGGCACCGACGCGCGGCGGACTTGAGTTCACGCTCTCTGGCAGTTATCTTGACCTGATGGGCTACCTTGCGTCGCTTGAGAAGACGCTGCCGCACGCGCGTTGGGGCGCGTTGCGCGTTCGAGCCGACACCGCACCGGCGCAAGTGACGGTGCGCATCGTGACGAGTACGGCGGCATCATGAACAATTCATGGCCTCGGCTCGTCTGCTCCATATCGCTGGCACTCGGTTGCACGAGCGCGGCCGTCGTCAACGCGCAAGCGCCGCGCGACCCGACGCAGCCACCAGCCGCCTATGGTGCGCCGCTCGCCAGCGCACGGACGCCGGTCGACGTGTTCAAGTTTGAACATCTGGTCACTGTCGGTGGCGTTCGCTACGTGGTCGCCAACAGCCGCCGTTATGCAGTGGGCGAAACCATCGACGGGATGCGCATTGAGCGTATCGCCGACGACGCCATCTGGTTGCGTGCCAATGGTTCGACGCGCAGAATTCCACTGTTCACAGGCATCGAAAAATTTCCACTTAACGGCGGCGCATCCGCAAACACGTCCACTCAAACCAAGGTGGACGGGAAGATTGGACTGACAAAATGAAATCACCCGTTCGCATTGAAACCCTGGTTCGATCACCCGATGCAAGGCGATGGACATTGTTGGCCGCGCTGGCGCTGCTGATGGCGTTCAATGCCGGCTGCGCCGGCCGATCAGCCAAAACTAATCCGGCGCAAGCGATCCGCGCAGAGATTGATCAAGCGTCAGCGACTAGGCCACCGGTGCAGGTGCCGCGGCAGATCAGTGATGCGTTGCAGCCTGCCGAAACGGCGGTGGCGGGCGGCACACCAGTCGAGGCGCGCTTTGATCTGGTCGTCAACAACGCGTCGGCTCGCGAAGTATTTTTGGCGATGGTCACCGACACGCGCTACAGCATGTTGATGCATCCGGAAGTGGTCGGGACTTTGTCCGTGACGCTACGCGGCGTGTCAGTTCGCGAAGCGCTCGAGGCGATTCGCGATGTATATGGATATGATTTCAAGATTGATGGGCGGCGCATCACGGTGTTCCCGCCGACATTGCAGACGCGCATTTTTACGGTTAATTACTTGAACGTGAAGCGCGAAGGCAGGAGTGAGATTCGTGTCAATTCTGGCGCGTCGTCGACGCCGGGTAGCAGCGGCGGGGCAACACCTGGACAAGCGCCCGGTTCGCCTGCGTCGAGCCCGACGCAGCAACAGGCGTTTGAGAGCAGTCGCCTGACGACCACCTCGCGCACCAATTTCTGGGGTGAACTGGGCGATGTGCTGCGCGGCATTGTCGGCACCGGCACCGGACGCAACGTCGTCGTCAGTCCGCAGTCGGGCATCGTCGCCGTGCGTGCGATGCCGGATGAATTGCGTCAGGTCGACGCCTTCCTGAAAGCAACGCGCATCTCGATCGAGCGTCAGGTCATGCTTGAAGCGAAGATCGTTGAAGTGCAACTACGCGACGGTTTTCAGAGCGGCGTCGACTGGACGCTGCTGAGAGGCCGCGGCACGGGCGGCGTCTCCAGTATCAATCCGCTCAGTGGCATGCCGACACCGACACTGCCGTTGCAAGCGCAGTTACAGGATACGACGGCGTTTCCGTCGCTTGGTGGCGGTTTGTTTGGATTGGTTTTTTCACAGCGCAATTTTGACGGCGTGCTAAGTTTTTTGGAGACGCAGGGCACGGTACAAATTCTGTCAAGCCCGCGCGTGGCCGCGATGAACAATCAGAAGGCGGTGCTCAAAGTAGGCACGGATGAGTATTTTGTCACGGGGGTGTCGGGTGGCACCATCACATCCGGGACGTCGATTTCGGGCGCGACCACCACGTTGCCGACGCTCACGCTGTCGTCATTTTTCTCCGGCATTGCGCTCGATGTCACGCCGCAGATCGATGCGGGGGACACCATCACCTTGCATGTGCATCCTTCGGTCAGCTCGGTGACGGAAGTTGTCAAGCAAGTTGATTTAGGCGGCTCGATTGGCGTCATCCGGCTGCCGTTGCCGGCCAGCAGCACCAACGAAACCGATACCATGGTGCGCGTCACTGACGGCCACATCGTCGCCATTGGCGGCCTGATGCAGGTACAGACGCAGGGGACGCGCTCCGGCTTGCCGGGTTCGACCAACATTCCAGTGCTGTCGAGTTTGTTGGGCAATCAGCAGCGCACCGGCTCCAAGCGCGAAATTGTGGTGCTGATCAAGCCGACCATTATTCGCTCAGCGGACGACTGGCGCGAGCAGGCGCGCGAGTCCCGCGATCGCATTGATGAGCTTGCCAACCAACGCCGCATCATCACCATCGATGGATCGTCGGCGACACCGGACGCACCGAAAAAGTAACGTGCGATGTATTTGCGCCCATTCGGCCTGCGCGAACTGCCCTTTTCGCTGACACCGGATACGGCGTTTTTTTTCGCGCATCATGGCGCACAGGCGGCACTCAATACGCTGCTAGTCTCACTCCGATCGGGCGAGGGCTTTGTCAAGATTGTCGCGGAGGTCGGTTGCGGCAAGACGCTGCTATGCCGCCGACTCATCGCCGCGCTGGCCGCGGAATCCGAGACCGCGTACGTTCCCAATCCGTCGATGGACGCGCGCACCATGTTGCTCGCTGTGTGCGATGAACTCGACATCGAGATTGATTCCACCGAGTCGGCGCACCGTATTGTCAAAGAATTAAAGCGCGTGCTGCTGGGGCACGCACGTGCCGGGCGCCGCGTGGTGTTGATTATCGATGAAGCGCAGTCCATCCCAGACGAGACCATCGAAGCGTTGCGCCTGATGTCGAA
>JBCKPN010000072.1:0-10573 GCA_038901695.1 Usitatibacteraceae bacterium
GGCCTGCTCGACCCAGAGCGCCGCCGCAAGGGCATTTACATCCTGCCCAACCTGTTCACATCGGCGTCGCTGTTCTCGGGGTTCTATGCCATCGTGCAGGGCATGGACGGCAAGTTTGAGGTCGCCTGCATCGCCATCTTTGTTGCGATGGTGCTCGACGGCCTAGACGGTCGCGTGGCGCGCATGACGCACACCACCAGCGAATTCGGTGCGCAACTCGATTCGCTATCTGACATGGTGTCCTTCGGTGCAGCGCCAGCACTGGTGATGTATGCGTGGGCGCTGCAACCGCTCGGCAAATGGGGCTGGGTTGCGGCGTTCGTGTATTGTGTTTGCGCGGCGCTGCGCCTCGCGCGCTTCAACACCAACATCGGCACGGTCGACAAGCAATATTTTCAGGGTATGCCAAGCCCGGCAGCCGCGTGTTTGATGGCAGGTCTCATCTGGGTGCTCAACGATTGGCAGATCAGCGGCGGCGACGTGCGCTGGGTGGCATGGTCCATGGCGATGTTCGCGGGCGTCACCATGATTTCCACGGTGCCGTACTACAGCGGCAAGGATTTCAATCTTCGTCGGAGCGTACCGTTTTGGGTGATCCCCGCCATTGTGGTCGGCTATTTGCTCATTTCGTTGCAACCATCACACGTGTTGTTTGGGTTGTTCGTCTGCTACGCGCTGTCGGGGTACGTGATCTGGATCATGCGAGCCATGCGCAAGGGTGGCGACGCCAAATGATAATCGTGCGACTGCTCCGCGGCCGACTGCTTGCGCGTTTCGCGCAAACCTAACCCACGCCCCTTCCTGCCAAGATATGCGCGTTCGCCAAATCCTCGGCGAGCGCGATAATGTTTGTCTATTGACCCAAGTCCATTCGCCAAAAGGCGCGGAGTATTGAGATGGAACACCTGATTATTTTTGACACCACCATGCGCGACGGTGAGCAAAGTCCCGGCGCGTCGATGACCAAGGAAGAAAAAGTTCGCATCGGCAAGCAGCTTGAAAAAATGCGCGTTGATGTGATCGAAGCCGGATTTGCCGCCGCGAGCCAAGGCGATTTTGAAGCGATTCACGCCGTCGCCACCGCGGTCAAGGATTCGATCGTCTGTTCGTTGGCGCGCGCGCAAGTGGGCGACATTCAAAAAGCGGGCGATGCCATCAAGCCGGCCGCGCGCGGTCGTATTCACACCTTTATTGCCACGTCACCGATTCATATGCAACACAAGCTACGCATGACACCGGATCAAGTGTTGAAGGGTGCCATCGACGCCGTGACATTTGCGCGCACGTTCACCGATGACGTCGAGTTCTCGGCAGAAGACGCGGTGCGCAGCGAGATCGACTTCTTGTGCCGCGTATTCGAGGCGGTCATCAAGGCCGGTGCCAAGACCATTAACGTTCCAGACACGGTCGGCTACTCGGTTCCCGAACTGTGGGCGGAGCGCATCCGCACGCTGATTGAACGAGTGCCAAATTCGGACAAAGTGGTTTGGTCTACACACTGTCATAACGATCTTGGCATGGCGGTGGCCAATTCCCTCGCTGCCGTCAAGGCGGGCGCGCGGCAAGTCGAGTGCACGATCAACGGCCTCGGTGAGCGTGCCGGCAATGCCTCGCTCGAAGAAATCGTCATGGCGGTGCGCACGCGCGCGGATTACTTCAACGTCGAAACCCGCATCGACGCCACGCAAATCGTTCCCGCGTCAAAGTTAGTCTCGACCATCACCGGCTACCCGGTGCAACCGAACAAGGCGGTGGTCGGTGCGAATGCATTCGCGCATGAATCCGGCATTCATCAGGATGGGGTGTTAAAGCACCGCGAAACCTACGAAATCATGCGCGCCGAAGATGTGGGCTGGAACAGCAATAGGCTGACGCTTGGCAAGTTGTCGGGTCGCTCGGCTTTTCGCGAGCGGCTGAAGCAGTTGGGCATCGAACTCGAGTCCGAAGTCGCCGTCAATGCGGCGTTCAAGAAGTTCAAGGAGCTGGCTGACAAGAAATCGGAAATTTTTGATGAAGACCTGCACGCCATCGTCTCCGATGAGGCGGTTACGCCCGCGATTGAGCAGTACCATTTGGTATCACTGACCGCGCACAGTGAGACCGGTGAACTGCCGTACGCCAAGCTCATCATCACTGACCATGGTCGTGAGGTGAAGTGCGAATCCAAGGGCGCAGGCCCGGTCGATGCGACGTTCAAGGCCTTGGAGACGGTGGTCAAGAGCGAAGCCGAATTGCTGCTGTACTCGGTGAACAACGTCACCGAGGGAACCGACAGTCAGGGCGAAGTGACGGTGCGGCTGCGTAAGGGTGGGCGCGTGGTCAACGGCATTGGTGCTGATACTGACATTATCATTGCCTCGGCCAAGGCCTACTTGAATGCGCTCAATAAAATGACCGCTACTTTCGCGCGCCTGAATCCGCAGG
This sequence comes from Usitatibacteraceae bacterium, assembly GCA_038901695.1. Classification (GTDB taxonomy): domain Bacteria; phylum Pseudomonadota; class Gammaproteobacteria; order Burkholderiales; family Usitatibacteraceae; genus UKL13-2. The sequence continues at coordinate 2,425 of JBCKPN010000072.1, forward strand.
CCGAGTGAGACGGGTTACTCGGCCTTGATGGCTTTCGCAAGGCTGGCAGCATCGCCGACGTAAGCGGACGGCGCGAGCGCAAGTAGCGCGTCGACTTCGTGCGCAGGTAGCGGCAGGCCGCGAATAAATCGTTGCATCGATTCGCGGTCAATGCCGCCTTTGCCGCGCGTCAAGTCTTTGAGTTGTTCATAGGCATTGGTGATGCCGTATTTGCGCATCACGGTCTGCGCCGGTTCGGCGAGCAAATCCCATTGCGCATCCAGATCTGCGGCGAGCTTGGCCGGATTAGCTTCGAGCTTGTGCAGCCCGCGATTCAAGGATTCATAGGCGAGCAGTGAGTAGCCGAGCGCGACACCCATATTGCGCAATACCGTCGAGTCCGTCAGGTCGCGCTGCCAGCGCGAAATCGGCAACTTGTCCGACATGTGGCGCAGCAGCGCGTTGGCCAGCCCCAAGTTGCCCTCCGAATTTTCAAAATCGATCGGATTGACTTTGTGCGGCATGGTCGATGAACCGATTTCGCCGGCCACTGTCCGTTGTTTGAAATAGCCCTTGCCGATATAACCCCAGATGTCGCGATTGAAGTCGATCAATATGTTGTTGGTGCGCGCAATCGCGTCGAACAGTTCGGCCATGTAGTCATGCGGCTCAATCTGTGTGGTGTATGGATTGAAGGTCAAACCCAGTCGCGTCACGAACTGCGCGCCGAATGACGGCCAATCGATCGCCGGGTAGGCGCTGCGATGCGCGTTGTAATTGCCAACCGCGCCATTGATTTTGCCAAGGATGGTCACCGACTCGATATTCGCAATCGCGCGGTTAAGGCGCGCGGTGACGTTGGCGAACTCCTTGCCCAGTGTGGTCGGCGAAGCAGGCTGTCCGTGGGTGTGCGACAGCATGGGCAACGTCGCGTGCTCGTGTGCGAGGGCGGCAATCTTGACGTTGGTGCCGTTCAAAACCGGCAACAGGGATTGCTTGCGCGCCGCAGCGAGCATCAGGCCATGCGCCAAATTGTTGATGTCTTCAGACGTGCACGCAAAATGAATGAACGATTTCGCACTAGCGACTTCAGGCAGTGCGGCAAACGTTTCACCGAGCCAGTATTCGACCGCTTTGACGTCGTGATTGGTCGTGGCTTCAATGGCCTTTACGCGCTCGGCGTCAGTTGGACTGAACGCGGCGATGCGCGCCCGCAGTGCCCTTACCGTCGCCTCACTGAAGGGTTTGAGTTGCACAATCTTGGGTTCATTGGCCAGTGCAATCAGCCACTCGATTTCGACGTGCAGGCGGTACTTGATCAACGCGTATTCAGAGAAGAACTCGCGCAAGTGTTCGACTTTGCCGGCATAGCGGCCATCCAGCGGAGACAGCGCCGTGACGGGCAAATGAGGAAGCGACATGGCAGAACCAATCGAAATTAACCGACCAGACTTTAGCACGTGAACGCGAACGTCAATCGCCGTTGGCGCGGGCGCGGGCACGGTCTGGCAGTGGGTGCGCTGTTATAATTTCGCAGGTATTTTCCTTTGCATCGACGAGTATTCATGAAGCTGATTTCCTCTCCCACTACCCCATTTGGTCGCAAAGTCAGTATTGTGATTGCTGAAAAACATCTCGATGTCGAACGCGTCGACGAAAACGTTTGGGCGGCGGACACCAAGGTGGGCTTGTACAATCCGTTGGCCAAAGTACCGGTGTTGATTCTCGATGACGGCACCGCGCTTTATGATTCGCGCGTCATTGTCGAGTACCTTGATGGCGTGGTGCCGGTGTCGCGTTTGATCCCCGAAGGCGGTCGTGAGCGCGCCATGGTGAAACGCTGGGAGGCACTCGGCGACGGCATTTCCGACGCTGGCGTCATGGTATTCCTGGAAAGAAAACGTCCCGCTGAACAACAGAGCCGCGACTGGATCACACGCCAACTTGGCAAAGTTGAAAGTGGCATCGCCGCTGCAGCGCGCGAACTCGGTGATCGAAAATTTTGCCAGGGCGAGGTGTACACACTAGGCGATATTGCGTTGGCGTGCGCACTGTTGTGGCTGGAGTTTCGTCTGCCTGAAATCAAGTGGCGCGAGACCTATCCCAATCTGCGGGCGTGGGTCGAGCGCATCGAAGCGCGACCAGAGTTCGTCGCTACGCGACCGCCTACGCCTTGACACGCCGATTGAAACTCGCCAATCGGCGCGCATTTCCAGACTAAAACGCTTGGAAACGCGCGTATTTACTAGACTTTTACCACGATATCGCTATCCAGCCGCGCGGTCGCCGCGAGGTCAGGTCGGCTTCGCAACGCGGCGTAATAGGGCGTGAAATCCGGCGCGGTCGCGTCGAACAATTCCTGGAAACTGTCGATCACAAAATAGGTTTCCTGAAACGTGTCGATCTTGTAGTTCGATTGCATCACACGCAACAGATCGAATCCAATGCGGTTCGGTTTTGAACTGTTGATGCAGTACGGCAATTCACCGGCGGACGACAAGATGCCCGCGCCGTACGCGCGCAGGCCTTGCGGCGTGTTGATCAATCCGAACTCGACGGTGTACCAATACAGTCGTGCCAGATAGTCGAGGGCGTTAAGTCCCTTCGCCTTGACGCCGCCCTTGCCGTACGCCTCAAGATAATCCGCAAAGGTTGTGTTGAACAGCAGCGGCACGTGCCCAAAGAAGTCATGAAAAATGTCGGGCTCGACGATGTAGTCAAATTCTTCCGGTGTTCGCAGCCACACCGATACCGGTAAACGACGATTCGCCAGATGTGTAAAAAAAACGTCGTCCGGCAACAGTCCGGGCACGGCCACCAGCGTCCATCGTGTTGCGGGAAACAGCTTGGCGTTGATTTCATCGAAGTGCGGAATGCCAGCACTGAAGTTGAGTGCGCCAAGAATCTCGATGAATTCGGCACACGCGTACTGCGGCACCTGCGCGGATTGCCTCGCGTAAAGGCGTTTCCACAATTGCTGATCCGCAGAAGTGTAGCGGCCATAATCCTGATCGACCGTGTAGTCGGGACGCATGTTGGAATAGTCGCCGCGCAGGGCGTGGTCGGTCTGGCCAGCCATTAAACGGTGTTTTCCATTATGTTTGCCCCCATCCTACCTTCCCTCGCCCGCGGGGGAAGGTAGGATGGGGGCATCGCGACGAACGTGTATTTGAAAATTGCGTAGCTCACCGCAGGCACGGGAAGCAACGGTTGCGCTGCCGCACCCCTTCCCCCGAAAGCGGGGAAAGGCTGGGATGGGGTGCTTGGAGTTTGTTCACGCATCGTAGACAACCCCCATTTTCGCCACACGCTGCTTGATCGCGCCAAAAATCGTTTTGCCATGATGATCAAACATGTCTATCTCGATGCTGTCACCAAAGCGCAGAAAATCCTCCTTGGCCGCGCCGAGCTCGACTTGTTCGACCAGTCGTTTTTCCATGATGCACGCGTAGCCGGTGGCGATGTCGTGATTGGACACCGTGCCAGATCCGATCAGTGTGCCGGCTTTCAACGGGCGCGTTTTCGCCGCATGCGCGATAAGATCGAACAACGAAAACGTCATGTCGTCAGCCGCGTTGGGGTTGCCGAACCATTTTTCGCGCACATGACACACGAGTCGATAGTCGAGCTTGCCCGCGCCTTTTTGATCGCACCACGCGCCACCGAGTTCGTCCGGCGTCACCGCGACGGGCGAGAGGGCGTTCTGTCCTTTGCTGTTGACGAAGCCAAAACCTTTGGCGAGTTCGGCAGGGATCAGCTTGCGATACGACACGTCGTTGATGAGTACCACTAAGCGCACGTGTGACGCGGTCTCGGCGGGCGTTGCGCCCATCTTGACGTCGCCCGTGATGACGCCGACTTCGCCTTCAAGATCGATGCCCCAGTCCTCAGACAGGCATTCGATGTCATCGCGTGGCCCCAGCATTGCGTCGCCCCCGCCTTGATACATTAACGGGTCAACGTAAAAACTTTCGGGTACCTTGTCGCCGCGCGCGCGTCGTACGCGTTCGACGTGCGACAGATACGCCGAGCCGTCTAACCATTGGTGGGTGCGTGGCAGCGGTGCCGCCACCATCCCGGTCGCCAACGCGCTTGCGAAATCGACGACGGGGCGAGCGCCGCCGCACTCAAGACTTTCGTATTCGTCGAGCAATTGTCGTTCGAGCGATGCCCAATGTTCCAGCGCGTATTGCAGCGTTGGCGCGATATCCGAAATGTTGATCGCACGAGTGAGGGTGCGATCAACCAAGTGCAATACACCATCGCGATTGCTCGCGTGCTTGAGCGTCGCAAATTTCATCGCGTCACCTTTGCCGCATCGAATCCGTTCCACACCAAATCATAATTCGGCTGCAACAGCGGTGTGGACATGGCAAAGGCGGTGGGCTCGAACACGTAGCGGCTTTCGAACATGAACGCGAGCGTGTTGCCTTGATAGATCGGTGCCAGCGCTTCGCTCGACGCCTTACGAAACGTCGCCACATCCGAACCGTGCGCGGAAAAGCAATTGTGCAAGGAGCCGCCACCGGACACAAAGCCATCTGCTTTGGCGTCGTACTTGCCGTGAATAAGACCCACGTACTCGCTCATGAGGTTACGGTGAAACCACGGCGGTCGGAAGGTGTTTTCGGCGACCAGCCAGCGCGGCGGGAAGATAACGAAGTCAATGTTCGCCGTACCAGCGAGATCCGATGGTGAGGTGAGCACGGTGAAAATCGACGGGTCGCAGTGATCGAACGAAACGCTATTGATGGCGTTGAAGTTCGCCAGGTCGTACTTGTAGGGCGCGTAGTTGCCGTGCCAGGCGACGACGTTCAGTGGCGAACCCTTGGTCGTGTATCGCCACAGATTGCCGCCGAATTTGGCCACGACTTCAGTTTCAACTTCGCTGTCTTCAAACCACGCGACCGGCGTCAAAAAGTCGCGTGCGTTGGCGAGACCGTTAGCGCCAATTGGCCCAAGCTCGGGCAGGCGCAATGGTTGGCCATAGTTTTCACACACGTAGCCGCGAATATTTTCATGGCACTCGAGGCGAAACTTACAGCCGCGCGGAATCACCGCGACTTCGCCGGGCGCAATCGCGATGATGCCGAACTCGGTCTTGAGGATGAGTGCGCCTTGTTGCGGCACGATCAGCAATTCGCCGTCGGCGTCGTAGAAGCAGCGCGTCATGCTGGTGTTGGCCGCGTACAGGTGTACTGCCACGCCGTGCTGATCACGCGCACTGCCGTTGGTTGCGATCGTCGCGAGGCCGTCGATAAAATCGGTCGGCGTTGATGGCATGTCGAGCGGATTCCAGCGCAAACGATTGGGCGCTGGCATCGTTTCCGCACACGGTGCAGTGCGAATCAAGCCGTTCGCGATCTGTTGGAAGGCCGTGTGCTCGGCCGACGGGCGCAGCCGGTATTGCCATGAGCGCCGATTGTCCTCACGCGGCGCGGTGAAGGCGCTGCCGGACACCTGCTCGGCATACAACCCAAACGGCGCCTGCTGTGGCGAATTGCGCCCGACTGGTAGCGCGCCTTCGATGGCTTCGGTGGCGAATTCGTTGCCGAAGCCTGACAGATATTGGATGTGATTGGTCATAAAGTTTCGCCGCCGCTAAAAACCAGAACTTGAAGTTCGTCCACAGATGAACACAGATTTACACGGATAAAACCCGGAAACAATGAAGGTGCCCGCCCAATGGCGAATGCAATTAGTCGGGTCGTAATCTGTGTTCATCTGTGGAAAAAACGCCTCTCACGTTTGAAGTTGGTGCGCGAGCCGCGCCCTACGCCGTGATTCATTGCCCATGTGTTAGTCGCGTTCATCTGCGGCTGAAATTTTTCCTACAAAACTCCGCGCGCCATCTGGTCGGCTTCAATGCTTTCAAACAGTGCGCGGAAGTTGCCTTCGCCAAAACCTTCGTTGCCTTTGCGCTGAATAACCTCAAAGAATATCGGCCCGATTACCGTCTCGGTAAATATTTGCAAAAGCTTGTCTTCGTGGGATTCCTTGTCGAGGCCTTCGCCGTCGATAAGAATGCGGTTTTTCTTGAGCCGCGCTAAATCTTCGCCGTGGTTTTTCACGCGCTTATCGATGGCGTCATAGTAAGTGTCGGGCGTGTCGAGGAATTTCACGCCTTGTGCACGCAGCGTCTCGACCGTGGTGTAAATATCGCTGCACGCCAAGGCAATGTGCTGGATTCCCTCGCCATTGTAGGCGTCCAGATATTCCTGAATCTGCGATTTCTGGTCGGAAGGCTCGTTGATCGGGATGCGAATCTTGCCGCACGGGCTGGTCAATGCGCGCGACGTGAGGCCGGTTTTCTTGCCCTTGATATCGAAATAACGAATTTCACGGAAATTGAACAGTTTTTCGTAAAACTTCGCCCACGTGTCCATGCGACCGACGTAGACGTTATGCGTCAGATGATCGACGTACTGCAACCCCACGCCGACCGGGTGCTGGTCGACGCCGGGCAGCGGTTGAAAGTCGACGTCGTAAATGGTGCGCGGGCCGTAGCGGTCGATCAGATAAAGGAGCGAGCCACCGATGCCTTGCAACGCCGGAATATTGAGCTCCATCGGCCCCACCGGGCCGTCATAGGGCTTGGCACCGAGCTCAACCGCGCGTTTGAACGCGTATGAGGCGTCCTTCACGCGAATGCCAAACGCGCACGCCGACGAGCCATGCACGCGCGCAAACGACTGCGCAAAGCTATCAGGCTCGGCGTTGACGATGAACTGGATGTCGCCTTGCTTGTACAAGAGCACGTTCTTCGAGCGATGCTTGGCAACCGCGACAAAACCCAACTGCTCAAACAGTCGGCCAAGTGCCTTGGTGTCCGGCGCGGTGTACTCGACGAATTCAAAGCCATCGGTGCCCATCGGGTTGTCATACAAGTCCATACTGTTTTCCTCGATCAATCTGGTGTCGCTTACGTTGCGATTGGCGATGCTGAACTGTCAGCACCGTGTGGTGTCAACATGCAGACTGCGTAGAGCGTTGGAACTTGTGACAGACTGACGCGACACCAGAAAACCTGCCGCGCGGGACGCGGGCAGGATTAGCCGGCGTGAGACCCGCGACGCTTGACGGTGACCCACAGCGGGGACCGAAAGTGCGAGCGGATATTGGAGTGTTCAAGTTGGAGGTGCGACATGAATCGTAGTTTACTCGGAATTGTTTTTGTGGTCGTTGGTCTCACCGCACTTGTTGGCTGCGCGGGTCTGGACGAGCCGCCACGCGAGCCGCTGACGCTGGAAAAGATTGTCGGCCTGGCCAAAGAGGGGCGTGACGCGCAGGCCATCATTCAGGAAATCCAGGCCTCCCGCAACGTCTACGATGTGACCGCTTCACAGTACGCCAAGCTGTCGCGTGACGGCGTTCCCGATGCGGTACTCGATTTCATGCAAAGCGGTCAGTTGAAAATGGCCGAACGCCAAGGGCGTCGCGAGGCGATGCAAGACAACTGGTTTTACGGTCGCAGCTATTGGGGCTGGGGCGTTAACAACTGGGCACCGCGACCGTATGGCGTGTGGATTGGCGGGCGTTACTACAAGCGCAGTTACTAGTGTCGTGACACAGAAATATCGATACATGAAACGGCGTCTTTTTCCGCATGGCGGCGTTGCTCGTCGTTGCCATAGCCCGAGCTATGTCGCCTCCTCACGCCTTGCCCTGCGAAAAAATCCATCCGTTTCATTTGCACCGCTATTTCTGAGTCGCGACACTAGAGTCTTTTATTGGCGCGGTGTTTCAGGCAAATGGCTGGAAAGTCGCACGGATGCAGGTGGTTTATGTGGCGCACGGTGTTTCACCTGAACGCGGCGGCGTTTGAAGATTGAAGATCACAGGGGGCGAATCAGTTTGGGGCATCAAAACAAAAACACAAGCACTGGTGCGGTGATTGAAGCATAAATGGCGGGAGAGGCGCTTGGGGGCTTGGGTTTCATTGCAAGGCTCCAGTGTTTTGCAGTGGCCGGGCGCGAAAACCAAGTGCAACATTCTTTCATGAAAGAATGTTGCACTTGGTTTTCGCGCCCGGCCGGTTTATTAGCCCTGCAGCGCCCAGATGCGGCTGATCTGCGCCGACAGCTCCATCGGATCAAAAGGCTTGTTAATCACGTCGATCGCGCCCAGCTCACGGTATTGCGCCACTTCGGCGGCCTGCACCTTGGCGGTC
>JBCKPN010000073.1:0-10554 GCA_038901695.1 Usitatibacteraceae bacterium
GTAAGGTGCGGAGGAATACTCGGTTGAAGCGCAACTGGCACGCCTCGGAAAGTTGCTCTAACTGGACATCCTGAATCTTGAGCAGTTGCACTTCTGATACGGCGCTGATGGACGCGGTGCGCTTGGCTTTGCTACCGGAGAGGTACGCCATCTCGCCGAAACAGTCGCCTTCTTTGAGCACATTGAGCAGCTTGCCATCCTTCATCACTTTGACCTGGCCGGCCACGATAATGAAAAACGCCTGACCTACGTCACCTTCGAGCAGCAAACTCTGTTCGCGGGCGTGGTTTTCCCACATGGCACCGCGCAACACTTCCCACAATTCGGAATCGCGAAAGTCCTTGAAAAAAACCAGCTTTCGGAGCGCGTTGAATTTTTCCGCCGACGAAATCTCGAATGAGTATTTTTCGAGCTGCGGAAACGTATCCGCCAAATCACGTGCCATCGCATACCACGCCGGATAGCGTTTGGCCGGATCCTTGGCCATCGCGGTTTCGACGATGTGAACAATCTCGTCCGGCAAATCCGGCCGAATGGCGCGAATCGGCGTCGGATCTTCGTTCAGAATCTTGTTGATCATCGACACCGAATTGGCGGCTTGAAACGGCAAGCGTCCCGTGAGCAACTCATACATGGTCACGCCGAGCGAGTAGATGTCGGTCTGCACCGAAGGCGGCTCCTCGTTAATCTGTTCCGGTGCCATGTAGGCCGGCGAGCCAACGAAGCCGTCGATTTGTGTATGCGTCGACTGCGATATTTGTGCGGTGCCGAAATCGGAAATCTTGATCTCGTCGCGATCCGACAGCAGGATGTTGGCGGCCTTGATGTCGCGGTGAATCACGCCGTTCTGGAACGCGTAGTCGAGCGCGCGACAAGCCTTGAAAATGACCAGTACTGCCTGGCGCACCGGCAACAAGTTGGTTTCGTTGCAGAACTTCTTGAGACTGCCGCCGCCGACGTGTTCCATGACGATGTACTGCTGGTCGCCTTCAACGACAGCGTCGTAAACGCCGACGATATTCGGGTGCGACATCTTGCCGACCATCGCTGCTTCGTTCAAGAACAATTTTTCAAACCGACGCGCTTCTTCCGGACCTGCTGATTCGTCCTTGACCTGCACCTTGATGGCGACTTTGCGATTGTTGAAGGTGTCGTCGGCCAGATACACGACGGCGGTCGCGCCGCGGCCGAGTTCTCCCAACACTTCGTACTTGCCGATCCTTTGGGGTCGGTCAATGTTCATTCAGCAGTTCTTTGACAGGTTTCTTGTTGATTGACTTTGACGGGCGCGAATCGGTGAACTCGTCGCACTATGTTGACGCGCCTGATGCACCGCGGCAGTTTAGCTGAATATGCCTGGAGTTCGATTGGAGAAGCTAGTTTGCGGCCGCGCAGCGCGTCAACACTTCGCGCGCGGCTAGGTGAAACCCCGCGGACGTTATATCGCATAGCGGAACACCAATGGCGTCGCCGATGTGCATGTAGTTGCGAAACATCGAGCGGTCGTAGGCAGGGTCATAGTGGGAATCGAGCAATTCGGCTACTAGATCTTCCCATGCGCCCGTCGTGACCAGCCGTTGCCAATGCGCGATGCGCTGCGCACTGTGCAGCTCGCTGAGGCAGTCTAGTTTGGACGTCAGCAGCGCCGGATCATTGATCAGATGAACGTATTCTTCGGTCAGCAACGGCACGCGCAGCGACTTCGGGGTAACGAGTTCGACACAACGGCCTTGCCACATGCGGGCGATGAGCGCATCGGGCACGCGCAGACTGCCGATTTTTTTACTCTCGGCCTCGACGAATACGGGTTGGCCAGGATCAAACCGCGACAGCGTCGCCCAGATAGTCGAATCGAACATTTTCTGACTCGGCTGCAGCTGACCCGGCAAATCGCCCAGCACCGAGCCTTTGTGTGCGGCCTGCGCTTCGAGGTCGAGCACTTGCGCGCCGAGTCCGGCGAGGGCGTCGAGCAATCGACTCTTGCCCGAGCCGGTGCGCCCACAAATGACGACAAACGCGAACGCCGTCGGCATGTGCAACAGATCTTGCACGACCTGTGCTCGCCAACGCTTGTAGCCGCCTTGCAACTGCACCGCATCCCAGCCGATCTGGCGCAGGATATGCGTGAACGCGGCAGAGCGCGTGCCGCCGCGCCAGCAGTAGACCAGCGGTCGCCAGTTCTTCGGTTTGTCGCGAAACGCCACGTCGAGGTGCGCGGCGATATTGCGCGCCACGAGTGCCGCGCCGACTTTCTTGGCTTCGAATCCAGAGGCTTGCTTGTACAAAGTACCGACGGTGGCGCGCTCGTCATCATTGAGCACCGGGTAGGATAGTGCACCGGGAAGGTGATCAAGTTGCCACTCTGCCGGGCTGCGTGTGTCGATAATGGTGCTGTAGGCTTGCAGTTCGCCGAGGGACAGCGGCAGTGCGACGGATCCCGAGCGCGGCTGGTGTCGGGCGGCGAGCAGCGTTACCGGAACGTCGTTCATGGTCGCGGCGTTTCACGGGCGGTCGCGCCCGCTGGAGTGAGCAGAAGCGCGCGCTCAATCACTGGCAGTACATTCTGCAAAATACGCGGCTGCGCTTCCGCACTAGGATGCAAACGGTCGGGCAAAAAATTGTCGAAGTTCTCCGCAATGCCATCGAGCAGGAACGGCACCAAAGGCAGGCGGCGTTCGGCGGCGAGCACACCATAGAGGTTCTTGAAATTGCCGGCATATTCGATGCCAAAGTTGGGCGGAATTCGGATGCCAACCAACACGGCGCGTGCGCCACTGTGTTTGATGGCGTCCAGCATGCCAGCCAAATTGCGCCGTGTCTCGGCGACCGGCAGTCCGCGCAGTCCGTCGTTGGCACCGAGTGCGACCACCACCAGCGTCGGTTTGTTGCGTTCGATATCGCCCTTGATACGCCGCAAGCCGCCGCTGGTGGTCTCCCCAGAGATGCTGGCATTGATGACCGCGACGCCGCGCGCCGATAAGCGATTCGCCATCAGCGCGACCCATCCTTCGTCCGGCTTGAGCCCATATGCGGCCGACAAGCTATCGCCGAACACCATCACGGTGTGCCGTGCAGCCTGGGGGCGGCCGGCCAACGCCGGAAGCGCGAACAGGACGAACGCGGTCACGACAACGCCCGAAATGGTGGTTCGAGCAATCGCTGCCCACGCGCCGCGCTGGCGAGTGGCGCACGATGGCACAGCAACGGAAATATGCGATAAATCGGCTGTTGGTTCCAAGTATTCGTCCACCCGTCGTGCAAGACTGTCAAACCGGGGCGGTTGCCCCAATAATTTCCACACTGCCAATTTTCCGAGTCACTTCATGAATGTGTCAACGTCGATTTCGAGTGCGCCACCGGTCTCCGAGTTCAACGCGCCGCCCACCGCTGCCGCAACGCTGTCGGCGCGGGGTGTTTCGGGCAACGACGTTGGTCAAGCGGGGGCGTTGGTTGATGAAATCATTCGTGTGCACCAGGTTTCCAAACGCGTGACCACGACGGATAGTGAGCTGACCATTGTCAGTAACGCCAATTTTACTGTGCTGCGCGGCGAGGCGGTCGCGGTGGTCGGCGCATCTGGCTCCGGCAAGTCTACGTTGCTGGGATTGATGGCGGGGCTCGACACGCCGAGCGAGGGTCAAATCGCGATTAACGGCGAGGATTTATTTGCGCTTGATGAAGACGGACGCGCCAAGTTGCGCGGTCGTCTGGTCGGTTTTGTGTTTCAGTCGTTCCAGTTGTTGCCATCATTGTCCGCACTCGAGAATGTGATGCTGCCGCTCGAACTTGCCGGCGTCAGCGAGGCGCGAACGCGTGCCATGTCCATCCTCGACCGGGTGGGGCTGGCTGCGCGCGTCAAACACTATCCGAAACAACTTTCCGGCGGCGAGCAGCAGCGCGTCGCGATTGCGCGTGCGTTTGTCACCGAGCCGAAACTGCTGTTTGCGGATGAGCCGACCGGCAATTTGGACGCGAAGACCGGGCGCACCATGATCGATTTGTTGTTCGAACTCAACCGCGAACGCGGCACCACGCTCATTGTCGTGACCCACGACCTCGGCATCGCGTCGCGTTGCGCACGCCGCCTGAGCATCGATGCTGGTGTGGTGACCGATGAAGAGCATCAACATGCGATGGCGATGTAGGCTCATGGTCGAACAAAATAATTCAAATGCGCCAATTGGCGGGCGTTTTCAGGCATTTTTGGCTGGGAAAGCGCACCAGTGCTGGTGTTTATCCATTGAGACTCCTCGCCGTGCGTTGCGATGCAAACACTCCGGCTCGCGCTAAAGCTGCTGCGCCGTAACGCCCGCGCCGCCGAGGCGCAGGTGTTGATGGTCGCGCTGTTGATTGCAGTCGCGAGCGTGACGACGGTGGCGTTTTTTGCCGATCGCGTGCAAGCCGCGCTTAACCAGCAGGCCAATGAATTCATCGCGGCCGACGCGGTCGTGCGATCAGACCAGCCCATTGATGCGCGATTTGTTGAAGCGGCGGCGCGTCTTAGACTCCTCACGGCGCACACCGCAACGTTTCCGAGCATGGTGTCGGGTGACACGACGCGCGGGCAGGGCGTCAACTTGGCCGAGATCAAGGCGGTCACTGAGGGATTCCCGTTGCGCGGCAAGCTACGTATCGCCGACGCACCGGGTGCGCCGGATCGCGCCGCGAGCGACGTCCCGGAGTCCGGTACGGTTTGGCTGCCGAGTGTATTGCTGGCGCGCATCAATGTTTCGATCGGTGATCGGCTGCGAATCGGCGCAACGCAGCTGACGGTGACCAAAGTGCTCACCAAGGAGCCCGATAGCGTGCTCGACTACTTCGGTATCGCGCCGCGTGTGATGCTAAACATGAAAGACCTTGCAGCCACGCAACTGTTGCAGGTCGGCAGCCGCGTCAATTATGCGTTGCTGGTTGCTGGTGACAAGTCGACGGTGGATCAGTTTGCCGCCGAATTCAGAGGCACGCTCAAACGCGGCGAGCGACTGGAGAGCGTGCGCGACGCGCGCTCCGAAGTTCGTGTCGCCCTTGATCGGGCACAGCGATTTCTGGGTATCGCCGCATTGTTATCGGTCATTCTTGCGTCGGTGGCCGTGGCGCTTGCCGCACGTCGTTTTTCGCGACGCCAACTTGATGGCGCGGCGATGATGCGTTGCCTTGGTGCGAGCCAAGCGGACATTTTCATGCTCAATTTTTGGCAGCTCATGATGCTCGGCTTAGGCGCCTGCGTGGTCGGGACCGTGATCGGCTATGTCGCGCAGGAGGGCTTGGCGAGCATGTTATCGGGGATATTTACGGTCAGACTGCCAATGCCGACATGGCTGCCAGTGCTGCAGGGGTTGGCCATCGGCATGGTGCTGTTGCTCGGTTTTACGCTTCCACCATTGCTGGCATTGCGACGTGTACCCACGCTGCGCGTGTTGCGCCGCGAACTCGATCCGTTTGACGGTGCCGCGACGATTGCCTACATACTCGGTTTTGCGACGCTCGCGGCGCTGATTGTCTGGCGCGCCGGTGACATCAAGTTGGGCGCTATTGCCGTGGGTGGATTTGTGGTCGCCCTCGGCGTCGCCGCACTTGCCGGCTGGGCGTTGATTCAATTTGCGGCCAGCTTACGTGGTGCGGTGAGTGGGTCGTGGCGCTACGGTATCGCCAATATGAAACGCCACGCTGGCGCGAGCCTGGTACAGATTGTCGCGCTCGGGCTGGGCATCATGGCGATGCTACTGCTGACACTGGTGCGCACTGACTTCATTGCGCGCTGGCAGGGCTCAATCCGCGCCGACACGCCGAACCGGTTTGTGCTCAATATTCAGGACGACCAGTTGGCAAAGGTTCGCGCTTACTTTGCCGAGCGCAATATGAAGACACCGGACTTGTATCCGATGATCCGCGGACGACTGATCTCGGTGTCCGACGTTCCGGTCGCGCAACGCGGCTATACGGATGAACGCGCCAAACGGCTCGCTGAGCGTGAGTTCAATTTGTCGTGGGCCGACAATCTGCAATTCGATAACAAAATCGTTGCCGGGAAATTTTGGTCGGCGGACGATTCGGCACCGCAGTTTTCGGTGGAAGAGGGCATCGCAAAGACGCTCAATATCAAGCTCGGTGACATGCTCACATATGACGTGGCCGGGGCACGCTTCACGGCCAAGGTCACGAGCCTGCGAAAAGTCGAGTGGGATTCGTTCAAAGCCAATTTTTTCGTCATCGCCAATCGTGGCGTACTCGACAGCTATCCGGCCAGCTACATCACCAGCTTTCACTTGGCGTCGGACGAAGAAATGGTGGTCAACGAATTGATTCGGCAGTTTCCGAATTTGTCAGTGATTGATCTGACTGCAATCATGAACCAAGTGCGGGTGATTACCGATCAAGTCGCCAACGCGGTCTCGTACGTCTTCATGTTCGCGCTCGCCGCGGGCATTGTCGTGCTCTACGCCGCCATTGCGACGACGCAGGACGAACGTGTCTTCGACGCTGCTGTCATGCGTACCTTGGGGGCAAGCCGACGCCAGATGATGGTGTTGCAACTGGCCGAGTTTCTCGCCATTGGGTTGCTGGCGGGATTGATCGCGAGCGTGGGTGCGATGTCGCTGGCGGCGGTGCTGTCCGAGCGGGTATTGAATGTGCCTTACCTCATCAACTGGTGGATACCGGTGATTGGCATCGTCGGTGGCGGGGTGAGTATTGCGGCGGCTGGATTGTTTGGCACCAGACAGGCGGTGAATGCGCCACCATTGGCGACGATTCGGGGACTCAACTAGACACTAGGTGCCCGACTTCACCCCTTGCCCGGCCGTAATCGCCCGCGAGGCAAACACCACCGGAATCAACCCCACCAGCACGATGGCGAGCGCGGCGACCGACGCTTCGGCGAGGCGCTCGTCTTTGGCTAGCGTGTAAGTTCGCACGGCGAGCGTATCAAAATTGAAGGGCCGCATCACCAGCGTGGCAGGTAGTTCTTTGATGACGTCGACGAACACCATCAGACCCGCCGTAATCAGACTCGAGCGCAACAGCGGAATGTGCACAAAGCGCACCACCTCGCGATTGTTCGCCCCGAGCGAACGCGCGGCGCTGTCCATGCTCGGTGTAATTTTGGCAAAACCGGCTTCACAGGTCTGCAAACTGATGGCAAGAAATCGAATCAGGTAGGCGTACACCAGCACACTGAAGCCGCCCGTGAGCAACAGCCCGGTGTCGCGCCCGAGTAAAGCACTCATGGTGTCGGCGAGTCGATGATCGAGTGCAGTGATAGGGATGAGCACGCCGACGGCGATCACCGTGCCCGGAATCGCGTAGCCCAATCCTGCCGCGCGATTCGCCACACGCATGGCCATGCTAGGTGAGCGTCGATTGAAATAGGCGAGCGTCAGACCGATCGCGACGGCAATGCAAGCGGTGAGCGCGGCAAGTGAAAAGCTGTTCCACGCGAGCAGCAGGAAGTCACTGAATCGATCAAACGCCAAGTGTGCGTTGCCCGATTCGCCCAGCGCCAATCGCAGCAGCAGCAGGACTGGCAACACAAATCCCACGGCGACCGGAATTACGCAGCCGATGAACGCGCCGACCGCCGCCGCGCCGTGGAGGCGGGTGCGGATGGCGTGACGCGGCTGCGTATCGGCGAATCGTGAGCGGCGTCGCGCCCAGCGTTCGAGCAAAAGTACCACCGCGACGAATGCGAGCAAAAGCGTCGCGAGTTTGGCCGCCGCGACGCGATCGCCTTGCGCAAACCACGCGTTGAAGATGCCGGTGGTAAAAGTATTGATGCCGAAGTAGGCCACCGTGCCGTAGTCGGCGAGTGTTTCCATCATCACCAAAGCGACACCAGCCGCCAGTGCGGGTCTGGCCAGCGGCAAGGTGACGCGAAATAGCAGCGCGATGCGACCATAACCGAGACTTCGGCCTACCTCTAGCAGCGAGGCAGAACGCTCGAGGAAGGCAACTCGCGCGAGCAGATATACATACGGGTAGAGGGCGCAACCCATAATTGCCGCTGCGCCGCCGATGGAGCGGATATCAGGAAACCAATAATCGCTCTTGCTGTGCCAGCCGAACGCGTCGCGCAATCCACTCTGCAACGGCCCCGAGTACTGCAGCAAATCAGTGTAGGCAAACGCCATCACGTAGGCTGGCATCGCCAATGGCAGCACCAGCAGCCACTCGAAGGTTCGGCGGCCGCGCCAGTCATATTTCGCCGTCAGCCACGCCGCACCGGCACCGAGCAGGATCGCGGCGATGCCCACCAGCAGGAGCAACAGCAACGAATTGGCCAGCATATCGTCCAACGTTGTGTCGCGAATGTGCGCCCAGGCACCGCTGTCGGGCGTGAACACGTTATGCATGACCGTCACGAGCGGCAACAACAGCGCGGTCGCAATCAACGTCGCACCGATGAGCCGCCCCGGTTGCCGAACAGCGCGCCGCCAAGGCGCGTCCGTCGAAAGTTTTCCGGCTGCGGATGGGGGATGGGTCGTGGAAGACATTCCACAGTTTAACAAGAATGATTCTCGTTAACATCCGTGGCCGACACGCCGACGAAGGGCGCAAGGACTGGCGCGGGATTTCGTCGGGTCGCTCTGGGTCGCGCTCGCGCGAGCACAGCGTTTGCCGCCGTTTCAACGAGTACCGCGACGAACACCGTTAGGTCAGGAAAAGCGCTTATTTTTCAAGGAATTGCAATAAGGCAATGATTCATTGTTTTTGCCCTATAGATTCAGTAGACTTACGCGTTTTCGACAAATGGCTACCCGCCACGGGTGCTGGCGAAAGCAGAGCAATCACCTGCTGAGGAGATCAAGTTGGCTACTGCAAAAAAAGCCAAGCCGGCGACCAAGCGTAAGCCGGGCGGCAAAGCAACCAAGCACGCGAAAGCCACTAAAGTGGTGAAGAAAAAAGTCGCGCGCAAGGTCGCTCCGAAAGTCAAGACACCCGTCAAGAAAGCCAAAGCCGTTGCCAAAACCAAGGCAACCGCCAAGTCAGTCCGCAAGTCGCCGAAAAAAGCGCTTCCCAAAGCCGTCGTTAAAGGCCGCAAGGCGGTTGCGACCACCCAGCGCACCAAGGCTCGGCTCGCGACGAAGGCAAAGAAACCTACCCAAGCACCGCCAAAAGTGATCAAGAAGACCAAACCCGCACTCGTCAAATCCACACGCCCGAAAGCCGCATTGCCTAAAACAGCCACCAAGACGGCGACCAAAGCAGTCGCCAAAGTCGCGTCAAAAGCAACCAGCAAACCGCCCCCAAAAGCCGCGCCTGCCAAAGAGCTGCCAGCCAAGCTGCAATTCAAATCGACAAAGGCTCCGGTGTCAGTCCTGGCAGCGCTAGAACGACCCAAAACACCAGTGGGCAAGCAGTCCGCGCGCCCGACGCTGGTCGCTGTAGCACCGGTTCCAATCAAAGCCGTGCCAGTGCCGATCCGCGCGTTGCCCAAATCGATGACGGTAAAGGCGGTGCACTCCAACGTCCTGCCGTTTAACCCGAAAACCAAAGGCGTCGAGGGCTATTTATCGGAGGCCGAGATCCTCAAGCAGTCAAAAGACAAATACATGTCGAAGGAGCAGCGCGCATTTTTCAAGCAGCGGCTGATAGAACTCCAATCGCAATTGCGCGAAAACGCTGGTCAAACGACCGAACACCTGCGCGAGTTGTCGATTGTTCCAGACCCGGCTGATCGTGCGACGCTCGAAGAAGAGCATGCGCTCGAGCTACGTGCGCGTGATCGCGAACGCAAGCTGTTGAAAAAAGTGGAATCGGCGCTGATACGCATCGAAGACGGCTCGTACGGCTATTGCGAAGAGACGGGTGACCCGATCGGCATTCCGCGTCTGTTGGCGCGGCCCACCGCCACTCTGACCATCGAAGCGCAAGAGCGACGCGAATTAAAACAACGTATGTTTGGCGAGTAAATCGCGACCACTCGGCGGAGCGAATCCTTTCGCCACAAAAAACGCCGCGTCATGTTGACGCGGCGTTTTTGTTTATGACGCGGCATTGTTGTTTAAGACGCGGCGTTTTTGCTTATGGCGCAGTCGCAGAGGTGCTGGGTAGCGCTGGTCCGATGATGGTCGGCAACAGCCTACGTGCGCCGTTGAAGCGACGCGCCCAGTAAGGATCATCCAGATCAACGATTTCGACTGCGCGGCCCTTTGACGGCGCGTGAATGAATCGCCCTTCGCCGATGTAAATGCCGACGTGTGAAAACGCGCGTTGGCGCGTGTTGTAAAACACCAGATCGCCAGGTTCGAGTAGACCGCGCGCAATTTTCTCGCCGAGTCGACTCATCTCGACGGACGTGCGCGGCAGCGGGCGACCGACGGCTAACCCGAATAAATGCCGGACAAATCCGGAGCAATCAAACCCGATCTCTGGTGAATTGCCGCCGAATTTATAGCGCGTGCCCATCAAGCCGAGCGCTTGCATGACGAGTTGGGAGGCGAGATCTGGGGCGGCGGCTGGCACTGCAGCAGCGTCACCATCCAACGCGCTGTTGATCGTCGCGCCGTTGCCCATGGCGGACAGGCACATCAATGCCATTAACGCGCAGAGCTGCAG
>JBCKPN010000074.1:0-10382 GCA_038901695.1 Usitatibacteraceae bacterium
GCACCAAGTAACGCCCCGCCCTACTCCATCAACGCGCCGACGTGCGCTGCGGCGCTGGTGCCGAGCGCGGCAAGGTTGTAACCACCTTCGAGCGCCGAGACAATCCTGCCACCCGCGTACCGGTCGGCCACTTGTGAAATCTGTCGCGTGACCCAGACGTAGTCGTCCTCGACTAACTCGAGTTGCGCCAAAGGGTCGTCCCGATGTGCATCAAACCCGGCCGAAATGATGATCAACTGGGGCTGAAAATCGTCGAGCGCCGGTAGCCACGTCGCTTCAATGGCCGCCCGAAACTGTGCACTGCCAGTGCCTGCGGCGAGCGGCGTCGCGATGATGTGAGCGTTGCCCGAGTCCGCGCCGCTGCCCGGATAGTAGGGATGCTGGAACGACGAGCACAGCAACACCCGGTCGTCGTCATGAAAAATGTCTTCCGTGCCGTTGCCGTGATGGACGTCAAAATCCAGAATCGCAACGCGCTCCAAACCGTGCGCATTGATGGCGTGGCGCGCGCCGACAGCGACATTATTAAAGATGCAAAAACCCATCGCGCGTCCAATCGTGGCGTGATGTCCGCAAGGCCGGATGGCACAAAAGGCGTTGCGATTAATGCCCCCGATGACGCGATCAACGCCTTCAACAACCGCCCCCGCAGCGCGGCGCGCTGCCTCCAGCGTATGCACATTCATTGACGTGTCGGGGTCAAGGTAAGCGTAGTCGTGGTGCGGCGCTGCGGCAAAGATCGAGTCCACGTAATCCGCATCGTGCGCCGCAGCGAGCATCTCGACCGTTGCCAAGGGCGCTTCGACCCGCTCCATCCGATCGGAGAGGCCGGTGCGTTCCAGCGCTTGCAGCACCGCCGCCAAACGCGCGGGTGACTCCGGATGGTGAGGGCCCATTTCGTGTTGCAAGCAAACCGGATGGGTGATGAGTGCGGTTCGTCGCGCAGCGCGTTTTGTAGTATCCATAAACCATTTTCGCCAAATAGGTTCAAACGCACAAGTGGCGAGCGTTGCAAGAAGTAGCGCTGTCACGGTTTCATCATCTGTCCGGTTTTGTAGCACGCGAGTTGCCCGATTCCACTATGGCTCCTTTTAGGAGGTGGCCGATGGGACGGACAGCGTTGTTACAGGAGATACGCAAGATGAGATTCGAACAGACATACGAAGGATGGCAGGCCGGTCGGCTCACACAAGCGCAGGCAGCCCAGATTCTGGGCATGTGTGATCGTAGTTTTCGGCGCTACGTGGCACGTTTTGAGGCTGATGGCCTGCAAGGGCTGATTGATCAGCGACTTGAGCAAGTGTCAAACCGGCGCGGCGGGAGTGGCTATTTGAGGCGGCGTGAGTGGTGACGTGAAACCAGCGCGGGCAGGCTTTACCGGCGGGCGCGGGATGGTGCGGGCGGTGATTGGCAAATCGGCGGCGCCTTGCAGAGAAAATCGGCTGCCTGGCGCGGTTGGGTGGGTCGGTTTTGATGAACTTATTACCGGGCGGATAGGAAAGCGCGTGAAATGTTGCGCATTTGACCGATCTGAAGGCCGGGCATATATTGGTCGCTGTCAAAAAGCGGGTTTGAAATTCCTATACCCACGCCGACACAGGCACTCTCACGGAGACCACAAAATCACAAAATTTGCGGATCAATGCCGCAATCCAAATTCCACACGTGCGGCGTTGTCACTTTCCTTGAGACCAGCCGTGGTCAGTTTCGGCGCGATGACAAACACGCGCTCAACTAATCTGTCGCCAAGCACGGCGTGCAGCACTTCGCGAACCACATCAACGCGTTTATTGGCCAGCGACCGTTGTTCGTTTTCGCCGAATACGCTGTTGGTCAGCATCAGCGTTTCCATTTCCTCTGCAGGCAATGATTTGGCTAAACCGAGGACGTTACGCGGCTTTGGAAACTTTGCGTCCTTGTAGGCGGCTTCGAGCAGTTTTGGATATTCCTCAGGCGTCACAGTGATGCTATCGAGATTCACACTGCGTCCACGCGCGACTAACTGTTTCAGTTTTTGTGCGCGAATGGCGGCGGCGAGCGACGCACGTCGGCTGCCGTCGGCATCGCGTTTTGGATCCACCCGGCCGGTGATATCGAGTTTAAGAGCAGGGCGATCCTTGAGTGCACGCGCCAAGGTGTCCAGCTTTTTGCGCGCCGCATCGTCGAGTGCTGCAGATCCCGGAGCGAACTCGACCACACGCATCTCATCGGCGCTGCCACCGTCGAATGCCGCACCGAGCAAGGCAAAGGGTGATGCAATCGCCTTGGTCAGCAGATTGACAATGAGCCGCACGATAATTCCGCCGACCGAGAACTGTGGATCGTCGATCGAACCTGTGATCGGCAGGTTCACATCAATTTCGCCCCGACTATTTTTCAGCAAGGCGACTGCCAGACGCACCGGTAGCTTGGTCGCATCGGGGCTGTCCACCGCGTCGCCAAAGGTGAGCTGATCGAGGAACACGCGGTTCTCAGCGGTGAACTTGTTGTTCTCGACAAAGTACTTGATCTCGACCGACATCTTGCCCTTTTCAATCGCATAGCCTGCGTACTTGGCGAAGTAGGGCGAGAGCCGTGTGAGCTCTATACCTTTGGCACTACCAGCCACGTCGAGGAACAAAGGCTTGGCCAGCGGATTGACGCGACCATCGATTGCGACTGCGGCATCGCCATCCACACGTCCACGCAGTGTGATCTGCGCCGGTGCCGGTGCGTCGGAGGCGACGGCGGACAAGGTGCCGGTCATGTCGGTGAGATTCGCCGAATAATTGGGCCGCACGAAGTTGTCGCTGAAGTTGATGTTGCCTCCAGTGAGCGTCACTTTGCCGACGCGGTAGATCGGACGATCACCATCGTCGGGTTTGGCCACCGAGGTGACGGTCGTTGTCTTCGCGGTGCTCACCACGGGCGTGGCGGGCGCTGGCACGGGCGTCGTCAGCGAAATGTTGGCGGCAGGTGCGTCTGCCTTGATCAGCAGGTCCTGCAAGTTCAGCCGCCCGTTCGCATTCAAAATCAATCGCGCGTAGTAGCCGTCCAGTGCAACGCCGCCGATATTGATGACGGCAGGTCCATTTCCGACGCGTGCATCGATGCCGTCGAAAGCCAGCGTTTTCCATTTTGCAAACTCGGCACCATTGACCTTGTCGAGTGCCAGAAAGTCGGCAACCAGCGCTTGACCGGTGACGCGTGCGTCGACAGGCTTGGCGGCATCGCCAGCGTTAAACGAAACTACGCCGCGATAGGTCAGCACACCGGAAGCAAGTTCCACGTTCAGCCATCGCGTGGTCAGTGCATTGATGGCGGCGAGGTCGAGCTCGCGCGCATCGACTTGCAGATCACCACGCTTTGCGTGCGGCGTCACCGAGCCCGTCAGCGTGAGGCGTCCGCGTCGGTTAACGTTGGTCTGCAAGTTGATTGCCGCCTTGGCGGATTTGACGTTGGAAAGTCCGCTGGCGGCAAGCGTCATGGCCGAGGCGTTGATGCGAAACGGTTTGCTGCCCGATTCATCGCGCACCGAGATGCCGCCGGTCATCGCAAGATTCGTCAGTTCACCAGTCCACGGCGCGTTGTTCGCGGCGCTGGGTGCGGAGGATGGGACGAGTATCTCCACAAAATTCCAGTTGCCGGTCGACTTGCGCAAGTTCACGTTCAGCGCGGTTGCATCGATTGAAGCCACGCGTGCACTGCGCGCTGCGCTGTTGATATTCACACCCTTCGCGCGCAAGGTTTCGGTCTGCGCGATCGGTGTCTTGCGTTCCTTGCCGGCGAAGACACGGCTCTTGCCGAGTTCGAGTTCGCCATCGCTGAGTTGCCAAGCAACATCGCTACCCGGTGCCGTCGCGCGATTGAGTTTGAGGGTGGTGTCGAGATTGAGCTTACCCCCTTCGATGAGGGCATTCACCCGTGATTGCCAATAGGCGCGATAGGGCTGTGGGCGCAATCCTTTGGCGGCGACGCGCACATCAGCGACGGCGGCGGAAGGTTCACTGGCGAGCAGCGCAACCTTGCCTTCGACGTTGACGCTTTCGCCGTCGCTGCCGAGCAGGCTCAGTGTCGCCGCGCTCATGGCCTCTGGCTTCAACGAATCGATCTCGTCAAGGCTCAGCTTGACGTCGCGAAGCGTCGCCAAAAACGGCACGCCGCCGAGCGCTTTCGTCGCATCCGACCAGGCCAGCGTTCCACCATCGATAGAGAATTTATCGGCTCGCCATGTGGTCGCGAGTTTGTCTGTTTTTGTGGTTGCGCTCTGCCCGAGGTTGGAACCAGATTTCGTGCCCGGATTCGCGCCAGGAGTCGCCCAATTGATGCCACCGTTTGTACCGCGCGCGAGGTGTACGATGGGCTTGCTGAAGGCGATATTGCCCAGTGCGTAGCGGGCTTGCGCGGCGAGCGGTGTGAGGTCGGCGTTGCTCACCGTCAGGCTGTCGAATGACAGCAGCGGCTTTGCGCTGGCATCGTTCATCGCAAACTTGCGCATGGTCGCGCCGCCGGTCACGTGCAGGCGTTGCGGTGTCGATGCGCTCGCCTTGTGGTAGCTGATCGTGGCGTTGACGTCGAGCGTCCCTGCGGTGACGTTCACCGGCAGCGCCGGAAGATAAGCGAGGTAAGTCGGTACGTCGAGATCGCGCGCGACGAGTTCGAACGTTGATTCCAGCGACGCCGAGAACGGCAGCGTCTTGCCCTTGAATTTGAACACCGTGCCATTCACGTTTGCGGAAAAAGTCGGCACAACGTGAATCGCGACATCACGCGGCAAATTGGAGATGAATGGAATGCCGAACTCGATCGTGTTGATGCGGTGCGACTTCTTCAACGGTTGATCGTCGAAGGCGATGGTGCCGTCGTGGATCGTGATGTTTGAAACTGAAAAGCGCGGCGGATTGTTTGGATCACTCGGGGTCAACAGCTTGTCGACGACCGCCGAAATATTGAATTTGTCTGGTGTGAGACGAACAATATTGAATCGCGGTGCGACGATCTTCAGGCGAGAGAGCACGGGTGCCATGTGCCATATCGACGCCCATGAGAGACCAACTGTCAGTTGCGGGATCGACAGCAATGGCGGTGCCGCCTTGTCGGCGTCAGCGACGGAAATATTTTTGATCTCTGCGGTCAGCGTCAGTGGATTGAAGGAGACAGCTTCCACCGTGAGCGCGTGGCCCAGGGCGCGACTGCCCTGCTCCTCAATCGCGCGTCTGGCGATAGCCGGTACCAACAGCGCGGCGAGCACGACCAGCAGCGCCACGGCACCCACAATCCACGCCATGCGGCGCGCGATGCGAGATTTGCTGGTCGATGTCGCGTGGTACGTCGAAATTTCCATTGTCAGATTATGCAATGCTGTTTGCGGGGGCGACGAATAAAACGTCAAAACCAAACATCAAGGCTAAACATCAAAGTCGCCATTTGGCGAGCTGTTTCAGGCAAAAATTGAGTCAAAGGGATGTTCAGCGTGATTTGTTTTGCCAAGGGCTGACTAATCAAAGGAGTTAGCGTGATTTATTTTTGGCATTCTGTAAAACAATTCCGTGCCGAGCCACCTGACCGGATCGCAATACACGCGGTAAACTCGGACAACCATGAGGGATCTTAGTCATGCTTTTTGAAAAGAAGCACCCCGACCAGTTCGCGTCCACTGCGGGGGCGACCGCGTCCGCAGCCAACGATGCGCATCTGGCCATCCACGCCGTGGCGTTGCGTGCCGGTGAAATCATTCTGGGCAAGGATACGCAGATTCGCATGGCGATTGCCTGCATTCTGGCGCGCGGACATTTGCTCATCGAAGATGTTCCGGGCGTCGGCAAGACCACGTTGTCGCACGTCCTGGCGCGTCTGTTGGGTCTTAAGTACCAGCGTATTCAGTTCACTAGCGACCTGTTGCCGGCCGACATCGTTGGTGTTTCCATCTTTGATCGCGAATCGTCCACCTTTCGATTTCACGCGGGGCCAATTTTTTCGCAAGTGATTCTGGCCGATGAAATCAATCGCGCCAGCCCGAAGGCGCAGTCGGCGCTGCTCGAAGCGATGGAAGAGCAACAAGTCACCGTTGACGGCAAAACGATGGCGCTGCCTGAGCCGTTTTTTGTCATCGCCACGCAAAACCCATCGCACCAGGTTGGCACGTTTCCGTTACCCGAATCGCAGCTCGACCGCTTTCTGATGCGCATTCGCTTAGGCTACCCAGATCAGACCGCCGAGCGAGCGCTGCTGCGCGGCGAGGATCGGCGTGACATGGTCGCCCGCATCAAGCCGCTGATGAGCGCTGGCGAACTCGAGTCTTTGCAGCGTGAAGTTGCCGCCGTGCACGTTTCCGACGCGCTGATTGACTACGTACAGGCACTGGTCAATCACACCCGCGACAGTGCACACTTCGAAATGGGACTGTCGCCGCGTGCCGGACTAGCACTGCTGCGTGCCGCGAAAGCGTGGGCGTTGCTTTCGCGTCGCAAGCTGGTGTTGCCAGAGGACGTACAAACAGTCGCCGCGGCCGTGGTCGGCCATCGCCTGCGCGCCATCTCTCGCGGCAACGCCAAAGCCATCGATCCGGCACAGGAACTCATCAGTTCTGTGCCGATCCCGTAAAGGTGAGCGCAACGGATTCATCGGCGTCGCGCTAAACTGACCGACGCCATTTTAGATTAACGACTCACCATTCCACTACACGAACCGTCCATCATGAAGACCCATCCTCGCCTCTACCATGCTCTTACTGCCGTGCTGTTAGTTGCAATGCTGGGTGTCGCACTGCCGACTCACGCCGCGTTCAAGTGTCAGGGCGCGGACGGCAAAATTGAGTATTCCGACCGACCTTGCGACACGAACAAAAACACTGTCGCGAAGCCGAATACCAACAAAGGCGTGCAATCACGCCCGATTGGCAACCCGAAAGAACAACTTGAGAAATTGTTCGCAGACTTTGAGCCACGTTTGTGCGAGCGCGAAAAACTTTCTGCCGACATCGACGCGGCCAACCGCAGCGGAGAAATGAACAAGACACCGGCGGTGTGGCGACCCAAGCAGGAACGGCTGCTCGAACTCAACGACGTCATGGTGGATTTTCAGACGCGCGCCAGCAAGATCACCAAGGCGACGGGCAATGACAGCCCCGAAACGGCGGCACTACGCAAGTTCCAGGCTGGACTGAGAAATTGCGACGCGAAAGCGGCACCGGCGAAGGCCGATCGCGCGGCACCAGTGGCGACGTCGCCTGTGGCACCCGCAAAATCGGCAACGCCGCCCACGCCAACACCGAAGCCGACGCCTGCAGCGTCGAAATAACCGCGCCTCCGCCATACGCGTGCGTCGATGATCAACGATCTTGCGTTCACGCTACGGCAGCGCATCTCAGATTGGATATTCCGCGCGCGCATCCCAGAACAGCCGCCGGTCGAACTGACGCAACGCCGCATTTTCATCATCCCGTCGCGCACCGGTTATTTTTTCGCCTTCGTACTGGTATTGCTGCTCATCGCGTCGGTCAATTACAGCCTGTCGTTGGGCTTCTTGCTGACTTTCCTGTTGGCGAGCATGGGCGGCATGTCGATGGTGCATACGTTTCGAAACCTTGCGCGCTTGTCCATCACACCGGGCAAAGCCGAACCGGTGTTCGCCGGCGATATCGCACAGTTTCACGTCGTCATGAAGAACCCGGGCTTGGCGCGCTTTGCGGTTGGCGTCAAACGCGCCCGACTTCGCGACGCCGAGCCAAGTTTTGGCGATATTGCACCTGGCACCAGCACCAATCTGACGCTCGGTGTTATCGCCGCGGCACGCGGACGGATGCAGTGTGGACGGCTGGAAATTTTTACCGAGTACCCGGTGGGTTTGTTTCATGCCTGGTCTTACGTCGATTTCGGCATGAGCTGCCTCATCTACCCCAAGCCCGACGCTGGCGCGGGCGCGTTGCCGATTTTTGCGACGGCAAATGGTGAAGGCAATCTGCCAGTCGCCGGCGACGAAGAATTTCAGTCGCTGCGCACCTACCGACCAGGAGACACGCTGCGGCAGATTGCGTGGAAAGCGCTAGCGCGTGGACAAGGCCTCATGGTGAAGGAATTTGGCACCACCACCAGCGCGGACTTGTGGCTCGACTATGCGGCGCTCGAAGGGCTTGGCGTGGAAGCGCGGCTGTCGCGCCTGACTTGGTGGGTGACCCAGGCCGAACGCGCGCTGGTGCCGTACGGCCTAAAACTGCCGAACCTGACCATCAACCCGGCGATGGGGCGTCAACACCGCGATCAATGCCTCGAGTCGCTCGCGCTGTTCGGTCGCGAATGACGAGGCAAGTTTGATCCAGTCTGGCGCCCTCACCCTCGCCAACATCACCTGGCTAGTCGCGGCGATGGGTTTTGTCATTGCCCCTCACGTCGAGCGGCTGCCGTGGTGGGCATCGGTCGTGTGTCTCGGTGCCGGCGCGTGGCGTTGGTGGGTTGCGCGCAATGGCTTGCGCACGCCCGCTTGGCTGGTCATGGCTGCCATCGCGTTGGCAGTGACGGCCGGCGCTTTTGTCGAGTATCGACGCCTGTTCGGTCGCGAAGTCGGCGTGATGCTACTGATCGTCATGCTCTGCCTAAAAGTGCTTGAAATGAAGATGAAGCGCGACGCCATGGTCGTCATCTTCCTCGGATTTTTTCTGGCGCTAACCAATTTTCTGTACTCGCAGACCATTCTGATGGGCGCTTATATGTTCGTCTGCGTGTGGCTGCTGGTCGCCACCTTGATCGGCTTTAATCGCATCAACAGCGACGCGAGCATCAAACAGCGCCTAGTGCCGGCGGCGTGGCTGCTATTTCAATCGATTCCGTTAATGATCGTGTTCTTCATCCTGTTCCCACGTGTCAGTGGGCCGCTGTGGAATACGCCACAAGAAATGCAAGCACGCACTGGGCTCTCGGACAGCATGTCGCCGGGCGACATTTCCAAATTATCGCAATCCGATGCAATCGCGTTTCGCGTGGAATTTGAAGGTGCCGTACCCAACAACACCGACCTGTATTGGCGCGGTCCGGTACTCGGCATGCAGTCCGGGCGCGGCTGGCGTATGTACGACGCGCTGCCTGTGTCGAAGGTTGAATACACCGCGCTCGGGCCCGAAACACGTTATCGCGTCACCCTGCAACCGCACAACAAGCCGTGGCTGTTCGCGCTCGATATTCCCAGCGCCTTGCCGCCCAACGCCATCATGCTAGCCGACTACCAGATGCGATCGCGTGAACCGGTCAGCGCGTTGCGGGCGTACAGCATTGCCTCGCATCTCAACTACCGCATTGATGCGGAAAGTTCGCCCGCTGAGTTGCAACGTTATTTGAATTACAACCAGCGCATCAATCCGCGCACCATCGCGCTTGGCAAACAGATGCGCCTGCGCCATCCCGACACCAAGGTGCTCATTGAAGAGCTGATGCGCATGTACAACCGGGAGTTCACCTACACGCTTGAGCCCCCAACGTTGGGTGCCAACCCGATGGATGAATTCCTATTTGAAACCAAGTTGGGATTTTGCGAGCACTACGCAGGAAGTTTTGCGTTAATCATGCGCGCAGCAGGCGTGCCATCGCGCGTCGTCACGGGCTACCAAGGTGGCGAGGTCAATCCGGTCAGCCGTCAATTAGTGGTGCGGCAAGCCGAGGCGCACGCCTGGACTGAAGTATGGCTGTCTGACCTCGGTTGGTTGCGGGTCGATCCGACCTTTGCCGTGTCGCCCCTGAGAATCAATCGCGGCATGTCTGCCGCGCTCGGGCCGATAGGCGTATTTGACAACCTTTTGGCAGCAGACAGGCTCGGTATTTTGCGCAGCGTTGCCTATACCTGGGATGCCATTAATACCGAATGGAACCGCTGGGTAGTTGGTTTCAATCAGGAACGTCAACGCGGCATGTTCGACGGCATCGGCATCCCGGATGTCGACTGGCGAACGCTCGCCATCTGGCTGATTGGTGGTGTGTTCATCGCCGGCGGCGGCGTCGGGTTAATCTTGCTGGCACGCGGGTACAGAAACCGAAAGTCACCTGTGGACGCGGCGTTTGAGCACTTTTGTGCCCAAATGGCGCGCCAGGGCTTGTGTCGGTCCGCCAGCGAAGGGCCGGTGGATTTTCTCAAGCGCGTTGAATTGGCGCGACCTGCCGTCAGCGCCAAGGCTCGCGCTGTGATTGAGGCCTACGTGGCGGCGCGCTACTCTCCTGCCGCGGCGCACCTCGAAACACGGCTTACGTTCGTACGTCTGGCGCGACAGTTTCGTGCGTAGACTTGTGGCGTCCGTAGACTGTAATGAAGGTATCGAATCCGTTCGCGCAACTGATCCAAAATGCGCGCGGACCGCAAAGGAGGCATGTGTTTTTTGACGCCTTTGTTAGTGCTGTACATGAATACAGTATACTGGCTGA
>JBCKPN010000075.1:0-10367 GCA_038901695.1 Usitatibacteraceae bacterium
TCGTAGAAGGCTTCGACGGCGCGTTGGTCGATGAGGTCGAGTTCCGCGTGGGTGCGGGTGATGATGTTGGTGTGGCCGCTGGCTTGCAGCGCGCGCACGATTGCGGAGCCGGCTAGGCCGCGGTGTCCGGCTATGTAGATTTTTGAGTCTTTGTTCAAGGGTTGTCGCGCGGTGTATTTGTATTGTTGCCCGCCGTCGTGCCAGCGCAGGCTGGCATCCAGTCCATCGTCACGCTGATATACAAAGGACTGGGTCCCAGCCTCCGCTGGGATGACGGTTCATGCTTCATCGTGCTGGTTCAATAGATTGGTTGTGGTGGTTGTTTGGTTAACTTGGGCACCGGCTCGGCGCAACCCTTGTGGTTGTTCGCCGGTGAGACAGTTTAGGGTGGGTGGCTTTGTTTGGGTAGTGTGGTTGTTATGCTGTACGGGCATTAGCTAGAGGTCCCGGATCAAGCCTGCCCCCCGAACGTTTGAGGCGGGGGCAGGGGCGGGGCATGGATTGCAGCGCGTAGCCCGTCAATGTCGGGGCGGTAGTTCGTCCAAGCCATGCGCAAGGTTGCCTGTAGAGTTGGTGCAGCGCAAAGCAACTATTGTTTGGATCGCTGCTTGCGTGCGCTGTGTATGCGCTGTGGGATGTTTTTGTCATTATTTTTTAGGGGATTGCCGGGTTACGACCATCTGACCCGGGCAATGCCAGTTTTTTTTGTTGGTATCCGCCCGTTTTTGGCGGACCCATGAATTCAACCAAGTTGGCATCGCGGAGCTGTTTGAGCCAGCGCTCTACATTTTTAGGCGAGGTATTGAGTAGTTTGGCCAACGCGGGGGCACGTAAGCCTGGCTGGCGGTTAATGAGTGCAAGAACGCCGTTTACTCCCTCATTTACTCCCTCATTTACTCCCTCACTTACTCCGACAACAGATTTATTGGAAGGCTTCGCCCCTGGTTGTTTAAAAACCGTAACGGCCATGCCGCCTTGGGTGGCTTCCAACACAGGCTCCGGCAAGCCATAGGCAACAAAGGTTTCTATCACCCTGCGCACGCCGCTACCGTATTTCTCGATGAGTTCGAGCTCTTTGAAGATGGTGGCGATTTGTTTGTTGCGCAGGTACGATTTGTAGTTGCCGGTTTTGATTTTTTCAATGGTCAGGTCGTCCAGCAGGGTGCCGGGGTTGAAGAATTCGATTCGGTCGTCAAAGAACTTGATGGTTGAGTCGTTGGCGCTACGGTAGTCGCGATGCACGATCATGTTGATGACGATTTCTCGCAACGCATCCATGGGGTAGTCCCAACGCTCCTGGCGCTTGGGGTTGCCGGTGAAGATGTAGGCCTTGTTGGTGTGTTTGACAAGAAAGCCCATGATGCGCTCGACCTGCTCAATCAGGGTGTCCTTGCTGGTGATGCTGTCCTTGATGACGGTCTGCGTAGCAAAGCGACCGGCCTCGATGGTGGTTAGCATGAGGTCATTTTTAGCGAATAGCAAATAGCAGGCAAAGGTGGGGCGACCCTGCCTGACCAGTTCAAATTTTTCCAAAATGGCGTCAAACGGGGCATCGACTGAAATGGCGTTGGCAAAGGCTTGCACTTTGTTGGCCGAGATGGATTCGATGCCGTGCTCTGGGTCGGGGTGGTAGTCCCAACTGGAGTTGATGAGTTTGATGTGCGCATCCGATATTTCAGTGGCGCTCATTTGGTGATTGGCGTTGCCCACGCGCTTGAAATATCGACCCTTGTAGGCAACAGGTTTAATGGGGTATTCGGTAATGCTTACCACTGCAACGGTTTTGCCATCAACCTCGATCAAGTCAATATCGGGTATGACGCTGGGACTGGTGTTTTGCTTGCATTGATTGACCCAGCCTTGCACGGTTTCTGGCTGTATGGCTACGCCAATAATTTGCCCGCTGTCGCTGACGCCAACCAGGATCGAACCGCCGCGGGTATTGGCAAATGCGGCCAAGGTTTCAACCACTTCTTTTTGGAAGCTGTTTTTGAATTCCAGCCGCGCACCTTCACCCAGGCCAACGGCATCCAGCACCAAGGCGTAGGCAGGCTTGGCGGTCTGGCTGTGCAGGTTCAAAAGCAGTGCGTCATTCATGGGTTAAGGCGTCATCTGATGGCACGGATTATTCAAACGAAATCAAAGGGCGGAAATCAAAGCGGAAATCAAAGGGGTCAGCGTTGAATGGCACTTACTTAAGCGTTGTTCATGCTCGCGAGCACGAACTCAATCAACAACCAAGCCACTCGTCGTCGCAGAATGACCCCCTTCCCCTGGCGACAGGGGAAGGTTGGGATGGGGTTGATGCACATACGAAATGGCGTCGCTCAAAATGGCACGCCCCCATCCTAGCCCGGCGCAACCCTTGTGGTTGTTCCCCCGCAGTCGCGGAGGAAGGAACCAGCCTGCTGTGGAGCGATTTTTCGTTCTCAATGCCGTTCCCAAGAACGAGGAGCATATGCTTAAGGTAGTGCCATGAGGGTCAGATACCGTTATTTGTTTTGCCGGACGCTCAAAATAAATCACGCTGACCCCTTTGACTTGCTTTGACTTGATGCAAGACTCCGATTATCGCTGACGCCACTGTTTAGCGCGACGAGCGGGGCGACAGGCTTACTCATTCTGGCTAAGTGTTGGGAAGCCGTGCGCTTGCGAGAGCGCGATTTGTTTGGCTTCTTGCAGGTCGGCGGCGGTCATCTCGCTCACTAGCTGCGCAAAGTTGGTGGTGGGTTGCCAGCCGAGTTTTGTTTTGGCTTTGGTGGGGTCGCCCAACAGGGTTTCGACTTCGGTGGGGCGGAAGTAGCGGGGGTCAACGGCTACGCGCACTTTGCCGGTCTGGTCTGTGGCCTGTTCATGCAGTCCGCTGCCGCTCCACTTGAGTGTGAGGCCGAGTTCGTTGGCGACGGCGTTGACGAATTCGCGCACGCTGTATTGCACGCCGGTGGCGATCACGAAGTCTTCGGGTTGGTCTTGTTGCAGCATCAGCCACATGGCTTCCACGTAGTCGCGTGCGTGGCTCCAGTCGCGCTTGGCGTCCATGTTGCCGAGGTATAGGCAATCTTGCAGGCCGAGCTTGATGCGTGCCAGTGCGCGGGTGATCTTGCGCGTGACGAAGGTTTCGCCGCGAACAGGCGACTCGTGGTTAAACAAAATTCCGCTGCAGGCGTAGATGCCATATGCCTCGCGGTAGTTGATGGTGATCCAGTAGGCGTAGAGCTTGGCGGCGGCGTAGGGGGATCGTGGGTAGAAGGGTGTGGTTTCCTTCTGCGGCGTTTCCTATACCAGCCCGTATAGCTCGGAGGTGGATGCTTGGTAGCGTG
This sequence comes from Usitatibacteraceae bacterium, assembly GCA_038901695.1. Taxonomy (GTDB): domain Bacteria; phylum Pseudomonadota; class Gammaproteobacteria; order Burkholderiales; family Usitatibacteraceae; genus UKL13-2. The sequence continues at coordinate 3,321 of JBCKPN010000075.1, forward strand.
TTTTCTTTTCCAGGCCGAGGATGCGGATCGCTTCCAGTACCCGCAGCGCGCCGATGCCGTCGGCGTTAGCCGTGTATTCCGGTTCTTCGAAGCTCACCGCCACATGGCTTTGCGCGGCGAGGTTGTAGATCTCGTCCGGCTGCACCTGCTGGATGATGCGTGTGAGGCTCATCGAGTCCGTCATATCACCGTGGTGCAAAAAGAGCTTTACGTCTTTCTCGTGGCGGTCTTTGTACAGGTGGTCGATGCGATCAGTATTGAAGAGCGAGGTGCGGCGCTTGATGCCGTGGACCACATAGCCTTTGTTCAGCAACAGCTCGGCGAGGTAAGAGCCGTCCTGGCCCGTGATACCGGTGATCAGTGCAACCTTTGGTGGGGTCATCTGATTTTTGGTCTGGCGTCGGTTAGAGAGTAAGCCTGGGTAAACCCTAGTATTGGCGCGCGTTTTGGGGCTTTTCTGTCTGAAAACACCCGCCAAATCTGGGGTTTGGCTTTTTGGTGAGCCTTGTTTATCGACTGGCTTACCGGCGTTTTCGCGACGATGGAGTCTAAGTCAGTTTGAGTAGAAATGGGAGATGTGGTTTGGCGGGATTAGGGGAGGGTGATTGGCGAGGCGGTCAGCGATGTCTTTGATCGCCGTGAGGGATGAGGTGGCGCGGGCGAGGATATGGACTCGTGGCACCGAGGGCTGGCGAGTTAGTGGCTGATGCGCTTCGTGCTGTTTGCTTTGCCAAGATCGGTTTATTTGAGTCTCGACTTCCAGTAGCCCGGCTTGCGGTGTTGATGCGCGACCGCGACGATCAGGATCTCTTCATCGCGGACGGCATAAATCAAGGCGTACGGAAATCGCTCGAGCAAACAGCGGCGCGTTCTCTGACTCGACACTTGCCATGCGGTTGGAAATCTCGCAATCCGGATGGTTGCCTGCCGGACTTCGTCGGCGAAATCCTGGCCGAGATTGGCGGCTTGGGCGTCGTAATACTCGATGGTCTCATTCAACTCGCTGCGCGCTGTATCGAGAAATCGAACCCTCATTTTTTTCGCGAAGCGGCAATTTCTGTGAAGACTTCATCGCTGTCAGAAGCCTGTATTTCGCCTCGGTCGTATGCGTCGAGCCGATCCTCGGCTTCTTTTGCCCACATGGCATCCAGCGCCGGATCCGGCTGGTCAAGGGATGACAACAGCGCTTCAATCACCTTGGCACGCTCAGTCGGTGCGAGCTGCGTCGCTTCTGCAATGAGGCGTTCGGCTACTTTAGTCATTACTATCTCCTGGGTGGCTCTGGACCGGGCAGAGCGCTGTCAATTGGTCAAAAGCCTTCGTCTGATCGAGTCCCCCGGAAAAGCAGGGGGCTTGGCTCACTGAATGGCTCACTGAATTATAGTTACCTTGCAAAAAACCTGCCGCAGGCGTTGCCTTTGCCGACTTCCGGATCGATCGAATTCATCGGCACTATCTCAGGGACACTTGACGGCTAGCTCAGCTCGACAAAATGAATATTTTCATCAGCCAGAGCAGCGGCAATATGGCTGCTGGCGGCGACAAGCAGATCCGCAACTGCACGGTTACTCATGTTCCCGGACTGCAGCCAGTGGATGCGCAGTTGCCGCCTGGGCTGGTTCGGGCGCTGGCAGCTTGGGGGCATACCGCCGAACATGTTTTCGATCATTTCCCACCCGGTGTTTCCGACTCGGATATTTAGCAATATGCCATCTTCTGTAATGGCGTGATTATCAGCAAGGACGAGGACTTTCCGCAGCGTGTGCTGGCGGTTGAGAATGCGCCGCAGGTGTTGTAGCTGCGGGTGGGCAATACCAGCAACCGCGCATTGTTCGAGTGGTTAAGGCCGATCTGGCCGAGCATAGAGCACAGTTTGCAATCAGGAGAGCGGCTGGTAGAGGTGGTTTAGCTGACGCCGACGAATCGCCGGACTCTGCTGTTGCAAAACCCTTTCTTTCTGAGTTCGCTTAACTCATAATGAACTAGGTAATGAACTAGGTAATGAACTAGATTGAAAGGATTGCCATGTTTCAAGAAGTCGGCGCATTTGACGCCAAAGCCAAATTATCTGAGCTGCTGCGTGCTGTTGGTCAAGGGCAGCGTTACACGATCACTGTCAGGGGTAAGCCGGTCGCTGATCTTATCCCTAGCCAAACTGCCGCGCATCATGACGTTCAGGCCGCAGTAGCCGAAATGCGAGCTTTCAAGAAGGTGCAAGGCATTACTGCACAGGACGTTCATGACATGCTTGCCGAGGGTCGCCGATGACGCTCGTGATTGATGCGTCGATGGCGCTGGCCTGGATTTATGCTCGCGAGAAGCCAGCAGAAGCCGCCTGCGCCGACCGTGCCCTCGATGCTTTGTCTCAGGCTACAGTGCTCGTTTCCTCCCTCTGGTATACCGAAGTGGCAAATGCGTTGCTTGTTGGCGAGCGCCGCAAGATCATCACCAAGGCGCAGGCGATAGACTTTCTCGCAAAACTCCGCCGTCTGCCCATCGAAATTGATAATGCGACTCCAGCAGCCCGCCAGGATCAGGTAATGGCACTTGCCAGGGAATACGGCCTCACTGCGTACGACGCCACCTATTTTGATTTGGCGTTGCGGAATGGGGCTGTATTAGCAACATTTGATGCCGCGCTTGTTGGTGCAATGAGCCGCGCCGGCGGAGAGTTGTTCGCATAGTCTCTGATAGCGGAATGCTTTAGCACGACGGAAACTAATGGACAGCCTGAGAAACAAAAACCGCAAACCCACCCACCCTGGCGCATTGCTGCGCGAAGTAGTTTTGCCGGAGTTGGGCATTACCCAAGGCGAGCTTGCCAAGCAGTTGGGCGTATCGCGCCGCACGGTATCGGAAGTGCTGCACGAACGCCGCCCGGTCACGCCGGATTTTGCCTTGCGGCTGGGGCGCTATGTCGGCAACGGCGCGGCGATCTGGTTGCGTATGCAGCAGGCGCTAGACCTGTGGCAACTAGAGCGCAACAAGGCAGCAGAATACAAACACATTACACAACACCGGCAAGCCGCGTAATGGCTAGACACTAGTGTAGTGCTTCGTTCTGTTTGGCACTTATGAAACAATCACTTCGTTTCATAGATCGTCGTCCCAGCGTAGGCTGGGACCCAGCCCCACCTTTGATCGGTGAACGATGGACTGGATTCCAGCCTACGCTGGAATGACGGATGAGATTCCTCACTGCGTTCGGAATGACAACTCAGTTTGAATATCTAGGATGAGATATCCAATATGCACCTTGAACAACAGCAAGTGCAACCACAACTTTCAAACTGTCATTCCGACAGAGCACGCTTGCGTGCGACGAGGAATCTCATCCCGTTGCCCAAGAGTCGAACGGATGAGATTCCTCACTGCGTTCGGCATGACAACTCAGTTTGAATATCAGGCAACCACAACTTTCAAACTGTCATTCCGACAGAGCACGCTTGCGTGCGACGAGGAATCTCATCCCGTTGCCCAAGAGTCGAACGGATGAGATTCCTCACTGCGTTCGGAATGACAACTCAGTTTGAATATCAGGCTCATGTTGAGCGCCTGAAATCGCTACCCATGAAATATGCAGGCTAGTGAGGTTGCGGTATGCGGAGGCACGAAAATCCTTAAGTGATCGCAACATACTCAGCCAAGACAGCCTGCACAGATTTAATATCTTTGGATGATAAATGCCCAATAGTTTTCACAACCAGGTTTTGATCGAGCGTGAATAATTTCAAACGAAAGTGGCAAGCCACTTTTAGCCCGGCCTTTTGCCAACTGGATAGTGAAACATCACTGGGCCAGACGTTATCCGTGGCCGTGGTGATCATGGCCAAAACAAGTTGATTGTGCTGCTGATTAAATCGCGCATTGGAAATTACCAATGCCGGACGGCGCTTTGTTGCATCACGATCCGTGAATGGGAAAGGAACGGCGACCACATCAAATGCTTTAAAGATCACGCCAAGCCTCCTCGTCCTGAGGCGAGTTCCATTCAGACAGAGTCTCTTGCAACGCCGATAACTCGACGTCAATGGGCGGGTCAATACGCCTAATGGTAATCCGGTTGTTGCTATCCAAATCGAATGCCAGCATATCGCCCTCCCGAATATGAGCGGCCTCCCTGATACGCTTGGGAATTGTTGCCTGACCTTTGGATGTAACGCGTGCAAACTCCATGATTCTCTCCGTCAATTACCACAAGTAGTAATTTACTACATTTACCACTTCGATGCAAACATGGCTCGAAGGGAAGCGCCGAAGCCAGACGCCAAAAACTTCCGCATGCACAATGCATTCGCCTCTAGTTTGTGGCGCATTGCAATTCCGAGAAAATTTGTATCACGCCCACCCTCGTCTATCCATTTCTGCCATCAGCTTGTTAGCGGCTGCTATGAGCATCGTAGATACTGTTGAGCATCGCGAAGCCCAACGCCACGACCGATTGTTGGGCAAACAAATCTTGCCCAACCTACGTTGCTGAAGCTGCGGACGCTGTATGGGTCTCCGTTCGGCGTACCCCTTTTGTGGGTATACACGGGGACGACAGTAGAAGGGCCGGGACGAATGGCACTTACTTTAGGAAATGAAGTGCCGATTCATGGCGATGGTAGCCCGGAAGCAGCGTAGCGTATTCCGGGGATTCCGTTGCACAACGACCGCCCCGGAATACGCTACGCTGCTTCCGGGCTACGTGCACTACGCTTGCTAAAGGTGTTAAGTAAGTGCCATTCGGGCCGGGACGACAGCGTGCAACTGTCTTCCCGGATTACGGATCAGCATGTAGAAGAATGAACGCCAAGGCGCCATACTCGGACAGACATCTATTGCTTCGGTAGTCGCAAAATTCGGCGGAGTGATTCTTCGATAGCGGCCAAATCTTCATTTCCCATTTGACCAACCAGCGCTTTGATTCGTGTCTTGTCCACGGCGCGTATGTGCTCAATTCGAGCTTTAGAGTCCGCGCCCATTGACGGTGTGGCCAGCAACAACGGCGCAATGGGTGGCGTTTTCGAGGTTGTCAATGGCACCACTATCACCGTGCGGCGGTGATCATTCACCTCTTCAGTAGAGAGCACCACGCAGGGGCGCGTTTTGGCTATTTCTGCTCCGCGCACCGGGTCAAGTTCTACCCAATACACCCGGCCACGCAAAATACTCTGGCTCATGCGGATTTCACGATTCCGTCACGCGCCTGTGCTTCACGGTACTGACGTTCAAAAACTTCCGCATCAAACCCTTCATCGGCATCGGCTGCCAGCGGGGCATTGAGCCACTCACCGTCTTCCGTCAGAAGTTGAGGGTCTTGTGCTTCAAGTTCGGTCAAGCGTTTTGCGGCTTGCGTAAGTTCGCTGCTTTCACGGTCAAGCTCGCGACGCAGAAGCTCAACCAGGAAACGGCTGCGCTGACGTGGCGCAACCACCTGCGCAAAGCGGTTCGCGAGGTCGTCGGGTAAGCGCACAAGCACTTGCTGTTGTTTGTACATGATTTTGGCCCAGTCCAATGTTATCTCCGTCTCATGATACTTGATATCATGAGACGCGGAACGGGCGTCCATTTGTTCATCTTCATGGCATAACCCACATTTCCGGGATTACGGTGACGAACCGCCCGCCCCAGACGCGGATATAGGCGAGTTGATCCACCACTTCCGCTTTCAGGTTCCATGGCAGGATGACAACGTAGTCGGGTTTCTCGGCTTGCAAGCGGGCTTCGGCGACAATGGGGTGGTTTGGCGGGATTAGGGGATTTGTGGTGGGGTGGCACCACGCTGGCGGTCGCGTGGCTCCTTTTGGGGCTGTCGTTTGTCTTGAAATGGAATGGACTGGATCCCAGCCGCCGCTGGGACGACGGGGTGATTGGGCCCCGCCCGCAGGAGGCTTTCGGCAGATGGGCACCTCTAAAAATTCACTGAAGCCGCGCTGGCGGCGTTGCAAAGCCGCTCAAAATGCTCATGTACTACGTGTACAAGGCGCTGGCATTGCAAAAGGCGCTGTACGAACAGCAACGTAGGTTGGGCAAGATTTGTTTGCCCAACAATCGGTCGTGGCGTTGGGCTTCGCGATGCTCAACCCAACCTACGGGGCTTCCGGAGGAATGCGGACACTGCGTATTCCGCTCAACGTGACCGAGGCTGTGGACGCTGTATGGATCCCCGATCTGGTCGGGGACGACAGGGATTAGCTAGGGGCGTCCCCAGTCCCCAATAGCCCGTCACGACCGCTTCGGCCGGACGACAGTTCGTTCGCCAGTGACCGTTCTTCAAGCGTTTGTTGGCGGATTAACGGCGTTAAATGCAGCCCTTGCTCTTGCCATTAAACTTGGATGTAGTGTCCCTAGTTTGGGATGTTGACCATGGGGCCGACTCGGCGGAACTCGAAACCACTCATTGGTGTAGGGCAGGCTTTCTACTCTTCGCAGGTCAAATTTCGTTGCAAAACTCAATCCTGAAAGCTTATACGCAGCAGGCTCTTGGGGTGTAATTGCAAACTCCCCCGATTTCAATTCATCAACACGTTTTGACGTGCCATAGGCGACAGACACGCCAATCGTGCCATCGTCAAATTCAACCCGCCCAATCACCAATGCCGGGCGGGGTTTGCTCGCTGGTATACCTGCCGATTCCGGGAATCGACAATAAACTATCTCACCGAGGGCGGGTAGGGGATCGAACGGTTTTGCGCTCAACACCTGGCTCGCGGGTTGTGTGATTGCCAAACAAGGACTCTATGACCCTTGCGCCACCATGCGATTTTTTCACGGCTTTCGCAATCGCCGTATGCTGTGCCGCGGTGAGCGAGCCGTCGTCTGCTTCGTATTGCGGTAAGTACATGCGCGCAGAATCTGCCAATGCCCGATGAATTACATCAGTCTCCGACACGCCCAGCGTCTTTGCCAACTGCTGGAGAGTGTCTCTCGTTACGCCGCTTCCCGTGTCTTTTTCACGTAGCCGCAAAAGAATAGGCTTTTGTTCCATTTCGCCAGCCCCCTAGTGTAGTGCTTCGTAATTAAGGCATCTTAACTTTAGCCAGTTGCAGCAACGACATTTAC
>JBCKPN010000076.1:0-10291 GCA_038901695.1 Usitatibacteraceae bacterium
ATCGACCAGAAACGGCATATCGTCATTGATAAATTCGATGACCGTGCACGGCGCATCCCAACCGTGCTCAGCGGGCTTCGGCGTGAAGATGCGCATTTTTGGTGCGCCGCTGTGAAAATCTTGGCCAAACGCAAATTGGTTACGCACAATGCTGGCCCATACTTTGGCGTCGCGAGCGAGCAGGCCAGTGTCGTCGATATCGGAAAGATATTTGTAGACGATGGCTTCGGTGAGCACCGATTTGTCGGCAGCGGAGGCGTCGTGAATGGCGCGCGTAATTTCGGCGATCGCCAAATTGGTGTTATCTGGGTTTGCTTCTTTTTGAGCGGCGACCATAGTGCATTCTCTGGGTAAAGATGAATGCGCCATTATAGTGCGCGGGCTATCAAATGCCCGTCAACGGTGGGCTTTACGAAGCTGCCGCCGCTTCTCACGCAAACGTCAACGCCGCACACGCACGCTGAATCCGCCGACACGCTTCTTCGAGTACGTCGATTGACGTCGCATACGAGACACGAAAGTGCGGCGACAGGCCGAACGCGGCACCATGCACCACAGCGACCCCTTCGGCGTCTAGCAGATAGTTGACAACATCTTCGTCGTTCTTGATCAACATACCGCTCGGTGTGGTCGCGCCAATCAAGCCCGCGCAACTCGGATAAACGTAGAACGCGCCTTCGGGTGTGTGGCACGCCAGACCTTTGGTGTCGTTGAGCATGCTCACCACTAGGTCACGGCGCTTTTTGAACTCGGCGTTGTTGCGAGGAATGAAATCCTGCGGGCCATTGAGTGCTTCAACCGCCGCCGCTTGGCTGATGGACGACGGGTTGGACGTTGACTGCGACTGCACATCGCCCATCGCTTTGATCAGTTTTTCCGGGCCACCGGCATAGCCGATGCGCCAGCCAGTCATGCAGTAGGCCTTTGACACGCCGTTCATGGTCAGCGTGCGGTCGTACAAACGCGGCTCAATTTGTGCAGGGGTGGCGAATTCGAAATCGTCGTACACCAAATGTTCGTACATGTCGTCGGTCAGCACCCACACGTGCGGATGGCGTACCAGCACATCGGTGATGGCCTGTAATTCGGCGCGCGTGTAGGCCGCGCCGGATGGATTGGATGGCGAATTAAGCAGCACCCACTTGGTGCGTGGCGTGATGGCTTTTTCGAGATCGGTCGTATGGAGTTTGAATCGGTGTTCTGACGAACACGGCACGATGACCGGCGTGCCTTCGGCGAGCAGCACCATTTCCGGATACGACACCCAGTACGGTGCAGGGATGACGACTTCGTCACCCGCCGACAGCGTTGCCATGAAGGCATTGAACAACACCTGTTTGCCGCCGGTGCCGACCGTGATTTGCTTCGCGGTATAGGTCAGACCATTTTCGCGCTTGAATTTTGCGGCGATGGCTTCTTTTAATTTCGGCGTGCCGTCGACCGCGGTGTATTTGGTGTCACCCGCTTGGATGGCCTTGATGGCGGCATCCTTGATATTTTGCGGCGTATCAAAATCCGGCTCGCCAAACGACAGCGCGATGACGTTTTTTCCGGCCGCTTTGAGCGTGGCAGCCTTGGCGGAAATGGCGATGGTGGCGGAGGGCTTGACGCGGGACAGGCGTGAGGCGAGTTGCATGAGAGGTCTCAGGTGAATAACCGCATGGTTGCGATGCAGCGAAATTATAGGCGAAGCCGGAAAACGTGTACGCTTGCGGCTTCGCTGAGACCGACGCCGCGACCACTTCCCCCATGATCGACTCCAAATTTCCCGATACCGGCACCACCATTTTTACCACCATGTCGGCGCTCGCCGCCGAGTTGGGTGCGGTCAATCTGGGTCAGGGCTTTCCGGATTTCGACTACGACCCACGCCTCGTCGATCTTGTGGCAGACGCGATGCGCGCTGGCCACAATCAATATCCGCCCATGGCCGGTGTGATGACCCTGCGCGAAGCGATCGCGACCAAGGTTGCCGCGCTCTACGGTAGAACATACGACCCGGTTTCGGAAATCACCATCACTGCAGGTGCCACGCAGGCGATTCACACCACGCTCGCCGCACTGGTGCGGCCGGGCGACGAAGTGATTGTGTTTGAGCCGGTGTACGACAGTTATGTGCCGGCGATACAGATGCACGGCGGTATTGCGGTGTATGCACGCCTGCATTTTCCAGACTATCGGCCAGACTGGGCGCAACTCCGCACGCTGATGACGCCAAAGACACGGGCGATTATGGTCAACACGCCGCACAACCCGACTGCCACGCGTTGGGAGCGCACTGACGTTGACCAGTTGGCTGCGTTGGTGCGCGACACCGATATTGTGATCATCAGCGATGAAGTGTACGAACACATGGTCTACGACGGCGTGGCGCACGCAAGTGTCGCCAGCCATGCCGAGCTGTCCGAACGTGCTTTCGTCATTTCATCGTTCGGCAAGACCTATCACGTCACCGGCTGGAAAGTTGGCTACTGCATGGCACCGGCTGCACTGATGGCAGAGTTTCGCAAGGCGCATCAGTTTGTGGTGTTCACCGTCAACACGCCGATGCAAGTCGGTATCGCGCAATACATGGCGCTCAACACGCATCTTGAACTGTCCGCGTTTTACCAAGCCAAGCGTGATTTTTTTCTCAACGCTGTCGCGGCCTCAAAGTTGCGCTGGTTGCGATCGAGTAGCACCTACTTTGTCTCGGCGTCATACGCGCATCTGGATCAGTACGGGGCGATGAGCGACGTGGAGTTCGCACGTTGGCTGACCACGGAAATTGGTGTGGCTTGTATTCCGACCTCTGCGTTTTTTCATGACCAGTTGGACAACTGCGTAGTGCGGTTTTGCTTTGCTAAGCAAGAAGCAACGCTGGTGCAAGCGGCCGAGCGTTTGGCGTCACTCTGACGTTGATTACCCCACGCGAGCCCAGTAGGGTGCGCCGTGCGCACCATGTTTCATCACGCCGGAATGTCGGTGCGCACGACGCACCGACGCAGAAGCCGATCACGAGCGTGGACGCGCCAGCCCAGCGGCATTGAACCGGTAGGCGTCCATCGCCAGCGCATTGCCCTCAAAGCCGTCGAACACGCGCTCCACATCTGCATCGTTCCCCGCTGCGCCGAGGGCCACGAACAGCGGCAAAAAATGTTCGGGCGTCGGGTGTGCGCGCACGCCATCGGAGGACGACTCGCGGTAGCGGCTCAGTTGGTCGATGTTGTGCGTGGTGAGTTGTGTGTTCACCCATTGTTGAAACGACCGCGCGTAGGGCAGTGGTGAACGCTCGCCGCGTGACTGCATCCAGTCACGCAGGTTGTGGGTGAGATGACCGGAGCCGACAATCAGCACGCCACGCTCGCGTAGCGGGCGCAACGCGCGACCGACCGCCAGGTGATGCATGGGATGTTGTGACGGCTGCACCGACAGTTGCACGACCGGAATATCGGCATTGGGAAACATCTTGAGCAGCGGCACCCAGGTACCGTGATCCATGCCACGACCCTGATCGATGCCTGCGGCGATGCCCGCAGTCGTGAGCAAGGCCAACGCGTCCGCGGCGATCTGTGGCTCACCCGCCGCCGGGTAAACGATCTTGTACAGCGACTCGGGAAAGCCACCGAAGTCGTAGATCATAGGCGGCTTGGCGTGACCCGATAGCATCGGCTGATTGGTTTCCCAGTGCGCGGTGACCATCAGAACGGCACGCGGCGTCGGCAGTTCCGCCGCGAGAGCTGCCCACGCCTCACCGGCCGCGCCAGCATTGATGGCGTGCATGGGTGAGCCGTGCGAGAGAAACAGGGTGGGCAGCGTTTCCATGAGCTAAATTAGGCTCGCAATAAATTGAAATTACGAATTTTTGCTTTCACCCTGAGTTTGTCGAACGGCGCGCATTCAAAAGTGAGGCACTAGTCACGAAATTCAGGTTTGCGCTTGTCCATATTCGCCAGCATCGCTTCCTGCAAGTCGGCCGACATCAGCAGTGCTGCATTCCACGTGGCAATGTAGTTCAGCCCATCAGCAACTGAGTGATCGCGCGCGTAATTGAGCATCTCTTTGGCACCACGGATGGCGAGCGGAGATTTGGCAGCGATAGTCGCGGCGATTTCCATCGCGCCTTGTGTCAGCGCATCTCGCGATGCATACACCCGATTGACTAGCCCAATGCGCGCAGCCTCATTGGCATCGACGTTGCGCCCGGTGTAGGCGAGTTCGCGCACAATGGACGGGTTGATGATTTTGGGCAAGCGTTGCAGCGTGCCGACATCCGCCGTCATGCCGATATCAACTTCTTTCACGGAAAACACTGCGTCTACGCTGGCATAACGCATATCGCAACACGCCACCAGATCGACGCCGCCGCCGATGCACGCACCATGAATGGCGGCGATCACCGGTTTGCGACAGCGTTCAATTGAGGTGAGCGTGTCCTGCAAATCGAGAATCACGTTGCGCAAATTCTCGCGCGTGCGCGCGTCACACGGATCTTCAATCTGTTTGCCGAGCGCCATCATCATGCCCAGATCAATGCCGGCGCAAAAGTTGGCACCGGCGCCGGCGATGATCGCAACACGGGCGTCCGGCGTGGCGTCCACCCAGCGCATCGCTTCGCGAATTTCCTGCCACATCGGCGCGTTCATGGCGTTGGCTTTGTCGGGGCGATTGAGCGTGATGCGGGCAACGTGCTGCTCAAGAGAGGTGGTCAGGGTGGCATAGGTCATGGAGGTGTCGATCTGATAGGGCTGTCCAGAGCGTGATGATAGTCGAGTGGCGGTCTGCCGATTCAGGGTTACGTTGAGTTGTTCATGATGTTGCGCTACCATTGCAACAATGATGCATTAGCGCTAACGCCAACCTCGCTCGATTGAAACCATTCCATGAAGACCATACAGCACAGACAATTGACTCTCGCTGTCCGCCACGCGCTGCTCGCCTGCATTGCAATCTCGGCCATCGACGCCAATTCGCAAGTGATCCCCGCTGCAGAGGCCAGAAAAAAGATTGAGGATATTGTGGTGCTCGGCAACCCGCTCGGCACCACCGATGCGCGTGATGTGGTGTCACCGGTGACGGTGCTGAGTGGGGACGAACTGATGTTGCGCCGGGGGAATACCCTGGGTGAAACACTGAATGGATTGCCCGGGGTTTCGGCGACTTGGTTCGGGCCGAACTCAGGGCGGCCCGTGATTCGTGGGCTTGATGGAGACCGGGTGAGGGTGCTGACCAACCTTGGCTCGTCGCTCGACGCGTCGAGTTTGTCGTTTGATCACAATCCTTCGATTGATCCGCTGATCATCGAGCGCATCGAAGTGCTGCGCGGACCGGCGGCACTGCTCTATGGTGGTACGGCCATTGGCGGGGTAGTGAACGTCATTGATAATCGGATACCCGCCTCACCGATTGTGGGCTCGAAAGGCGCCTTCGAGGCGCGCGGCGGCGGCGCGGACGGTGAGAGATCCGTTGCCGCAGTGCTCGAAGCCGGTAACGGCGTTTTCGCGCTTCACGCAGATGGTTTCAATCGGAGTACAGATGACTATCGTGTGCCGGGCTCGACAGGGGTACGGACACCCGTGGTGAACTCTTCCGCTGACGCCAGCGGCGGAGCGCTGGGGACCTCGCTGGCCTTCGCCGGCGGCAAGGGGAACGTGGGACTTTCGCATTCGACTTACCAATCGAATTACGGCACGGTGGTCGAAGTCGATGTACGCATCGACATGAAGCAAACGCGTACGGCGGCGGAGCTCAATTTGCGTGACTTGGGGGGCGCACTCATCGACGGTGCATTCATCAAGGCCAGCCGCAGCGACTACCAGCACATCGAGTTTGAAGGGCCGGAGGTGGGCACAATATTCAAGAACAAGGGTAGTGACATTCGTGCCGAAATCAAGCACGCCAGATTTGCCGGCATGCAAGGTGTGCTGGGCATGCAAAGTGAACAGTTTACGTTCTCGGCACTCGGCGCAGAGGCGTTCGTGCCCGAAACCAAGACGACTAATCGCGGCGTATTTGTCTATGAAGAGATTGCGGCGGGGCCGTTGAAACTTGCCCTGGGCGCGCGTGCCGAGCAGAGCAGCGTTGAATCCAAAGGGACGACCGGCGACGCACCGCAGCGCTTTGGTGCCGCCAGTTCGAAGCAGTTCAGTCTTGCAAGCGCCTCTGTCGGTGCGACCTATCGGATTTCAAAGGATGCAAGTGTCACGTCTAACGTCGCGTTAAATGAGCGTGCCCCAACATACTATGAGTTGTTTGCCGATGGTCCGCACGTGGCTACCGCCGCATACGAAGTCGGTGATCGCAATTTGCGCAAGGAGCGGGCCACGTCAATTGATATCGGATTCAAGTGGACTGATCAAGCGTCCGCTGGCGCGACCAACGTCTCACTCGGCGTCTTCATGCAATCGTTTAGCCGTTTTCTTGCGCTGCGCCGCACCGGTGTGGATCGCGATGCGGACGGTAACACCGGTGTGGCTGATTGCGGCGATGGGACGTCGGCAGAGTCTGGGTGCCAGGCTGGCATCCTGCCCGAGTATCGCTACCAGTCCGTGTCTGCGCGCTTGAGTGGTGTTGAAATGCAAGCCGGCTGGCGTGCCATGAACAGCGGCCGCTGGACGTGGGATCTTCGGAGCAAGCTTGACTACGTCCGCGCAGAAGACCGAACCAATCGCGAGCCGCTGCCACGTATCGCCCCGTTGCGGTTTGGCATCGGATCAACGCTGGCCTCGGGTGGTCTGCGGCTCACTGCCGATGTTGAACGCGCGACGCGACAGTCTCGTGTGCCGAAGGGCGAAATCGGTGGCGCGATTGACGGCCACACGCTGATCAGCGCGTCCGTCATGTATGCCATGGCGTTAGGGCGCGCTAAGTCCGCCACATTTTTTGTGCGAGGCACCAACTTGGGTGACAGCCGCGCCTTCAATGCGGCGTCGATCGACACCATCCGCTATTTGTCGCCGTTGCCGGGGCGCAGCGTAAAAGCAGGGGTACGGGTGGAGTTCTGACACTTCCCAACGAACGGGGCGCTGTCTGCGCGGTTTGTTCCACACATTCATCGCCTTCTTCGCGTTTCGTCCTTGCAGTGGACTATTGGTGGCAGATTCATACTGGCCCGACTGCTAAAATTCTCCCATGCCCATCGTCACGTACCCCAACTCACCCTACAAACTCAACCAGCCCTTCGAACCCGCGGGCGATCAACCCCAGGCGATTGACAAGCTGGTCGAGGGCATCAACGACGGACTGGCGTTTCAAACGTTGCTCGGCGTCACCGGTTCCGGCAAGACATTTACGATGGCCAATGTCATCGCGCGCATCGGTCGCCCGGCGTTGGTGATTGCGCCAAACAAGACGCTGGCCGCGCAGTTGTATGCGGAGATGAAGGAATTCTTTCCGGAAAACGCGGTCGAGTACTTTGTCTCGTACTACGATTACTACCAGCCGGAAGCCTATGTGCCGTCGCGCGATTTGTTCATTGAAAAGGATTCGTCCATCAATGAGCACATCGAACAGATGCGGCTGTCAGCGACCAAATCGCTGCTCGAACGCCCCGACGCAGTAATTGTCGCGACCGTGTCTTGCATTTACGGCATCGGTGATCCGACTGATTATTACGATATGCGCATGATGGTGCGTGCCGGCGACAAGGTGTCGCAGCACGATCTGATTCATCAGCTCATTTCTATGCAGTACAGCCGCTCGGAAATCGACTTCAAGCGCGGCACCTTTCGCGTGCGTGGCGATACGCTCGACGTGCATCCGGCCGAAAGCAATGAGCACGCGTTGCGCATTTCGATGTTCGATGATGTGGTGGAATCGCTGTCGCTGTTCGATCCGTTGACTGGCCACATTTCCCAGTCTGTGCCGCGCTACACGGTGTACGCGAAAAGCCACTACGTGACGACGCGCGCCAGCACGCTCGGCGCGATTGAAGGTATCAAGGTTGAGCTTCGCGAACGCATCGCGCATTACCAGAACGAAGGCAAGCTGCTTGAAGCCCAACGCATTCAGCAGCGCACCACGTTCGACTTGGAAATGCTCAACGAAATCGGTTTTTGCAAAGGCATCGAAAATTATTCGCGCCATCTCACGGGGCGGCCACCCGGTTCGCCACCACCGACGTTGGTTGATTACCTGCCGAAGGACGCGTTGATGATCATCGACGAGAGTCATGTCACGGTGTCGCAGATTGGCGGCATGTACAAAGGTGATCGCGCGCGCAAGGAAAATTTGGTTGGCTATGGTTTTCGTCTGCCGTCGGCGATGGACAATCGGCCGCTGCGCTTCGATGAGTTCGAAGCGATGATGCGCCAGACCGTGTTTGTGTCGGCGACACCCGCCGACTACGAGGCCGCGCACTCGTCGCAGGTTGTCGAGCAATTAGTGCGCCCGACCGGGTTGGTCGACCCGACGCTGTCGGTGCGACCCGCCGCAACGCAGGTTGACGACGTGCTGTCCGAAATCAATAAGCGCGTGTTGGTCGGCGAGCGGGTGCTGGTGACGACATTGACCAAACGCATGTCAGAAGATCTGACCGATTATCTGGCCGAGCACGGCGTGAAAGTGCGCTATTTGCATTCGGACATCGATACCATCGAGCGCGTCGAAATCATTCGCGATTTGCGCTCAGGTCTGTTCGATGTGTTGGTTGGCATTAACCTGTTGCGCGAAGGGCTCGATATTCCGGAAGTCTCGCTGGTGGCGATTCTCGACGCGGACAAGGAAGGGTTTTTGCGCAGCGCCAGATCGCTTATTCAGACCATTGGCCGCGCGGCGCGTAATATCAACGGCATGGCGATTCTTTATGCGGATCGTGAAACCGAGTCGATGAAAAAAGCCATTGGCGAAACCAATCGTCGCCGCACGCGCCAAATTGCACACAATCTCAAGCACAACATCACGCCGCGCTCTGTGACCAAGCGCATCAAGGACATCATCGATGGCGTGTATGACATGGATGAAAAGCGCAGCGAGAAAAAAGCCGCGCAGGATCGCAAGAAATACGACATTCTCAGTGAAAAACAAATGGAGGTTGCCATCAAGCGACTTGAACGTGAAATGCTGGAAGCGGCGCGCAACCTTGAGTTCGAAAAAGCGGTCAACCTGCGAGATGAGCTGCGCTTGATGCGTAACCGCATGCTGGTATTGTGCGGGCCGGATGGCAGCCTGATATGAAAGTTCTTTTTGTTTGCATGGGCAACATCTGCCGCTCGCCGACGGCAGAGGCGGTGTTGCGCAAGATGGTTGAGTCGAGTGACCTTGCCGGTAAGGTCGATATCGATTCTGCGGGCACGCATGGTTATCACGAGGGTGCGCCGCCAGATCCGCGTTCGATCGCACATGCGGCCAAACGCGGTTACGACCTGACGCCGCTGCGTGCCCGCGCGGTCAGTCCGAGTGACTTCGAACGGTTTGACTATGTGATTGCGATGGACGAGCAAAACAGACGCCACTTGCAGGCGATGTGCCCGACCCGATTGCAGAACAAGATTGAGCTGTTGCTCGATTACGGCGGTGAGGCGGACGAGTTTGAGGTGCCGGATCCGTATTCCGGCGTGCCGAAGGATTTCGAGGCGGTGCTCGATTTAATCGAAGCTGGTTGTGAAGGCCTATGTGAACACTTGCAGGATCAGCTGCGCATGCGTGGTGGATTGTCCCGCAGCATCAAGTATTGATGCGCCATGCTTGAATCGTTGCCGTCACTTGCGTTCTACATCAAGATTTTTGTGGCGATACTGGTTATCGTCAATCCGCTTGGCATCATTCCGGTGTTTGTGGCGATGTCGGCATCGCACACCGATCAACAAAACAAAACCAACGCCCGCATCGCCGCGCAGACGGTCGCCGTTGTACTGCTGGTGTCGGCGTTGTTGGGCGAGCGCGTACTCGATGTGTTTGGTATTTCGATGGCGAGTTTTAAAGTCGGTGGCGCACTGCTGATTATGCTCAACGCCGTCGCCATGATGCAGGCGACACCAGCGCGCGACAAACAAACGCCAGAGGAAGCGGAGGAAGCATCCGCTAAAGCCTCGATTGCGGTAGTCCCGCTGGGCATTCCGCTGCTGGCAGGGCCCGGTGCCATGTCGACCATCATCATTTATGCGTCACAGGAGAAAGCCGTGTTGCACCAGGGCGCGGTGGTGCTGATTGTGCTCGCCGTGGCGCTGGTGACTTGGATCGCACTGCGTATCGCTACACGCGTTGGTCGCTACATGAGTATGACCACCGTGAACGTGGCAACGCGCATTATGGGATTGCTGCTCGCGGCGCTGGCGGTGGAAATATTTGCCGGTGGCATTGTTGAATTGATCCC
>JBCKPN010000077.1:0-10267 GCA_038901695.1 Usitatibacteraceae bacterium
CGTCAATTTCTTCGCGTACGGCACATGCAGAAATTCGTTGGGACCGTGCGCGTTTGACTTCGGGCCGAGCACACCGGTGACCAGCATTTGCGCATCCGGAAACTTGATGCCGAGCATGCCCATGAACGGAATGGTACCGCCCTCACCCAGATACGCCGCCGGTTTTCCAAAGCAGGTTTCCGACGCGCGATTGAGCAGCGCCGTGAGCCACGGTTTCGCCGCTGGCGCGTTCCAGCCGGTGGCCGCCTGCTGGTAGTCGAAGCTGACGTGCGCCGAATACGGCGGGTCGGTCTCGAGCGTGTGCTTCATCGCCGCCGCCGCGTACGGCGCATCGACTAATGGGGGCAGGCGCAGCGACAACTTCAGCGACGTGTACGGTCGCTGCACGTTGCCGGCTGAGGCAATCGGCGGCAGCCCGTCTGCACCGGTGACGGCAAGTGCGGCGCGCCAGGTGCGATTCAAGATTAGTTCGACCGGATCTTTGGTGGTCGGCTGCACAAACACAAACTTGCCGTCATCACCACAGCAGCTATCCCACGGAAAGCGCTGCCACATCGCCTCGCCCAAAATATCGGCCGCCTGCGCCGCCTGCGTCACGCGTTCTTGCGGAATCTCGCACGTGAACTCCGCGGATTTCACGACGCCGGTACGCGAATCGTCAATCCGGTCGAGCAATTGCCGCGCCACGCGAAACGACGACGGCACTACGCCGCCCGCGTCACCCGAGTGCACGCCTTCGGTGAGCATACTCACTGTGAGAGTGCCATTCACCAAGCCGCGCAACGACGTGGTCACCCACATCTGGTCGTAGTTCCCAGCACCGGAGTCGAGCGCGATCACCAGTTGCACATCGCCCATGCGCGCCGCGAGCAACTCGAGATAGTGCGGCAAATCGTAACTGCCGGATTCTTCGCACGTTTCAATCAATCCCACACAGCGCGGGCGCGCAATGGCTTGAGCGTCGAGTGCACGAATTGCGGCAAGTGCGGCAAACACCGCATAGCCGTCATCGGCACTGCCGCGACCATAGAGCTTGCCGTCTTCATACACCGGAATCCACGGGCCGAAGCCATCGCGCCAACCGGTCATTTCCGGCTGTTTATCCAGATGGCCATACAACAGAATGGTCTTGTCGTTGGCCACGTTTCCGGTGGCAGGAATATCGAAGAACAACACCGGCGTTCGCTGATGTTCGCCCTCGCCATCGCGGATAACTTCCAGTGTCAGGCCGGTGATGTTTTGCGCAGCAACCCAGGCGCGTGCTTGCTCGATGGCTTGATCGAGGTAGCCGTGCGTTGCCCAGTGTTTGTCAAAGCCCGGCGACTTGGCTGGCAGGCGAATGTACTCAATGAGTTGCGGAACGATGTCGCGGTCCCATTGTGCGTCGATGGTCGCGACAAGCTGCGGCATATTGAGCGAAGCAAGGCTCGGGATTTGGTCACGTGCAGTCATGGCAACACCTCAGCGTTGAATTTAGGTTGTATTTTACGACGCAGCAACCGCCGCACGACACACTTCGCCTGGCATCAGGCCGACAATCTCGTTGGCCGGCACACGGCTATCCGAACAGCCAATCCACTAGAATTTCGGGCTCTGTTGCTTGGCGAGCTGCGCAAAAAAATCTGGCCGCTCGGCTGAAATTCGCGTGGCTCAAGCGCGGTTGCCTTGAAACAGGGCGTCGAGGTTTTTGTCGCGTAGTGTCATTTTCGGATTACTTTGCAGTGGGGCGATGCTGGCATTCCAGCGGAACAAATTTTGACGGAAAATCGGTGGCGTCGATGCCAACAATCTGCATGCCGTTGGGAATATTTCCCGCCGCACATACCCAGACGATGGGCACGCTTGGCTGGGCGTCAACGTAGGCCGGTCGCAACGTCAGCACTTTGCCTTTTAGCGCGCTGTTGACGTCGTTTCCCCAGGTCACGTTGACGGCACCGTCCTTGACGTCAACGCGAGAAACAAATTTGCCGACAAGCTTGGTAGGCTCCGGCAGTCCCGCCTCAATGTTGTCCGCGGGCATCTTGGTGAGTAAGGCATAGCTGCGAATCACACCCTGCTTGGCAACGTCAAGCAAGGGCGCACTCTCCTTGATCTGACCGCGCACGGTGGCGACGGACAGATCGGGCATCGCGAGCACCGCCAGCACGCCGATGATCACCAGCACGATGACCATCTCGATTAGCGTAAAGCCGTGCCCGAGTCGCTTCATCGATGGATCAGGCGCACTTAGTAGCGCGCGCTGCCCGGTGTGCGTGGGAAGGGAATCACATCGCGCACATTGGCGAGGCCCGTGGCATAAGAGATGGTGCGTTCAAAGCCCAACCCAAATCCGGCGTGCGGCACCGAACCGTAACGACGCAAATCGCGATACCAACTGTAGTGGGCCGGATCGAGGCCGGTCTCGACCATGCGCGCATCGAGCACATCGAGCCGCTCTTCGCGCTGTGATCCGCCAATGATTTCACCGATGCCTGGTGCCAATACATCCATCGCCGCGACTGTTTTGTGGTCGTCGTTAAGGCGCATGTAAAACGCCTTGATTTCTTTTGGGTAATTCATCAGCACCAATGGGCCGTTGACGTGCTTTTCAGCCAGATAGCGCTCGTGCTCGGATTGCAAGTCGATGCCCCACTTAACCGGAAACTCAAATTTTTCCTTGGCCGCTTCGAGCACCTTGATGGCATCCGTGTAGTCCATGCGCACAAACGCCGAATTGACGATGTTCTCGAGTTTGGCAACGATGCCTTTCTCAATCCGCTCATCAAAGAACGCCATGTCATCCGCGCGCTCGTCGAGCACCGCTTTGAATACGTACTTCAGCATCGCCTCGGCCAGCGTCGCGTCGTCCGACAAATCGGCAAACGCAATTTCCGGTTCGATCATCCAGAATTCGGCCAAGTGGCGCGAAGTGTTGGAATTCTCGGCGCGAAAGGTCGGCCCGAACGTGTAGACATTCGACAGCGCCATGCAATAGGTCTCAACGTTTAATTGCCCCGATACGGTCAGGAACGCTTCACGGCCAAAAAAATCCTGTGAAAAATCAATTTTGCCGTCCGGCGTTTTCGGCGGATTGACCATGTCGAGGGTCGACACGCGAAACAGTTCGCCTGCCCCCTCAGCGTCACTCGCGGTAATGATGGGCGTGTGAATCCACAAAAATCCACGCTCATGAAAAAAGCGGTGAATCGCCTGGGCGATGGTGTGGCGTACGCGCGTCGCCGCGCCGATGACGTTGGTGCGCGGCCGCAAGTGTGCGACCTCGCGCAAAAATTCCATGGTGTGCGGCTTGGGCTGAATCGGATAGGTGTCGGGATCTTCGACCCAGCCGACAACTTTGACACTGGTAGCCTGCATTTCAAACGGCTGCCCCTTCGCAGGAGAGGGCACAATGAGGCCCGTGCATTCGACGGCACAACCGGCGGTGAGCTTTTGCACTTCATCCGCATAATTATTGAGCGTATTGGGTGCGACCACTTGCACCGGATGAAAGCACGAGCCGTCGGAGACATTGACAAACGAGATGCCCGCCTTCGAATCACGGCGGGTCTTTACCCATCCCTTGACGATGATTGGCGTGCCCGCGAGAGCGTCGCCGGAAAGGATGCTGCGACAGGAGAGTTGAGACATTGCGAAATTTGGTGGAATCGTAAAGCGCCATTTTACGACGCGCCGCGACCCGTTCCGGATTGTTACTTGGGCACCTCTAAAAATTCAAAATTCTAAGCGAGGCTAGGCGCGAGAAAAATTTTAGCCCGCAGCATATACCTGATATGTAAGGGATAAAATTTTTTGAGCAACAACGCATCGCGACGACCATCGGAAGTCCCCTGTTTGGGACGAAGTTTGGATTTTTAGAGGTGCCCATATAGCGGAAATGGCCTCCGCGTGATGCGGACACGCGCTGGATTCGCTCGGTCAGAATGCCACGTCGCCTGAAGCCGGATGCGTCGCCCCGTAGAATAGTCAGGTGACGCATCCCTATTCCGCTCTGACCCCTGACCTGATCCTCGATGCCGTCGAATCGACGGGCGTGCGCTCTGACGGGCGGCTGTTGGCGCTCAACAGCTATGAGAATCGCGTTTATCAGGTTGGCATTGAGGAGAGTCGGCCGCTCGTCGCAAAGTTCTATCGCCCCGATCGCTGGACGCGCGCGCAAATTCTTGAGGAACACGCCTTTGCCGCCGAGTTGGCAGCCGCCGAGATTCCCGTGGTACCCCCGCAGGCGTGGAACGATCAAACGCTGCACAGTCACGCCGGCTTCTCATTCGCGCTGTTTGAAAAGCGCGGCGGCCGCGCACCGGAACTCGACTTTGCCGATGTACGTGAAGTCATTGGTCGATTTATCGGCCGCATCCACATGGCCGCAACCGCCCAACCGTTTACGGTGCGCCCGACGCTCGATGTTGCATCATTCGGCAGCATGCCGCGCGATTGGCTGTTGTCGCACGCCTTCATTCCCGCCGACCTCGTCGCCGCGTGGCAGAGCGTGTCGGGTCAGGCGTTGGACGAAATCGCCCGGTGTTACGAACGGGCAGGCGATGTGAAGTTGATTCGGCTGCACGGCGATTGCCATCTCGGCAATATTCTCTACACCGACGATGGTCCGCATTTTGTCGATTTTGACGACTGCCGCATGGGTCCCGCGATTCAGGATTTGTGGATGCTGCTTTCGGGCTCGCGCGAGGAGATGACCATCCAGCTGCGCGACGTGCTGGATGGCTACCAAGACTTTGCCAACTTTGACCCGCGCGAACTACACCTGATTGAAGCGCTGCGAACCTTGCGCATGATTCACTACTCCTACTGGTTGGCGTCGCGCGCCGATGATCCGGCGTTCAAAATTGCGTTCCCGTGGTTTTTCGGAGCAGATGCGCTACGTTACTGGCAAAATCAGATATTGGCGTTGCGCGAGCAGGTGGCCGCCATGCAGGAGGCCCCGATCAGCATGCGACTTGGCGCATAAAAACGGTAACGACAGTCACCCTAAAGAGGCCACACATGAGTATGAAAAAAACCGATCTTGAGAAAAACAAAATGCTCAAGAGCAACAACGCGATCAAGATTGCCAGTGTGCCGGATCGATTCGGTGCGGGTAGCGCGATCCCTGACCGCAAGCAACAACGCCGCCTCGATCAGGCCGCCGGATTGATTCCGTTTGCCTGCAAGCTACCAGGCGCGCTGGTGGCACAGGTGCGCCTGCGCGTCGCCGCCGACAAAAGCGACATCAACACACTGGTGACGACTTTGCTTGAAAAAGGACTGAAGGCCAAATAGTGGAATCGTCGGCCAGCGCAGCCGCCCACGGCGCGTTGCGCTTTTCCGTGGTCATTCCGGCGTACAACGAAGCACAGCGGCTACCCGCGTTGCTCGATTCAATCGCCGTCGCGCGCGCCCACTACCGCGGCGGTGCCGATGCCATCGAAGTGATTGTGGCGAACAATATGTCGACCGACGCCACGGCTGCCATCGCGGCGGCGCACGGCTGTCGCGTTGTGTTGGTCGAAACACGCCGCATCGCCGCCGCGCGCAACGGGGGCGCCGCCATCGCAGCCGCAGAAATCGTCTGCTTCATCGACGCCGATTCGAAAATTCACGCGCAGACATTCAATGCGATTGACGACACGCTGGCCTGCGGCCGTGTGGTCGTCGGCGCAACCGGTGTCGTCCCGGAACGTCGCTCGTTTGCTATTTTATTAACGTGGTGGATTGCGACCGTGATGACGTGGGTCGCGCGCATAGACACGGGCGTGGTGTTTTGCCGCCGCGATGACTTCAACGCCGTCGGCGGCTACGATGAATCACTCGAGTACGCCGAGGACATCCGGCTGTTGCTCAACCTAAAAGCGTTGGGCAGGCCGCGCCGCCAAGGTTTCGCGCGCACGGCCAACGCCAAAGCCATCACCTCCACACGCAAATTCGACACGCATGGGGACTGGCATTTCTTGGCGATGATGCCACGCGTCACATTCTGGATGCTCATCGACAAGTCGCGTGTACAGGCCCTTACGCGAAAATATTGGTACGACGATCGCTAACGTTGCACGACAGCGCCCCAAGGTGCCGTCTCTGCTATTTCACGGGCAACGCCATCCCCGCTTTCGCCGCCGCCTTGTTAGGCGCCACCGACAATCTTCATATTTCAAACACCTTCAACACCTCGTCGCCGTAGTGGTTGATAACCTTCACGGCGATCTTGCCAGTAGATCGGCACCACGGGGACGGCGAGGTCTGCACCGTCCTGTTCGTCCTTGCCCTTCCACACCAGTTGCGGATCGAGCGACGGATCGCGCGGGTAGCGCATGGTCTTGGGCGCGAGTTCTTCGTCGGCCACGAAGTCGCGCAGTTCCTCGGTGGGAATGTTGGCGCGCTTGTCCTTGTGGCGGATGGATTCGATTTTCGTCGGAGTGGTTTGTTTTTTTGCCATGATGGTCACTCCGACTTGGGTGGAAGTTTGGGCTTGGGTTTGTCGGTCAGGTAGTTGGCGGTGGTGACGACCTTCCGACCTGACTTGGCTTCAAGCTGGCGACGGGCGCCGCCTGCGACGGAGCCGCCTTCCCGTGCGACCCGCTTGTTCTTCAGGAAGCCCTGTGCGTCTTTATTGCGGGCGATTTCGGTGGTGCTCGGCTTCGCCAAGCATGGTGAAGATGAGTTCGAGGTCGGTCATGTGATCGCGCAGGTTTTCGCGTTTTAGACCTTTGAGATTCTTGTATTCCGTGGGTGTCAGGCCGAACGCGGCCTTGGAGATTTCGGCGGTGAGGATAGCGAAATCTTTTTGATCCGCAACGCCGCGTTTCTGCCATTCGCCGGTCAGTTCGTCACGGACAGCCATGCCACGGACGCGCTTTTCGATCCAATCGTCGGGGTAGCCTTTTTCTTTATAGAGTTCCTTCATCCGCTGCTGTGCAAGCTCTGGATTTTCGATTTCCTGCACACGCTCGTAGCCAACTTGCGCCAGCCAGCGTTTGAACGGTTCGGCCTTGGGAGAAGGGATGGATTGAATGATGCGGAAAATACCTGCGGTGTTGGCGCAATCTGTAACGCGCTTCTTGCCATCGGGTGCTTCAAGTTTCAACCCGTGACAAAGTGTCACGGGTTCGCCTCCTTCGGCGATCAGCCTCTGTTTTAACTTGCGCCAGTAAGCGCCTGCGTCCGCACTGCCCGTGAGTACCGCACACACATCAACAACCGAAAACCACCATTCTTCGTTGTGCCAGATGCGACGCATGGTTTTTTCCTGAAACACAATCATCTTGCCCTGTGAATCGGCGGAGAGTTCTTCGCTCATGGTTTTGTCCCTTTCTGAAGGCTGGCTCGGATTGTGTTCTTCGCATCCCACGGGTCGGTGACTTCGATCAACGCACAGCGCCACCAAGTGCCGTCTCTGCTATTTCACGAGCAACGCCATCCCCGCTTTCGCCGCCGCCTTGTCGAAGGTGACAATGCCATCGCAGCCGCGCGCATGACAGAGCCGCTCTATCAGGCAATCGGTAAAGTCAGCCTTGCTGGCGGTAAACATTCGCACGGCCTGCCAGACGCTCTCCGCTTCTTCAACAAGGATCTGCTTCGAGCGCAATAACTGCGCGACAATTTTGCTGATGTCGTCGCGCGAGGCGTCGTAAAGCGACTCCATCACCCAAACGACTTCCGCGAGCACCACCGCGCTCAAGTATCCCGGCGCAGTCGGTGTGCAGGTTTTTTCGATAAAGCGCGTAGCAGCCAGCGACTGCGTCGGGTCATCCTGCGCCACATAGCGCACCATGACATTGGTATCGATACCGATCACGATTTGCGCCCGCTACCGCGCCGCTTCACGAGCGCGACCATGTCCTCGACTGAGACCGCGTGCTTCGGCACCTTCAACATTCCCTTGAGCAAACGGACGTCGTCGTTCGCCGGCCTGACGATAAACTCGCCATCGGCATTCTCGACAAACTCAATCCGGTCGCCTGTATCGACGCCGAGCCGCCTCGCCACATCAGCCGGAATGGTGACCTGCCTCTTGCTGGTGAGTGTCGCTGTTGTCATATAGATCACCTTACGAATTAACTATCGCCTTACTTTAGCATAAGGCAGCGATCAATGCCCACTACGGTGCCTCGAAGAACGTCACGTTCATCAGTCCCGCTTCGGAGCGATCGTGGGGTTGCTTGAGTTGCATCAAGCCCTGCACCATTTGCAGTGCCGTCTGATTGCACGGCGGCAATTCGGCATCCGACTTGGCAATCGGTGTCAGGCGATCACCCCAGCGCACTAGGTGCGCAGACAACGTAAGTCCGGCACCAAAGGCCGGAATCAGCACTAGGCCACCGGGCTTGACGCGACCTTCTTCGACCGCTTCAACCAGTGCCACAGGTGCGGTGGCGGCGCTCATGTTGCCGTACTTGTGAACGTTCAGGAAAACTTTGTCCATGCTCGCACCGGCGCGCTTGGCGACGGCTTCAATGATGCGCAAATTGGCTTGGTGCGGGACGATTACGTCAATGTCGTCAATCGTCACGCCGGCCTGCAAAAGCACGTCCACGCAGGCGTCTCCCATCCCCTTCACGGCTTTCTTGAAAATCTCCTGACCGTCAAAATCCCAGCGCGTGTCGCCGTACGCCACACCGACATTCGTGTACAACGCGCCTTTGCCGCGTACGCGCAGCGTTTGCCGCGCGTCGGCGTAGCACTGCAACTTTTGCGCGATCACGCCTTCGGCCTTCTCTGTGGGCTGAAATACGGCCGCCGCCGCGCCATCGCCAAACAAAATGGCAACATTACGGTTTTGCCAATCCATGAATTTTGAAATGTGTTCAACGCCGATCACCAGCACGTTTTTCGCCACACCTGTCTGAATGAACGCCGTCGCCGTCGACATGCCATATAAGAAACTGGTGCACGCCGTGTTGACATCCATCGCCGCGGCCTTGTGTGCGCCGAGTCGGGCTTGCAATCCGGATGCGGTATTCGGCACGTGCTCGTCAAAACTACAACTGCCGTAGATGATGAAATCGAGTTCACTCGCGTCGAGGCCCGCACACGCGAGCGCGCGTTGAGCCGCAACAAATGACAGTTCAAGGCCGACAACATGCGAGATGCGGCGCTCTTTCATGCCAGTGCGTTGAACAATCCACGCATCATCGGTCGGCAGAAAAGTGGCGATGTCGGCGTTAGTCAGAATGGCTGGGGGAAGGCACTTCCCCCAGCCGGTGAGCGCGGCATATGTCATAGGTTTCTCCGAGGTGCTGTGGCCGCATCGGTGCGCTACGGGGCCACAAAATGGCAGACCGAGATGTGTCCGGCGTTGGACGATACGGTGATTCTCTCGCAAAACGACACATCGCGCCGCTCCCCATCCGCATCACCCATCCGCAGCTACCGCGCACCACTGCCGACTCCGCGATAATGCGTCTATGCCCGCTCTTGTCCGAATCCTGTTGCTTGCGATTACCAGCGCCGCTGGTGTTGCGCCCGCGCAACCGCCCGCGTTAGCGTCGACCGCACCCGAGCTGGAAGTGCCGTTTGTCGTGTCGTCCGCGCCGGTCACGCGCACCATGCTCGACATGGCGAAAGTGACGGCGCAAGACTTTGTGATTGATCTCGGCTCCGGCGATGGACGCATCGTATTTCTGGCGGCGCAACACTATGGTGCCCGTGCGTTGGGCGTCGAAATTGATCCGCGTTTGGTCGAAACTGCACAGGAAGACGCTCGCAAGTTCGCGCTCGAACGCCGTGTCGACTTTCGGCGGGAGGATTTGTTTACGACTGACTTGTCGAGCGCAAGCGTGATCACCATGTATCTGCTACCGGACGTCAATCTTGCGTTGCGGCCGCGATTGTTGGCGCTCAAGCCGGGCACCCGCATCGTCTCCCACGATTGGGACATGGGCGATTGGACGGCGGATGAGACGCGCACGGTGAGCAATCCGGAAAAATCCGTTGGTCGGGAAAAAACCAGCCGGGTGATGCTTTGGGTGGTGCCTGCCCGGATCCAGGGGAAATGATGCGCATGGCAGGTCAAGACCGCGAACCGCGCCGCGCATGGGGTTCAACTCGCGCTCGATCAGCGTTACCAACAGCTCGACGGCATGCTGCGGATAAATGCGCCAGACAGCGTGCGCGGTCAGCCGATCCGGTTTCGCGCGACCTTGCGTGGCAATCGATTTTCAATCTCGCAGCCGAATCAGGACGCGCTGGCCGAAGTTCAAGACGAGGCGATTACACTGAATGCTGCCGCCTACGGGTTTAGCTCACCGCTGGTATTTCGTCGCGCGCCCGCGACCGGCGC
>JBCKPN010000078.1:0-9275 GCA_038901695.1 Usitatibacteraceae bacterium
AAGTTCAGCTGCTGATGCCGCTGGGCGTGCCGCAAGCAATGCTGCCGCATCTGGCCGCTCGCAATAGACTAAGCGATTCGTTGGATCGAAAACGCCGGCATTATGCCGGCGTTTTCTTTGGTGGGCCGCGTACTGGTGCGTCCGGCGATGGATCGCTCCCATGGGCGTGCGTAGACGGCACTGCATTTACATTCCCCCGCTTGACGAAAACAGGCAAAATCGGCCGCACAAGTGTGGAACATAGAATTTCCGGCCGCTAACAGCGGCGCAACGTTGGGGGGTGGTGTGCGAAATCGATTGCTAGCTTTGCTGTTGCTGTTTTGTTCGCTGGGCGCGTCCGCGCAAATTCGTCTCGGCATGTCCTACGTCGAGACCAAAGACCTGCGGCTTGTGTACTTCGATTCGCTGGATTATTTGCGGCCGCACACGATCCGCACATTTACCAATTCGCTGTTGTGGCAGCGCAAACAGTTCGACTGGACGCCTTCGGGCCCGACCACGGTGTTACTCACCGATCTCGGCGACTACGGCAATGCCTCAGCGGGCGTGGCACCGAACAACCGCCTGGTGTTCGACGTCAGCCCGCAATCCAAAGCATTTGAGACGTTCCCGGCCAGCGAGCGCATGTTTTCGCTGATGAATCACGAGCTGGTGCACGTGACTCAGGGCGACGTCGCCTCCGCGCAGGATCGCCGCTGGCGCAAGTTCTTCATGGGCAAGGTCATCCCACGCTCACAGAATCCGGAAACGCTGCTATACAACTATCTGACGGCACCGCGCTTCGTGGCACCGCGCTGGTACATTGAAGGTGGCGCGGTGTTCATGGAAACGTGGATGGGCGGCGGCGTTGGACGTGCGCAGGGCGGCTACGATGAAATGGTGTTTCGTGCCATGGTGCGTGACGGCGCGCCGTTTCCCGACCCGCTCGAGTTGGTATCCAAAGCCGTGCGGGTGGATTTTCAGATTGGTGCCAATGCGTATCTGTACGGCACCCGTTTCATGACCTGGCTGGCCTACGCCCACTCGCCGGAAAAAGTCATTACGTGGATTAAGCGCGATGAAGGCAGCAAACGCTATTACGCCGACCAGTTCGAGCACGTGTTCGGCATGGGGCTCGAATTAGCCTGGCAACAATGGATTGTGTTCGAAAAAACCTACCAGCAACAAAATCTCGCCGAAGTGCGCAAGCATCCGATCACCCCCGAGCGCAAACTTTCAGCCGGCCCAGTCGGCTCGATTTCGCGCATGTTCTTTGATGAGTCAAACGGCAATATCCTCGCCGCGTTTCGCTATCCCGGCGTGGTGGAGCACGTGGGGGCATTGAATACACGTGATGGCACCGTCAAGCGCCTCGTGGATATCAAGCGCGCAATGCTCTATCGCGTGGCGTCGTTCGCCTACGACCCCAAGAGTGGCACGGCGTTTTATACCAACGACAACCTCGCGCAACGCGATTTGATGGCCGTTGATGTCAAGACCGGCGTATCGCGCATGCTGCTGGAGAATGCGCGCATTGGCGATATGGCGTTCAATCCGGTCGACCGCTCGCTGATGGGCGTGCGCCACCAGAGCGGCATCGCCTCGCTGGTACGTGTGCCGCACCCGTACAACGATTGGGAAGACTTGCACGAGTTTGCCTACGAGCACGTTCCGTATGACCTCGATGTCTCGCCCGACGGGCAGCTACTGTCGGCGTCGATTGGCGAAGTGAATGGCGACCAGTTCCTGCGCGTGTGGTCAATCGAAAAAATACTCACCAACGATATGACGCCGGTCAGTGAATTCAAGTTTGGCCAATCAGTGCCGGAGAGTTTTGTCTTTTCGGCGGACAGCCGCTATCTGTTTGGCAGCAGCTACTACACGGGCGTGTCGAACATTTTTCGCTACGATGTTGAAACCGGCAAGGTCGCCGCCGTATCTAATGCCGAATCAGGATTGTTCCGCCCTGTGCCACTCAGCGACGGGCGCTTGCTGGTGCTGTCCTACACGGCGGCCGGATTCGTTCCCGCCACTATTGACGGCAAAGTGATTGAAGACGTCAGCGCGATCAAATTCCTAGGAACTGAACTCGTCAACAAGCATCCAGTGGTGACCACCTGGCAGGTGCCGCCGCCAAGCCGCATCGACGATGAAAAATTGGTCGTCAAGCAGGGCGAGTGGATTGCGTTCGAACATATGGCGCTCGACAACGCTTATCCGGTGTTGCAGGGCTACAAGAGCGCGACTGGCGTGGGTTATCAATTCAACATTGCCGATCCGCTCGGCTTCGCCAAGGTCAGTGTCACGGCGGCCTACACGCCATCCAACAAGCTGCCGAAGAACGAGCGTGGACACATCGAAGTAGCCGGCGAGTATCTCGGCTGGAAGGCATCGCTGGCGTGGAACCGTTCCGACTTCTACGATATGTTTGGCCCCACCAAACGCGGTCGCAAAGGTAACGCCGCGCGCTTTGGCTATGAAGATCTGCTGATCTGGGACGAGCCGCGTCGATTGACCGCCAAGTACGATCTGACCTTTCTCGATAAGATCGACGCACTGCCGGACGCACAAAACGTCGGCACGACATTCACACGGCTTGCCACGGCGGAAGCCGGGTTGTTCTATACCAATCTGCGCCGATCGATTGGTGCGGTCGACGACGAAAAGGGTTTCGCGGCAAACGGCGTGGCCAAAGTCACACGTATCAAAACCACCACCATCCCGCAACTGCGCGGCGGGTTTGATTTTGGGTTCGGTCTACCCATGCCGAATTCATCGGTGTGGCTGCGCAGCGTGGCGGGCGTCAGCAGTGGCGATCGCGTCATCTCCGCCGCGAATTTTTTCTTCGGTGGCTTTGGCAACAATTACGTCGATGGTGGCTCGATCAAACGCTACCGGGATTTCTACGCCATGCCCGGATTCGGGCTCAGCGAAATCAAGGGTCACAGCTTCGCCCGGCAAATGCTTGAATTTAACTTGCCGCCGATCGCGTTTGGTTCGCTCGGCACGCAGGGCTTCCACGCCACCTGGCTGCGGCAATCGGTGTTCACTTCCGCGCTGTGGACCGATCCAGCGCAGGATTCGCAGCGCAAGAAGTATGCAAACCTCGGCACCCAGTTCGACGTGCGATTCAGTGTGCTGCATTGGTACGACATGACCTTGTCGTTCGGCTACGCAGTCGGCTATAAAGGATCAAAACGCGCAGGTGATGAAGTGATGATCTCGCTGAAGATCATGTAGCGCCGCGAATCGCCTGTGTCGTCAACTACTGTATTGCACATGCTGCTGGGCTTACTGCCCGTGCTCGTGTTTCTAGCTGCGTTGCTTTATCTGGATAGCTACAAACTGGTCGAGCTGTACGATGTGCTTATTGTTGTAGTTTGCGGTGCGTTGATCGCCGGGGCGAGTTACCTGCTCAACGGCGCGATTCTGGACGCGAGCCACATTGAGATCAAGATCTACTCGCGCTATGTGGCACCAGTCATCGAAGAAGTGCTGAAGTGTCTGGTAATCGTTGGCCTGATTCGACTGCGCCGCATCGGCTTTTTGGTTGATGCAGCAATCTTTGGCTTCGCGGTCGGCACCGGTTTCGCGGTCATCGAGAATCTGTATTACCTGAAGCTGATTCCAGACGCGAGCATCGGGACGTGGATTGTGCGCGGCTTTGGCACGGCCATCATGCACGGCGGCGCGACTGCGGTATTCGCCGTCATGGGTATTGCCGTGCTGGAGCGTCGAGCGCACGTGAATCTCGCGTCGCTGTTGCCTGGCTTGGGCGTGGCCATCGTCGCGCACTCGGCATACAACCACTTGTCGTACTCACCGCGGCTGTCGACGCTCGTCATCGTTATCGGCATGCCGCCGTTACTATATTTCGTGTTGCAACGAAGCGAACGTGCGGTAGGGGACTGGCTCGGCAAAGGTTTTGACGCCGACACCGAAATGCTGGCACTCATCAACTCGGGTCGCTTGTCGAATTCTCCGGTGGGCGAATACCTGCATTCGCTGAAGGACAAGTTTCATGGATCGGTCGTCGCAGACATCATCTGCTTCATCCGTTTGTACACTGAGCTCGCGTTGCGCGCGAAAGGCATTCTGATGATGCGTGAAAACGGATTCAATGTTGACATTGACGAAGCGACAAAAGAGAAATTCACCGAAATGCGCTACCTCGAAACCAGTATCGGCAAGACCGGCATCCTCGCCATTCAGCCGCTGTTGCACATGAGTCACAAGGATTTATGGCAACTCTATATGCTCGGTAAGTGAGGCAGGGCACCGCGCTAGTGTCTAGTTGCAGAAGTCTGCGTAACAGCGAGAAGCGTTTTGCGCCCACAGGATTAGGCGCAAAACACAGCAATAGCACCGCTATTGCGCGTATTTGCAACGACATCGTGTGGGATGCAAAACGCTTCGAATGTAGCAGAACTTCTGCAACTAGACACTAGTGCCTAACGGTCGCGCAATTCCCGACGCAAAATCTTGCCGACATTGGACTTCGGCAGACTATCGCGGAACTCAACAAATTTTTGATTCTTGTAGGCGGTGAGCTGCTCGCGACAGTAGCGGCGAACAACTTCCTCCGACAACGCAGCATCGCGCTTGACAACGAATAGTTTCACCGTCTCACCGGTCTTTTCGTCAGGCACGCCGATGGCAGCACATTCGAGTACGCCGGGACAACCAGCGACGACTTCCTCAATTTCGGTCGGGTAGACGTTGAAGCCGGAGACCAGAATCATGTCTTTCTTGCGATCGACAATTTTCAAGTGACCGTTTGGCAACATCATTCCGATGTCACCGGTTTTCAATTCACCATCGCGCGTCATGCTCTGCGCGGTTTCGGCTGGTCGCTGCCAGTAGCTGCACATCACATGCGGCCCGCCGATGCAAACTTCGCCGATTTCGCCGACGGGCAGCTTGTTTTCGTTTTCGTCGCGAATGGGTAAGCGGTAAGCCAGCGGCGTTATATCCACCGACGGCAGTATCGAACAAACTGCCTCCCTGTTCAACAGCATGGAGGCAGAGATGGGCAACTCAGTATCGACGACGGTGGCGGCACAACGTCAAAGCCAATGGCGCAATCACCTGGCGCACACGCCTTGCCGCCAAAGGAAGCAACGTTGGCTTGACGCCACCGCCAGCAACCCCGGCCGCTTCATCGACTTGGGCGTTGTCACCAGCACCGACACCAATCATGCAACGCGCCGCACCGACCCAGTTTGTAGCACCAACGCTGCCAGCGTCGAGGTGCGCATCGAACTCGGTGGCGGCATGGTGCTGACCATCGCGCAGCACTGATGTTCTTCCCGGAAGGACAAGTACGCGTGTTTGTCTACGGCGAACCAAGCTGGGTGCCAAGCATGTCGGGATTGTGCAAAGCCTGATTGCGACGTGCCGACTGCATGATATAAACCCGTATGACTACCTCGTTGATGTCCTGCAGCGCGTCGGGCAACACCCCGCTTCACTGGTTCATCAATTGACGCCGAGATTGTGGCAACAGTTGTTCTCAGCCAATCCGCTGCGCTCTGATCTTCATGATCTCCGCAGCTGCGGTGCCTGAGCGGTTACCGCCCAAGCGCCTGTTTGGGTCGGCAGTTCATAGTAGTATGGGCTCAGTTGCAGGCCATCATCTACTGGTCTGTCGAGGCTTGTACATAAGAGGCCCTCTAAGGTTTCAAATTTGAAGGCATCAACGCCATGCCCTTCACCTCAACAGTAGCCAACGCCGAGCAATGACCCTCACTTCCGAAAAATTCTGGGAAACGCTCCTAACCAAAATCGAGGAAGGCCGCGTGATCCCCGTGATTGGCTCGGGCGTCATTCCGATCGAACTCGACGGCAGGACTGAGCCCCTTGAAACCCTGATTGCGCGCCGCTTGGCCAAGCGCGTGGATATCGATGCTGAAGCGGAAAACGGCACCATCAGTCTGCACGATGTGGTGGCTCGTGCGCACCGGCAGGATCCGCAGGAGGACTACCACAGCGAAGTGCACGGCATCCTTCGCGACTTGCGCACTCTCGCTCCGCCCGAGTCATTGCAAGCGCTGGCGCGCATCACTGACTTCAAACTCTACATCAGCCTCACCTTTGATTCCTTGCTGCTGCGCGCCATCGACGATGTCCGCGATGTGCGCGACCCCGACCAGCAACACATCGGTTACGCCCCGAACCTTCGGCAGGTCGATCTTCCTGCGCCATTGCGGCAACTGAACGAGCCTTACGTTTACGCGCTGTTCGGCAAAGCCTGCAGCGCGCCGGAATTCGTCATTAGCGACGAGGACTTGCTCGAATGGATCACTGCCCTGCAAGACCCGGATAACCGTCCGCAACAACTCTTCGATGCCTTGCGCTCGCACCACCTGCTCTTCATCGGCTGCGCGTTGCCGGACTGGCTGGTGCGTTTCTTCCTGCGTCTGACGCGCGAAGGCCGCGTTTCAGCTACCCGCGCAAGCGAAACCCTGATTGACACGGCCATGCCGGATCAATCCAGCCTGGTCGCATTTTTGGACCACTTCAGCCCGCGCACGACTTTCCTCGATGCCAATCCGGTCGAGTTCGTGCGGCAACTCGAAGAGCGCTGGCAAAAGCAAAAACAGCTCGCCGCCCCTGCGCAGCTTGCTGACGTTCCCGCCGACCTGCGCGCAGGCGGCGTATTCCTGAGCTACGCCAGCGACGACACCGTTGCCGCCAGCCAATTGCAAGGCGCGCTCGCGGGTAGGCAAATCGACACCTGGTTTGATGCCCAGCGGCTCAATGCTGGCGCCAGCTACGCCAAGGTCATCGAGCGCAATATCGGACTCTGCGGCGTGATCATCATCGTCATGTCCCGCGCGACGCTCAGCCGCCTGCAGTGCTGGCGCGATGACGACAGCAGCCACGCCGACAAGAAACCCTACTTCCTCAAGGAATGGGAACTCGCGCTGGCACGCGAAAGACTTTTTGCCGGCAGCCTCACCATTTGCCCGGTCTATATCGATGCGCTCGACTTGCACGATGCGATCATTCCAGAAGGTCTGCGCAAACTCACCTGTGAATCCATTCCCGGCGGCAACGCCGAGGAAGCCTTTCTCGATCGCATCAAGAAAGCCGTGCGCGAACAGCGCAAGAAGGGCGGCGCATGAGCATCGACACGGTCATCGGCGCGGAACACCCCTGGCCCGGATTGGAAAGCTATGGCGAGGATGCACATGGCTGGTTTCATGGCCGCGATCTGGAAGCCGACGAGCTGCTGGCGCTGGTGCAGCGTGAAACGCTGACAGTTCTCTACGGCCGTTCAGGCCTGGGCAAAACCTCCCTGCTGCGGGCGGGGCTGTTTCCGCGCTTGCGCACTGAGAACTACCTCCCCATCCACGTCCATCTGCTACTCAATGACGGCGCCCCCGACATCATCGGCCAGATCGGCGACGCCATTGCCCGCGAGTGTCGGCTGCACGGTGTGGAGGGCCCCGCGCTGAAACAAGCAACGACGCTGTGGGAGTACTTCCACCAGAAGGATTGCGATTTCTGGAGTAGCAACGATCATCTGCTGACGCCGGTATTGATCTTCGACCAATTCGAAGAAATCTTCACCCTCGGTCGGGAAAACGCCGAGCGCCGCAGCCGCTGCGATGCACTACTCGCTGAACTCGGTGACCTGGTTGAAAACCGTCAGCCGCAGTCGCTGCGACTCAAAGTGGAGGCCGACACCACGCTCGCGGAGCAGTTTGATCCTCGCCGTTCCGGCCCGCGCATCATCCTCTCCTTCCGTGAAGACTACCTCGCCGACTTTGACATCCTCTACGAATACCTGCGCGCGCGCACCAGCAATCGCCTGCGTCTGTTGCCGATGGATGGGGACACAGCAAAGGGCGCCATCAAGACCGCTGGTGCAGGCCTGGTGAGCGAGGCCGTTGCCGAACAGATTGTGCGTTTCATCGATCAGAAGGCGCAACCCCTGGCGCGTCTACACGTCGAGCCCGCATTGCTCTCACTGGTCTGCCGCGAACTCAATGAAAAGCGTATCGAACGTCACGAGAAAGAAATCAGCGCCGACCTCATTGCCGGCGGCAGCGCGCGATTGATTGTTGAAACCTTCTACCAGCAGGGCTTTGCCGGGCTGGATATGCGCGTGAAGTATTTTGTGGAAGACCGGCTGCTCACTAAGGATGGCTATCGCGATAGTTGCGCGCTGGACAACGCGTTGGGTGAGCCTGGTGTGAGTGAGGCAGCGCTGCAAACATTGGTGGATCGCCGCCTGCTGCGGCGCGAAGAACGCGGCGGACAGGTGCGGCTCGAATTGATTCACGATGTGCTCGCAATTGTGGCCAAGGCGAGCCGCGATGCACGTAGGGAGGCGGAGGCACTGGCCGAGGCGCAAAGACAAGTCGCACGCCAAAAGCGCAGGCAGCGCTGGATGGCGGCGGCAGCGGTGTGCCTTGTGGCTGTGCTGACGGGAGTATCGTGGCTGGCTTGGGATGCAATGCAATCGCGAGCGGTGGCAGAGAAGGCGAAGCAAGAGGGCGATCATAATTTCGGGCTGGCGCTGGCAGAGAAGGCTGATAGGGCGTTTGCAGAGCATCGCGTAAACGACGGGTATATTTACGCAGCGCATGCCTTGGCAAGGCTGAAGGAGAGTCAGGCAAGCCAGGTCAAAGCGCAATTAATTGGTGAACACACACTACGACCCGGAATACCCCTGTTGGCGTCGCTGAGCGGGCATGAAGAGACTGTTTATTGGGTCGCCTTCTCCCCGGACGGCAAGACGCTGGCGTCGGCGAGTGAGGACAAGACCATCAAGCTCTGGGACGTGGCTACTGGCCGTGAAACCCGCAGCCTGCGCGGACATGCAGACGTTGTTACTAGCGTCGCCTTTGCCCCGGACGGCAAGACGCTGGCGTCGGGGAGTTGGGACAAGACCGTCAAGCTCTGGGATGTGGCCAGCGGTAAGGAAACCCGCAGCCTACGCGGACATGAAAACGATGTTACTAGCGTCGCCTTTTCCCCGGACGGCAAGACGCTGGCCTCGGGGAGTGCGGACACGAACATCAAGCTCTGGAACGTGGCTACTGGCCGTGAAACCCGCAGCCTGCGCGGACATAAAAACGCTGTTAATAGCGTTGCCTTCTCCCCGGACGGCAAGATGCTGGCGTCGGGGAGTTGGGACAAGACCGTCAAGCTCTGGGATGTGGTCAGCGGCAAGGAAACCTTAAGCCTGCGCGGACATGAAAACTCTGTTACTAGCGTCGCCTTCTCCCCGGACGGTAAGACGCTGGCGTCGGGGAGTGTGGGCAAGACCATCAAGCTCTGGGACG
>JBCKPN010000079.1:0-9035 GCA_038901695.1 Usitatibacteraceae bacterium
TGCATCGCCGCATGTTAACCGCACAAACAAAAACCCGCCATCGGGCGGGTTTTTGTGAGCCACTGAATCGCCTCGTCTAGTACTTGTACTTCAGATCCGATTTTTGCGCCGCAAAATAGGCGGCGAGGTCACGAATGT
The DNA here is from genome assembly GCA_038901695.1 of Usitatibacteraceae bacterium. Taxonomy (GTDB): domain Bacteria; phylum Pseudomonadota; class Gammaproteobacteria; order Burkholderiales; family Usitatibacteraceae; genus UKL13-2. Next base: position 139 of record JBCKPN010000079.1, read on the forward strand.
CCTGTGGCGAGAGCGCGGCTGAAAAACCATTCATGAGTGCGTTCTTGCGCTTGCCCGTGCGGTACTGTTGCAGTGCCGCGGCCAAGTAATCTTCCTGTTGACCCGCCAACACCGGGTATTCGGGCAACGTCGGTTTGCCACCACCCTCGCCGTGGCATGCCTTGCACGTTTCGGCTTTCTTTTTACCTTCTTCGATATTGCCCTTGGCGGTGGCCAACAACGGCAGCGCGGCGAGCAGCAGTGCAGCAATGAGTTTGGTTTTCATGACGTTATTTTCCGGACGCGGCGGGTTGTGCGTAGTAGGCCGCAATATCGATGATTTCTTTTTCGGTCAACGCTGAGGCGAGACCCTTCATGGTCTGGTTGTAGCGTTCACCAGCGCGGTAGCTGCGCAATGCGGCAGCGAGATAAGCTTCATTCTGGCCGCCGATCTTGGGTACGTGATAGACCTCAGGAAAGGCAGTTTTGGTGCCCGGACTGCCGTGACAACCGGAGCAGATGGCGACCGCCTTTTGGCGGCCTGCGGCGGCATCACCCTTGGCGGGTGCTTGCGCGGCGACGCTGGTGGCTAACACACTCAGAGCCGATGCGAACAGAAAAGTAGTTTTTTTCATGGGTGCGACAACGTGGTCGTGAATTTGGATAAAAAAGCGCGAAAACAAACGCAAAAAATTATAGCATGCACTCTCCGGCCAACAGCCCGCCAAACAGGGCTCATCATTGGTCGAACCCAAGGCGTCGGAGGTGTTTATAGCGGTGATTAATCGGCTTCGGTCACCGGCGGCACCCACGCCGCCCACACCGCCTTGCCGCCGGACGCCGTTTGCAGCCGCTCCACCATCGCCGCGTGCGCGGCCACTTCCTCCGTCGCTGCCCGCGTGACGCGCAGGGTCTGGGGTCGCGCGGCGGGGGACCCGCCACCCTTGTTTGCGTTCACGCCGGACGTCGCCAGTCCGATGTCGAGGCTATCCTGTCCGCGCGTCAACGCTAAATAGACCTCAGCCAATAACGCCGCGTCAAGCAGCGCGCCGTGCAAGCTGCGTGCGCTGTTGTCGATTTCAAAACGCTCACACAGGGCGTTGAGTGAATTTTTTTTGCCCGGGAACTGCTCGCGCGCCATTTTCAAGGTGTCGATGATGGCGCGTTTGGCCTCGCCGGTATCGCGCAGCACATCAATCGGCGCGCGTTTCACGCGTGCCAGTTCGGCATTCAAAAAGCCGACGTCAAATGTGGCGTTGTGAATGACCAATTCGTCGTCTGCGATATAAGCCAAAAAAGCGTCGACTACTTCGGAAAATTTTGGCTTGTCGGCCAGAAACTCGAGCGCGATGCCGTGCACTTGTTGCGCGCCCATGTCGATGTCGCGCTCGGGATTCAGATAGCTGTGAAAGTTCCGTTTAGTCAAACGACGATTGACCATCTCGACACACGCAATTTCAATCACGCGATGCCCCTGTGCGGCATCGAGGCCGGTGGTTTCCGTGTCGAGAAATATCTGTCGCGGCATATCGTCCTATGGTGTCCGATGGATAATTTAGTAACGCTTGCTACGGTGCGTTTTGCAGCATCGCCAACGCCGCCGCCTCAGCGCCGCGATTGGCCAGCGCATCAGCGCGCTCGTTGCCTTCATTGCCGGCGTGCCCCTTGACCCAGCGAAATTCGAGCTGATGTTGTGCGACCAGTGCATCGAGCTGCCGCCACAGGTCTTCGTTTTTCACCGGCTTTTTGTCCGAGGTGCGCCAGCCGTTGCGCTTCCAGCCGTGAATCCATTCGGAAATGCCCTTTTGCACGTACGACGAATCGGTGTAGACCACCACTTGGCATTCGCGGGTCAAACTCGCCAACGCTTCTATCACCGCGCGTAACTCCATGCGGTTGTTGGTGGTATTCGCCTCGCCGCCGAAAATCTCTCGTTCCGTTGTATCAAAGGTCAGCAACGCGCCCCAGCCGCCCAGTCCCGGGTTGCCTTTGCAGGCACCATCGGCGTAGATCACGACTTCGGCCACTACTTGACGACCCGCAGGTGATTGGCGCTGCGATTGGCCGCGCCGACATATTTGCGCTCGCGCTTGGCTCGATTATTCCATGCCGGTGCAATCAATCGCATGCCCTGCACACGCTTGACTGCTTCGAGCATGTACACACCGCCCGCGACGCCCCACCATCGATCACCGATGCCTTCCATAAAATCCAGTCGGCTCTGCCACGTTGGACTAGCCAGCGGCGGGATGTAGCACGCCAACCTGCCGGCAGCAGGTTCAAAACTGAGCAACTGCAGCCAGTCTTTCATGCGCACCAGCGACACAAAGTGGCCGTTCCACGGTGCCCCATGCGACGACCAGGCGCGGCGCACACCGTAAAGGCTCCACGGGTTGAATCCCAATATTAGGATGCGCCCTTCCGGACGCACCACACGATCGACTTCACGCAACACTTCGTGCGGATTCAGCGAAAACTCCAGTGTGTGCGGCAACAGGCATAGGTCAATCGATTGCGCGTCGAACGGCAGCTCGTGAAACTGCGCCTTGATGGTCGCCCCGCCGTTGTCCGGCGACACCTTGTGCAAATGGGTAATGCGAGACTCTCGCAGCAAGTCGAACTCAGGCAATCCCAACTGCACAGCGTGATAGCCGAAAATATCCGGCGTGGTCACGTCCAGCCACTCGCGCTCGCGGGCGAGCGTGTATTCGCCCAGGGGAGAATGCAGCCACTCGGCTAAACTGATCGGGATGTCGCTTTTCATGCCGGAATTTTACCCTGAACACTTTCGCCCATTGAATCCATGCTGAAGGTATTTCCCGTCCCGGCGTTTGCCGATAACTATCTGTGGGTCATCGACGATGGCAAGTATGCGGCTGTCGTCGATCCCGGTGACGCCGCACCCGTGATTACCTATCTCGACGCACACGCGTTGACGCTCACCACTATTCTTGTCACCCACCACCATGGCGATCACGTCGGCGGCATCGACGAGCTGCGCGGCCACTACCCGTTGAACCGCATCAGGGTGTACGGCCCTGCATCGGAAAAAATCCCGTCATGCCACGTGCGATTGCGTGAGGGCGACGAGGTCAACTTGACTGCGCCCGCCATTAACTTGCGCGTCATCGACGTACCTGGCCATACTGCGGGGCACATCGCGTACTACGCGGCGCAGAGCGCGTGGCTATTCTGCGGCGACACACTGTTTGCGGGCGGCTGTGGCCGTTTGTTCGAAGGCACGGCAGAACAGATGCAGTCGTCTCTCGCCAAACTCAAAGCGTTGCCCGAGGACACGCTGTTCTATTGCGCCCACGAGTACACGCTCGCGAACCTGCGTTTTGCACTCGCGGTTGAACCTGACAATCACGACCTGCAACAGCGCATCAAGATAGAAACCGCCAAACGTGCGCGCGGTGAGCCAACACTACCCGGCAGCATCGGTGTCGAACGGGCGACCAACCCATTCCTGCGCTGGGACGCGCCTGCCGTCAAACTCGCCGCCGCACGCGCCTCTTCAGCCAATATTGACCAAAACCCCGCGCCAGCACTTGTGTTTGGCATTATTCGTGAGTGGAAAAACAATTTCTGACAGGATGCTTCATGCCCTTGAATGCTCACCATATTCGCCCCGCCACGGTCGCCGATGTTCCCACTATCGTCGATCTGATTCACCAGCTCGCGGTGTACGAAAAGCTTGAGCACATGGTCAGCGGCACGGCGGACATGCTGCGTGAAGCGCTGTTCGGCGAGCACCCTTCGTGCGAGTGTGTGCTGTTGCAAGAAGACCATCACACCGTCGGCTTCGCGCTCTACTTCACGACCTTCTCAACATTTCTGTGCAAGAGCGGCTTATACCTTGAGGACCTGTTCGTGATTCCAGCGGCACGCGGCCGCGGACACGGCAAAGCGTGTTTGATTTATCTGGCGCAACTCGCGCAACAGCGCGGCTGTGGGCGCTTCGAGTGGCGCGTGCTCGACTGGAACAAGCCGTCGATTGATTTTTACCGATCGCTCGGCGCGGCCATCATGCCGGAGTGGCACTTGGTGCGCATGACCGAGGGCGAGATCGCCAAACTCGCGGCAGAGGCGATCTCGCTGCGCCCTGCTTAATCGCGCCTCTACTGCGCCATCAAGTTGCCGACGTTGCGAAACGACGCGGTGACGTTGGTTGAGGCGTTGAGCGTGAAAACACACGGATCGCTCGACAGGCAATTCGCCGCCGCGTTGTCGCCTTTCCAGCCGACGAACACCCAACCGGGTGCCGGTCTTGCTGTCATCGTCACGGTGGAGGCCGTGTCGAATTCATAAGTGAACGGCCCGCCGCTGCAGTCGAAGCACTGCACATTCGGCGTCGCACCGCTGCTGGTGACATCAACCGTGCCTTGGCCGTTGATACTCAGATTCAGCATGGTCGGCACAGTCACACTGAACGCCGCGATCGACAGCGGACCGGGCAATCGATAGACCGTGTTGGCACCAGTGCCCGTCGTGATGAGGTCGCCGTTCGGACCGAATGCGGCGCCCACCATGACGCGACCGTTGCCGAATGGCTCGACCGCCGAGTTAAACGCATTGATCGAGTCCGTGTATTCAATGCTAGGCTCCCATGCGGTGTCACGCGTGCCATCTGCGCGGATTTTCCACACAAACGGCCGCGTCTCATTAAAACCGACGGGTTTGGATTCAGTGCCAATCAGAAAAACACCGGACGGCGCCGTTCGAATCCACGTCGGCGAAGAAGGCACACCTGTGAGCGGTTGCCGGAAAGCAGAATCGAGCGCACCGGTTGCACCGTTGATCTTTGCCAATCGCGTGCTGACGCCGCCGATGGTACTGAAGCCACCGCTGACGTAGATATTGGTGCCGTCGTCGGTCATTGCGGTGACCGGACCAATGGGATTTGGATCCCATGAATTGTCGATTTGGCCGGTCGTGGCATCGATGCGTGCAAGGGTGCGCAATTGGCCATTGACGAGCAGCCGTGGTAATCCAAGGAAACCAAAAACGTTGGGAAAACCAACATAAATAAAGTTTCCAATTTTGGCGATCGAGCGTTGGCAGAGGGAGCCATACGATACCTGCGCCAGTTGCGGACGCCAATTGGTGTCGACCTGCGCGTTGGTGGCGGACACCTTGGCGAGACAATTGGTAATGACCCCATTGACAGTATAGATACCGCCGACGAGATAGATATTGTTGGCATCCCCCGCAAAGGCACGCGCCGTGCCGTCGATGGTCGGCGCCCAATTCGCATCGAGTACGCCGCTGACGCTGTCGTAGCGCGCGATGCGCTCACGCACCGCCGTTCCCGAGAAGCCGAAGCTGCCACCGACATAAAGTTTGCCAAGAATATCCCTGATGCCGATGACCAACCCGTTCGGACCCGTCGTGAAGGTCGGGTCGAACGTGCCGTCGGTGTTAAATCGAATCAGGTTGTTCAATTGAACGCCGTTGGCTTCCTGAAATGCGCCGCCCATCACCACCCGACCGTCTGCCAAGCGGGTGGACGACGACACCAGGCCCGGTATTTTAAGATTCACGTTAAAGCCTGGCACCAAAGCACCCGTCGTGCGATCCAGCTTTAAAACGGATCCGGTGCGTGCCGCACCGTAGTAACCCGGCCCGCTGATGAACACACCGTCGGTGGCGAGTCTAACGAAAGCCGTCAACCCATTACCCCCCGTCAAATTACGTCCGGCGAATGCGGTGTCAGGGAGTCCCGTGGTGGCGTTGTACTTGGCCGGAAAAAACTCCAAAGTATCGCTAAAGAATCGCCCTGCCATCGTGTAAAGGCTGCCTGCACCGTCGTGCACCAGACCATAGTGGGCACGAATCTCGTAGTTCGCCGACGTGCCCGTAAATACCGGTGGGGGATTCCGGCCACCCACCCATCCACTGGCGACTTGGCCGGTGGCACCATTGAGCTTCACTAAGTTGTAGGGTGAGGTTAGGTTGGCACCGATAGTCGCGGTTCCGGTGGCTTGTCCGGCGACATAGATATCGCCTGAAGCATCTGCAGCGGCTCTGTTGATGAACATATCAATCGCCGTCAAATCCGGGTTCCAACTGGTGTCCGGTACACCAGTTCCCGGATTGATTCTGTAGATACGATTATTTTGCGACGACCCCAAATTGACCTTGCGGCCGACGACATAGATGCCCCCATTGGCAACCGGCACTATAAACACAAAATTCGCTGTGATTTCGTCTGCGAGGTTGACCACCACCTGCCGACCGTCAAAATTTGGGTCAGCCGCACCGGTGACGGAACTGGCCAGAATCTTTGCCATTCGCACGTTGGACTTGCCGCCGATGTCATACAGGCTGCCAAAGGTGTAGAGGTTGCCGCTAACGTCAAGCGCGATCGAGCCAACCGCGATTTGGTTGCTGATGCGCCGCACGGGATTGGGATTCCACGCCGCATCCACACGGTTGGTCGTCAAGTTAATGCGTGCCAGCCCATTGCGTGCCACGCCGCCGATGGACTGAAAACTCCCCACAACGTAGGCGAAGTCACCAAAAATCCGGACATCGAACACACTACCCACGTGCCCCGCTGCGTTATAGGGATCGATATCAATCGTAAACGTCGTGTCTAAGGAACCGTCTGCGTTCACGCGCAACAGCCCTTCCTTGAGCACCCCTGAAAACGCAGGATTTCCAGCGCCGCCGAGGAATTGATAGTTGGCCAACCCGCCGCCTGCCACCAGCAGCTTGCCGTCAGCTTGCCGCGCGACCCTTTCGACGATCGCATTACGCAGCAGTATCAAGCTCGGATCGGGCAGCGGCTGCTGGTGGGCGATGGCACCCTGCCCGGCACATAAACCGGCAACCAGCAGCCACGGCGCAGACATTTTGGCCTTCCAGCGCACTACGTCATCGGTGCCTCGAACACGTTGGCCACGAAAGTCGCAGCGCACGACCATCCCTGCTATCGAACCCACAAGCCTATTCCACACAATGATCACTCCCTCGCCTTGGTCGCGTTGTCGCCGCAACGCATTGATCGGATCGTCCGGACTCTCGCCGGCACCACTTTTTTTGGTTCCGCTTCGTGCGCTGGCGCTAAGTTACACCAGCTTGGCCGTCGCTTCAAGATTTGCGTCCCGTTCCATTCTGCGGCGCGCGTCCGAGGCAAGGCTCGCGAGTGAGCGCCGGTATAATGGCTCGATGCACATTCCCCGCGATATTCTGCGTTTGGTGGTCGTCGTCCTGCTCACGTCCACCACCGCGCTGAGCCAGACTCCGCAGAACGACGCCGCGGCCGCCGCGTCAGCGACCAGCAAACCGCCACTCGTGGATGCGGTCGGCAACGTCGTAGGCAACCTCGTAGCGCTGCCATTGGCCGAGAAAGATTTATGGCAGCGCGTTCGCCGCGGCTTTGTGATGGACGAGATGTCGTCGCCCCTGGTGCAGAATCAGGAGCTCTGGTACGCCAATCGACCCGACTACATTCAGCGCTTTGTAGAACGCGGCGCACGCTATCTGTATCACATCGTCGAAGAGGTCGAACGCCGTGGGCTGCCGACCGAAATTGTGTTGCTGCCGATTATTGAAAGCGCGTTCAATCCACAGGCGTATTCACGTGCGCACGCCTCGGGCATGTGGCAGTTCATTCCCTCGACGGGTAAGAATTTTGGTTTGAAGCAGGATTGGATGACCGACAATCGGCGCGACGTGCTGCTGTCGACCAACGCCGCACTCGATTACCTGACCAAGTTATACGGCATGTTCAACTCCTGGGAGCTCGCTTTCGCGGCGTACAACTGCGGCGAAGGCTGCGTCGGGCGCGCCATTGCCGCCAATCAGCGGCGCGGTCTGTCGACCGATTTTGCGAGTCTCAAGCTACCTAACGAAACGCGCGCTTATGTGCCCAAGCTAATCGCGGTCAAGAACATCATTCTTTCACCCGGCAGCTACGGCATTGAGTTGCCGGTGGTCGACAATCGTCCGTTTTTCACGCAAGTGGCCGCGCCCGAAAAAATTGACGTCAAGCTCGCTGCACGTCTCGCTGAAATGGAGCCGGAAGCGTTCGCACAACTCAACCCATCGTTCAATAAGCCGGTCGCTGCAACCGGCACCGGCTACTTTCTGGTGCCAACCGAGAATGCCGATACCTTTCGCCTCAACCTCGAACTCTACCAAAGCCTCAATGGTCCGCTGGTGTCATGGGTCACCGTGTCGGCCAAGCGCGGCGAATCGGTAGACGCCGTCGCCCGCAAGCACGGCATGACGGCTTCGTATTTGCGTGCCACCAACGGGCCATTCAAGGAACGCAAGGGCGTGTTCAGCCAGCCGGTCACGTTCATGGCACCCAACGCCAAGGACGCGAGCGCAATCAGCGCAGCCATCGAACAGAAAGTTATTCTGAAACGCGAGCAACAAAACGGCATTGCCACCGACAGCAACGATGGTGCACTTACCACTGTCGCGTCGAACAGTCCCGCTGCCACCCCCGTGAGGCCGACCACGCCCGTCGCGTCTGCTGTAGTAGCACCGGTCGTGCAGCCACTCGCGACAGCAAATCCGAGCGTCGATACTGCCGCCGGTATTGCAGCGGCGGCAAACAGCGATGACTTCATCGAGTATCGCGTACGTCACGGCGAGACGTTGTTTTCCATTGCGAAACGTGCCAACTGGTCACTCACTGCCCTGAAGACTCAAAATCAATTGACCAGCAACGTGGTCGGCGTCGGCAAGGTGCTACAGGTGCCGGCGGCGGCGGCGAACAGTTTTTCAGAAGCAGAACATGCGCCGAACTCACCACTCGCGGACGCCAGTCAAACAAGCGGTAGCAGGATCTCAAGCCGCCAACCGGTGGTGACCACTTATGTCGTGCGCGCCGGAGACACGCTGTTCGCGATCGCGCGAAAGTTCCAGACCAGCGTTGACAGCCTGCTGCGAATCAATCGCCT
>JBCKPN010000080.1:0-8973 GCA_038901695.1 Usitatibacteraceae bacterium
CGCCCGTGAAGAAGATATGCTCATCACCTAGATGCAGGCAGCAGGCCGCCTGTAAAGCATCAGGTGTGCGCAACCCGTGGCGTACGCGAATGACGGTGGCGAGTTCGATCACAGCTTGAGTAAGCTCCACCCACACCAGATCTGGGCGATTGAAAAATGCATCGAATTGAGCGAGCGTAAGGTGGTTGTTTTCGCGCATCGGACGAACGCGGCACTCCAGCCATGAAAGACGGCTAATGGCAGCACCCATATCAGGATTTTTGGCTGTAGCCTGCAGAAGCGCATCCCTGACGCTTGTGCTAAACGGTTCCACGCCCTCGATTCTATATATGAGCGCACTGGCGTCGAAAAAAGCGATCACGCAGTGCCCCAAACGTCGCGCTCAGTGCGAAGTTCGGCGTCCAGAGTAGCCTTGTCTTTCGCGCCTGCGGATGGTTGGCTCAGTAACCATTGCACGGCGCTCATCCCGGCAGGTACATAAGCTTTGCCGTGTACCAAGCGTTGGTATTCCTCCTCAGTGAGCACTACAGCGGCTAGCTTGTTACGTTTAACGATGTGCACGGGCCCATGGCGAAGCCCATCCTCGATTGCGGCCATGCCACGACGTTTTAGTTCTGCAACGGTGAGAAAATTCATGATCACCTCATAATAAGTACTGATAACGGTACTTATTATGGAGATTTATGTACTGAATATCAAGGTGTATATCAATACTGTTCGGTTAACTGCGGGGGCTCACTTTTTTCCGTTCGGGCTGAGCCTGTCGAAGCCTCGTGGTGCATGACCAACCCTTCGACAAGCTCAGGGCGAACGGCCTTAACCGAACAGTATTGAGGTGTATATGGTTATTACCGTGCTTATCCGGTTAGCGCCCAAAGCGCACATGTGGCTCATATAGGTCGGATCAAGCGCAGCGATCCGACAACGGGGTCAAACGTAGCGATCCAGTCACATCACCGGGTTAGCGCGCGTGTTGGATCGCTGCGCTTGATCCGACCTACGGTTACTGGTTGGCTTGGGCGCTAACCGGATAAGCATGCATGATTTTATAACCGTTCGATGTGCTGGCGGATGCGGGCAACAATTGCGAAAAGTGCGCCTGCTCGTGCAGGAAAACCGGCTGATCAGTCACCGAACCAGCCCTTGGTGAGTTTGCGCGTTGCAGAGGACGCATAGTTGATCACGGCCTGGCGCAAGACCATGGAGTCAAAACGATGCAGGCTTGCGCGTGCCCGCCGGACGACTTCCTCGCGATCTTCGGCCAGCTCGTCCAGATTGTTCAGGCAATCCACCCAGAGAAACTCCGTGCTGTGTTCCAGCGGGAAACGATGTTTGACCCGGAAATCAAAGGAGCGATTGCCCAGCAGGAACTTGCCGTGGCGCTTGTGGTTGTAAACGATGGTCTTGTTGTAGAGCTGCGTCATCCCCAGGCCAAGGGTGTTGTAGTAGCTGGGGTTGAGGATCAGGAAGTGGCTGTCTTCAAGAAATTTTTCGATCAGGACATGGTCGTCGGGAGGCACTTCGCCAAACGGGGTCTGCTGCGGGACGTAATAAAGCCCTTGGGCTACCTTGCGGAGCCGCCCGGTGCTTACAGCAAGTTGCAGGTCACGATCGACACTTTTTGAGCTGGCTGCGAGATCCTTACGCCGATATACAGCGCCAGAACGCAAGTGCCACACCTTGCTGACACTTGGTTCCTGAGATTTTTTATCGGACCGCATTGAAGTAATTATCATTGACGTTTCATGCAGTATGTCACCCAACTCTTGCCAATCCAAGCAATATTTTTAGCACGAATATCAACTCAATCGAATGCGCTGCCCGGACTGCACCGCTACAACCGCCAGAGCGAAAAGCCCAATGCAGCAACCGCAGCGCGGTCCAACATCGACTTCACATCAATGACAACACCGCCCGGTTTGAGCTTGCCAAGCAATTGGGAAAGCGGCATTTCTAAATAGTGCCGATGCGCAACAGCCAGCACGATGGCATCAGCCTTTGGTAGCGCACTCCAATCGCACAGCGTTTCGCCGTAATGCTCGTGAGCTTCTGCGGATTCGGCGTAGGGGTCGTGAATGGTAACGACTTGCCCAAACTCACGAAGGCCGACGACGATGTCGATGACTTTGGTATTTCTTAGGTCAGCACAATTCTCTTTGAATGTCATGCCCAGGACATTCACATTGCCGCTGGCAAGCTTGCCGTGCGCGGCGACCATCGATTTGATCGTCTGCTGGGCAATGTAGCCGCCCATGCTGTCGTTGATCCGACGTCCAGCGAGAATCACCTCCGCGTGATGGCCGAACTTCTCGGCCTGGTAGGTAAGGTAGTACGGGTCAACACCGATGCAGTGCCCGCCGACCAAACCGGGTGTGAATTTCAGAAAATTCCACTTGGTCCCCGCAGCATCGAGAACCTCTTTGGTATCGAGGCCCATGCGGTTAAAGATGAGCGCCAGTTCATTCATCAACGCGATATTCAGATCGCGCTGGGTGTTCTCGATTACCTTCGCGGCTTCCGCGACCTGAATGCTCGATGCGCGATAGACGCCTGCAGTCACGACGGCGCCATAAACCGCCGCAAGTGTTTCAAGTGTCTCAGGCGTATCGCCCGAAACCACCTTGGTAATGCGCGTGAACGAATGCTCTTTGTCGCCGGGGTTGATGCGCTCGGGCGAATAGCCAACGAAGAAATCGCGCTTCCATATCTTTCCGGAAGCGCGTTCCAACTCCGGAATACACACTTCTTCCGTCGCACCCGGATAGACCGTTGACTCATAAACCACAATTGCGCCCTGCTTGAGGTGCGGTCCGATCGCGCGGCTGGCCGAGATGAGCGGGCCGAAGTCTGGCAAACGGGCATCAGTAACAGGGGTGGGCACGGCGACGATGACGACATCAGCAATCTTTAGGTCGGCAGCATCGTTGGTGTATTTCAGGTGCTTCGATGCAGCGATATCCACGGCCGCCACTTCGCCGGTCGGATCAATGCCTTTTCGATAGCTGGCGACCTTGCCTTCTGAAATATCGAAGCCAATCGTAGGCATGACTTTGCCGAACTCGACCGCGAGCGGCAGACCCACGTATCCCAGACCGACGATACCGATCGTTATTTTCTCCAACATGCGCATCCCTTTGAACAAGAAACTTCTCACAACCAATACACCGTGTCGTCCCGGCCTAGAGCCGAGACCTCAAGCTAAGTGTAGTACTTCATTCTGTTTGCTACTTATGAAACGATCACTTCGTTTCATAGATCGTCGTCCCAGCGTAGGCTGGGATCCAGCCCCACCTTTGATCGGTGAACGATGGACTGGATTCCAGCCTACGCTGGAATGACGATATTTCTTGTTGGCGTCGCCAAGTTGTCCCATGAAAACGGGCTTCACTCGGTCGCAGCGGGAAGATGCATCCTTAAGTTGCGTTGATTGCGAAGCACTACACTAATCTTTCCAACTGCAGCAAGAGATCCCGGATCGAGCCTGCCCTCGAATGTTTGAATCGGGGGCCCGGGATGACAGTCGTATAAAAGTTCACAATCGAAACTCGCCATCTGGCGCGGTGTTTGCGGCAAAAATGCCTGAAAACACCCGCCAATAGGCGAGTTTAGTATTTTGTTACACCTTATAGTAATCCCGATACCACGCGACAAACCGCGCCACGCCATCCTCAATTTTCGTACAGGGTGTGAACCCGGTATCCGCAGTCAGCCGCGATACATCTGCAGCCGTGGCACGCACATCCCCGGCCTGCATCGGCATCATATTCATCTTTGCCTGCATCCCCAGTGCCGACTCAATCGCGCGGATGTACTGCATCAACTGCACCGGCTCGCTGTTGCCGATGTTGTAGAGCCGGTACGGCGCGTAGCTGGTGGCGGGGTTGGGCGCATCGCCCGACCATGCTGGGTCCGGAGTCGCGGGCTGATCGACCAATCTGACGATGCCTTCGACGATGTCATCCACGTAGGTGAAATCGCGCACCATGTTGCCGTTGTTAAAGACATTGATGGGCTCGCCCGCCAATATCGATTTGGTGAACAGGAACAACGCCATATCCGGCCGACCCCACGGGCCGTACACCGTAAAAAATCGCAGCCCAGTGCAGGGTAGCGCGTACAAACTGGCGTAGCTGTGCGCCATCAACTCGTTGGCTTTTTTGGTCGCGGCGTAGAGCGCGACCGGATGGTCAACCGTTTGTGACTCGGCGAAGGGCAGGGTGGTGTTTGCGCCATACACCGAACTTGAAGATGCGAAGACGAGATTAGCGACCTTCGCATGGCGACAGCCTTCGAGGATATTCAAGAAGCCGTTGATGTTGGCTTCGATATAAGCGTAAGGATTGGTAATCGAATAACGCACACCTGCCTGTGCCGCGAGATTGACCACAACATCGAATCGGTGCGCTGCAAACAGTGACTCCATCGCATTTCGATCAGCGATATCGGCTTTGATGAACGTGAACCGCTCGTGCGACGTCAGCTTGGCCAAGCGCGCTTCTTTCAACGTGACATCGTAGTAGTCGTTGAGGTTGTCGACGCCGATGACCGTGTCGCCACGCGCTAGGAGCCGCTGCGAAAGAAAGTGGCCGATGAAGCCTGCGGCGCCGGTAACTAGAATGTGCATCATTAATTCACTGAGGTTTCGGCCCTTTGACTAAAACATGTCTGGAGGAACAGTGCAACGTCAAAAAAGCAGGAGCCGCCATTATGACAAACTCATACGAGTGCGAGCCCTCCAGAGAAGAACTTTCTCATACGCCCGCCTCCACGGAGTATTTCGTACGGGATCACTGTTCTTGCCCATCCGCGCAGAGTGGCCGCGCACCGCAATCATCGGTCGCTAAGGTGAGGCTGGTAGCCCATTAGGCGCTGGAAATAATTAAAGGTATCAACGTGATATTTGATGCTACGCCTGATGCCCATCCTTGGCACCGTCGTTCCAGCGAAGGCTGGAATCCAGTCCTCCGTATGTCAGATATACGAGGGACTGGATTCCAGCCTTCGCTGGAACGACGGCACCCAGAGCCATCCATGGGCGCTCACTGCGAAATTTGATACGATTATTTCTTTACGGCGACTTACCTCAGCACTGCCGTTCTTTCTAGCACCTTCAACATCATTTTGGCCTGCGCCTCCCGCGAAAAGCTGGGGGCTGCGAGCAGGGCGTTTTTGCGAAGACGCGCCAGTTCGGCGGGTGACGATGCCAAACGCTTCAAGGCCTCAGCAAGTGCTATCGGATTTTCCGGGGGCACACAAATTCCGGCGTCGGCTGCGCGAATTATTCCTGTTGCCTCGCCCTCCGGCAAGCTCATCAGGATCGGCACGCCCATGCCCATCGATTCGAAAATCTTGGACGGAATCACCGTGGCAAAAACAGGCGAATCACGGAGTGGAACCAGCGCCACATCACAGAGGCTCCAGAGTGCAGGCATCCGCTCCTTCGGTTGACGCGGAATAAGGCGCACGTTATGCAGACCGCGTTCGGCCACGATCTGTTCGACGCGCGCCCGGCCGGCACCCGACCCGGCGAAGAAAAAAGCGATGCCGGGTTCATCGAGCAATCGTTCCGCTGCGGCAAGTACTTTGTCGAGCGCATGGGCCATGCCGTGCGTCCCAACATACCCGGCGACAAACTTACCCTCCAGACCAAATTCCTTTGCCAGCGCCAAGTCACGCGGCTGTGGCTTGTATCGTTCCAAGTCCACGCCGTTGATTACGACGTGGATTTTGTCGCGATCAATGCCGCGCGCCACCAGCTCTTCACGAAATGACTGAGTGACTGGGATGATGGTGCGTGCGCGCCGGTACAAAAACATTTCCACCCGCTCTAGCAGACGGATACTCAAACTCCTTTGCATGGCACCGACCGCCACAATCGAGGCTGGCCACAGATCGCGTAGCTCGAACACGAATGGCCGCCAACGCACCACCGAAAGCGCCCAGCCACCGACTGCGCAAAAGAACTGAGGAGACGTCGCCACGACGACATCGGGTCGCCGTTCGAAGAGCCCCATCACGAAGGCCATCACCATGAAACTCATATAGTCGAGCGTGCGCTTGAGGAAGCCCTCATTTGCGGTGATATAGGTCTTAACACGCACCACACGGATGCCGTCAATCACCTCGACAACGCGCCAACTATTTTTGTAGCCTGGATAAAGTTTTCCTTCCGGAAAATTGGGCGCGCACGTAATGACTGTGACCTCGTGTCCATCGCGCACCCAGCGGATTGCGTGCTCGTATAGCCGCGTCGCGGGGGCGTTGCTCTCCGGGGGGAAATTATCGGACAGAAAAAGGATGCGCATGCAGGTATTCAGGTCCAATGAAAATCTGACTCCAGGCGGTCGCCCGAGAAAGACAGGTCAAGCACGTTACAGCGCTCACTGACCCCAAATCGGGGATGCCACAAGCCAGCCCTAACATTCACAGCGCATGCACCCTGAACACTCCATTGCATGGTCTGTTCTGGCAGCCCCACTTTGCCGGCGTTCGGCGCGGTTAACTCCACCGGAAGCCCGGGCGCGAAGCGAAACGTAGCCATTGCGTCGGTATATCGCCCGCTCAACCGGTCGACAACGCTCAGCCGACCGTGCTCAAACATCCATCGTCTGCGGTGGATTACTCTGCCCGGTAATCGCTGATAGCCATCATGCCCGGCCTCGATCCAGAGCACCCCGCTGTCACAGCCCCAGCGTACTTCCAGCGGGCGCGCCCGGCGTGCCACCCGAAAGCTGCTCCAGACCTCGGATGAGTTGGCGCCATCGACCTGCACCGTGTTGTGCATGGCGGTGCCGCGCTGTTGGAGGCGCTCGGCGCCTGCTTCGTAGGTCGACGTGCCGCCGTTCACCAAAACACGCTTCCCGTGCAGGGAGAGCTCAAAACTCAGTGTGTCGGCATGGGCGTGTCCGGGCAAATAGTCCGGACCGATCAGACCCACGTCCGCGATTAGCACCGCCGCCCCAGCTTGCAGACGCACGTAACCGGATTGAGGCAGCGCCTCAATATCTGCCAACGCCGATTGGTCCGCCGCGAGGCTAAGTTGCGCGGCGTAGTCCATCAAGGCATTGATATCCGGCGCGATCCCGAGAGCGGCATCATTGAACAACGCAATGCCGCCATCGGGATGCGACATGACCCGCAGCCAGCGCAGCATCTTGAGGGCGACCTCACGCCAGTGTATGACATCGCGCACTGCAAACTGGCTCGGGTACAACGAGGCCAACTGGATGAGATCGAGAACGTCTTCAAGCACGATGGCGTGGTACATCGGACTGCGTTCGAAATGGCCCCCATCGGGCAGAATCTGTTCGGCCAGTTCACGCTGCAAAATCGCCAAGCCCTTTGTGCGCCAAGCGTCGGCCTCGGCAGCGTCGAACAGCGCGCCCGCGAAAACGAGCGCCTTGGCGTTGACCCATAGGTGGTTGCCCTGCAGGTGAATTTCCAGGCGCTTGCGCAGCCAGCGTGCCTGCACCGCAAGACTTTGGTGAACGGCAGCTTCCGGCACATTGCCTGCCAATATCCACTTTGCCCAGTTGACGATTCGCAGCGACGTGGGGTAGGGCTCCCAGCCGTTGCCACTGCGTTTGCCATTGTTCGGCGGGTTTTCGGCGACCCAACGCACCAGCAGCGCTCGATGCCAATCTGCCCGCTGCCGAAAGCCAGTTGCCAGAAGATCGTCGAAGTAATGCGCGTTGTAGAGCCAGAGCTTGGGCCACTCGGCGTTGTTCCAATCCGCTGCTGATTCAAGCGTGCGCTCAATGGCGAGGAAGCGAAACTGGTTCGAGCCGGTCATGCTCGGTGCGCGCGCACAAGGCACCCAAGCGGCAGGGGCAGGGCGCATTGTGGCTGCGGCGCGCAGATCGGGGCGCGGTCTGGAAAGCCAAAACCAGATACGCCCATAGATTTGTATGAGCCTGAGATGGCGTATCGTGTGCCAGTAAAGGGTTAGCACGCCTGCAGACATCAACGACTGGCCAGCAGTCGTTCCAACGCGGCGACAATGCGTTCGGCAGTACGGCCGTCCCACTTGTCAGGGATGCTGCCTCTTTTCCATTCGCCAGCAAAGAGTCGCTCCAAGGCGGGTGCCAACGCCGCTGGATCCGTGCCGAGAAGCTCGTTGGTGCCCGTGGTTACGGTTTCTGGGCGCTCGGTCGTGTTGCGGAGCGTCATGCACGGCACACCCATTACCGTTGTTTCTTCGGTTATACCACCCGAATCAGTAATCACCGCCTTGGCGTGCTTGACCAGATAATTGAATTCCAGATAGGGTTGAGGTTCGACCAACCGTAAGTTTTCCGGCAAATGACCCATTGATTCGAGTGTGCGTGCCGTGCGCGGATGCACGGGAAATATCACTGGTAGGCCGCGTGTGCCGGTGCCGATCGCCGTCAACATCGCTGCCAGCTTGTGTTCGGCATCGACGTTCGCCGGTCGGTGCAGCGTCAGCACAAAGTAGTCGTTGGCCACTAACCCCAGTTCGTCCCAAAACGACGGCTTCTGCAGCCGATCCATATTCGCAAGCAGGGTATCGATCATCGTGTTACCAACGAAGAAAATCCGTTCGTCGGTGACACCCGCACGCCGCAAGTTCGCGTTGGCGACTTCGCTGGTGGTAAAAAACCATTGCGTGATCGCGTCGGTAATCATGCGGTTGATTTCCTCGGACATTGTCCAGTCACCCGACCGGATTCCGCCCTCGACGTGCGCAACTGGCACACAAAGCTTCTGCGCTGCGATTGCGCATGCCATCGTCGACGTGACATCGCCGACGACAAGGCATAGAGCGCTGGGCGCGTCGAGTAGCAATCTCTCGTAGCGCACCATGATCGCGGCGGTCTGTTCTGCCTGAGTACCAGAGCCGACATCCAGATTTACATCCGGCTCGGGAATGCCCAATTGGATAAAGAAATCGCCCGACATACGGGCGTCATAGTGCTGGCCGGTATGCACCAGCCGATAGCGCAACGGCCCGCC
>JBCKPN010000081.1:0-8767 GCA_038901695.1 Usitatibacteraceae bacterium
GGCTCTAACGGTCCCGGTCGAGCACCTTCAACAGATCGGCAACCGTATAGAAGGAACCGAACCCCAAAATTCTATCATTCTGCGTGGCGCGCGCTCGCGCGGCGCGGTAAGCATTTTCGATGCTGGTGTACGCTGTGAAGCGTCCCACCAGTCCGTTCGCCTCCAGCGTGGCCGTCAGCTGCGCGGCGCTCGCACCGCGCTCGCCCGGCAGCCCGGCGACATACCAGTGATCAATGCGATCCTTTAGCACGTTGACGACGCCGCCAATGTCCTTGTCGCGAAGCATGCCAAACACGGCGTAGGTATTCTGAAAAAAACTCATCGAACCCAAGGCCTCATGCAGTGCACGCGCCGCATGTGGGTTGTGCGCGACGTCCAGCACCACGGTCGGTCGCCCCGGCAGCACTTGCATTCGACCCGGCCAAATGACTTCCAACAGCCCGCGCTTAACGTGATTCTGCGACACCGGTATCTCGCATCGCGCCAGCGCCGCCAGTGACGTGATCGCGGCGGCGGCATTGTTGAGCTGGTAGCGTCCACGCAGTGCTGGCATCGGCAGGGAGTGACGGCTCGATGACTCGCCCATGATGGTGCCCTGCCACTGCCACTGGCCTTCCATCACCGTGTACTGATAGTCGCGACCGATGATGTGCAGCGGCGCGCCAATCGATCGCGCGTAGTCGGCCACGGACGCGGGCATGTCGGGGTCGGCAAAAATGGCTGGCCGGTCGGGTCGATATACATGCGCTTTTTCGAAGCCGATTTTTTCGCGCGTGTCGCCGAGAAATTGTTGATGATCGAGATCAATCGAGGTGATGATGCTGACATCTGCATCCACCAAATTGACCGCATCAAGTCGGCCGCCCATGCCGACTTCGAGGATGCCGATCTCAACGCTGTCGTGAACAAAGCACCACAGCGCGGAAAGGGTCGCATATTCGAAGTACGTGAGTGGAATCACTTCCGCGCTACAGCGCGCTTGCTCCACGGCGGCGAACGATTCCATCAGCAGCGCGTCGCTCGCTTCTGTCTGCGCAATGCGAACGCGCTCGTTGTAGCGCAACAAGTGCGGCGACGAAAAGAAACCCGTTTTGTAGCCGGCAATGTGCAAAACCGCTTCGAGCATGGCGCACGTCGAGCCTTTGCCATTGGTGCCGGCGACGACAACGTTGCGCGGTGGTTTTGGCGTGCCCATGCGTTGCCACACGGCGCGGACACGATCAAGTCCCATGACGATTTCGGCCGAATGCTGACGACCGATATGATCGAGCCAAGCCTCGAGCGTGGTCAGCACTGTATTGGGCGGCGTCATCGCGGGGCTGGCACGGCGAGCGCGGCGTCAGCCAAACTCAAGCAAACAAGCGCTGTTCCGGGCAAAAATGCCTGAACCTGCTCGTCAATAGGACAGTTTCGCACCGCGAGCGCCACAACCGAGCCATAGTGGGCGTACACGCCGGACACTGTCGTCGTCAGGTTGTTTCCGGCATCGGCGCTGGTTCGCGCTGCAACAACGTGACCAGCGAGGCGATTTTGTGGCGCATCGCTCGTCGATCCACAATCATGTCGATAGCGCCTTTTTCCATCAGGAATTCAGCGCGCTGAAACCCATCGGGCAAGGTTTGGCGCACCGTCTGCTCAATGACGCGCGGTCCGGCAAAGCCGATGAGTGCGCCCGGCTCGGCGATCACCACGTCGCCAAGCATGGCGAAACTGGCCGATACACCGCCCATGGTCGGATCGGTGAGGACCGAAATAAACGGCAACCGCGCATTCGACAACTGATGCAAACACGCCGTGGTCTTGGCCATTTGCATCAACGACAGCAAGCCCTCTTGCATACGTGCGCCGCCGCTCGCCGTGAAACACACAAAGGGCAGCTTTTCGTCGTAACAGGCTTCAACCGCACGGGCAAAACGCTCACCGACGACCGAACCCATCGAGCCGCCCATGAAGTTGAATTCAAAGCACGCGGCAATCATGTTGACGCCTTCGACCGTGCCTTGCATGACGACCAGTGCGTCGGTCTCGCCGGTCGCCTTTTCCGCGTCCACCAGACGATCTGCATACTTCTTGCTGTCCTTGAATTTCAAACTGTCGATTGGAACGATTTCCGAGCCGAGTTCGGCACGTCCTTCTGGGTCGAAAAACAAATCCAGGCGCGCGCGCGCGGAAATGCGATTGTGATGCCCGCACTTCGGGCACACGTGCATGTTGTTTTCCAGATCCGTGAAGTACAACGTCGCCTGGCACGCCGGACACTTGCTCCACAGACCCTCTGGTACCGCTTTTTTGGCGGGCGAGGTGCTTGATTTGATCTTCGGGGGAAGCAGCTTTCGAAACCATGACATTGTTGGACCTCCGCCGGATTGTTTTGGGCACCTCTAAAAATTCACTGAAGCCGCGCTGGCGGCGTTGCAAAGCCGCTCAAAATGCTCATGTACTACATGGTCACTGCGCTTTTTCGCGCCTTCGCGCCTTCACGACTTTGCGCCTTGCCATCATCGGCTTGATTGAATTTTTAGAAGTGCCCTTTTTCTATTGCAGCAGTTTACGCGTCCATCGCGGCACGAAACCCCTCGACGAGTTTGCCGACATTATCAATCAACGTCTCCGGCGAGGAAGCCTCGATCTCCAGAATAATTCGGGAACCGATGACCACCGCGTCCGCGACGTCGCTAACCCGCCGGGCGGTGGCTGCATCGCTGATACCGAAGCCGACACCCACCGGCAAACGCACCTGCGATTTAATCTCGGCAATTTTTTTTCCGACATCGGCGGTGTCGATATTTGCCGCACCAGTCACGCCCTTGAGTGAGACGTAGTAAACATAACCGCGAGCCGCTTCTGCCACTAGCTTGATACGTGCCGTCGACGACGTGGGACTCAGCAGATAGATGGTTGCGACGCCTCTTTTATCCATCGCGGCCAACAGCGCAGCACTTTCCTCTGGCGGATAGTCAACCACCAATACGCCGTCGACACCGGCAGCCACGGCGGCATCGCCAAATGCCTCCAGCCCCATGCGCTCAATCGGATTGGCGTAACCCATCAACACTACGGGTGTGGCTTGGTTGGACTGGCGAAACGCCGCCACGCACGCCAGCACATCGCGCAAACCGACGCCTTGCGCGAGGGCGCGTTCAGACGATCGCTGAATAACCGGACCATCGGCCATCGGATCCGAGAACGGCACGCCCAACTCGATGATGTCGACGCCGGCTTTCACCAACGCGTGCATCAGCGGCAGCGTCACCGCGATGCTGGGGTCGCCCGCAGTGATAAACGGAATCAGCGCTTTGCGTTTTTCCGCGGCGAGTTGGGCGAACACGGCATCGATGCGCGCAGCCGGAGGGATCAACGCGAGCATCAACGCGACCCCGCTGTCGGATCGCACGAAGGCTTGCAATAAAACTGCAGACCGCTGCGCTCCGCCACCGTCGCCATGTCCTTGTCGCCGCGACCCGAAAGATTGACCAACAACACCTTGTCTTTGGCCATGGTCGGTGCCAGCCGCATCGCCTCGGCAACCGCGTGGCTCGATTCGAGCGCCGGAATGATGCCCTCAGTGCGACACAACCGGTGAAACGCGGCCAACGCCTCAACATCGTTGACCGGCACATATTCGGCGCGACCGCTGTCTTTGAGCCACGCGTGCTCGGGGCCGACACCCGGATAGTCGAGCCCGGCCGAAATCGAATGCGTGTCGGCAATCTGTCCGTCAGCGTTTTGCAGCAAATAAGTGCGATTGCCGTGCAACACACCCGGTGTGCCGGCCGTCAGTGATGCCGCGTGTTTGCCGGTCGCCACACCTTCACCGCCGGCCTCGCAACCAATCAGGCGCACTGTTGGATGCGAAATGTAGTCAAAGAAAATACCCATCGCGTTGGATCCGCCGCCCACACAGGCGAGTATGGCGTCTGGTTGACGTCCAATCAATTCCGGCATTTGCGTCAAACACTCTTTGCCCACCACGCTGTTGAAATCACGCACCATCATCGGGTACGGGTGCGGACCGGCCACGGTACCGATGATGTAGTAGGTGGACTCGACATTGGTCACCCAGTCGCGCATCGCTTCGTTTAACGCGTCCTTGAGAGTGCGCGAACCGCTGGCAACCGGCACCACGGTCGCGCCGAGTAGTTTCATGCGATAGACGTTTTGTGCTTGACGTGCGACGTCGTCAACCCCCATGTACACCACACACTCAAGACCGTAGCGCGCGGCGACGGTCGCCGTTGCCACGCCGTGCTGCCCAGCACCGGTTTCGGCAATCACGCGCGGCTTGTTCATGCGCCGCGCCAGCAACGCCTGACCGATAGTGTTGTTGATCTTGTGCGCGCCGGTGTGGTTGAGGTCTTCGCGTTTCAGATAAATCTGCGCCCCACCGAGTTCATCCGATAGCCGCTTCGCGTGATAGATCGGACTCGGACGACCGACGTAGTGCTTCAGTTCCGAGTGAAATTCCGCGGCGAAGCTGGCGTCCGTTTTTGCCTTTGCATACTCGAGTTTCAATTCGAGCAATGCGGCTTGCAACGTCTCCGCGACGAAGGTTCCACCGTAGGAGCCGAAGTGGCCGCTGGCGTCAGGCATTTGGTAATCATCAAACTGCATGGGTGCGCGCGTCTTCCTGTTTTACTGCGTCGATAAACCGCCGGATGAGATCGCGGCTTTTTACACCTCTGGACTCTTCCACGCCACTCGATACGTCAACCGCCCACGGCCGAACGGCGCGAATCGCGCTGCCCACATTATCGGGCGTGAGACCGCCGGAGAGCACCATCTCGTTGCCCAGCGGCGGTCGAACCAGTCTCCAGTCGAAAACCTGGCCGGTTCCCCCGTATTGCGGTGTCACACCGTCTTGGAATTTCACATCGGCATCGAGCAGCAACCTGTCCGCGCTCGAATACTGCTGCGTCAATTCTAACAAATCCGTCGCAGCGCAGACGCGCGCCGCTTTCCAGAATCGATGCTCGAAGTGCGCACAGAATTCAGGCGATTCATCGCCGTGGAACTGCAACACAGTGGGCCGCACGACTTGCAGCACACTTTCCACCAGCGCGACTGTCGGATTGACCACCAGTACCACCGACACCGCCCCAGCCGGGAGTGCGGCAACGATGTCACTTGCGAGGCTGACGTCAACGGCGCGCGGCGAAGCTGCGAACAGCACGACGCCAATCGCCTCCGCACCAGCCGCAATCGCAAAATTGGCCATTTCAGGGTCACGCACGCCGCAAATCTTGACGCGCGTTCGATGCGGTGCGGATGATATCGTTGTCACGGCAGCGCGCGCGGGCGAAACGGTGGCACGTTCCACGCCGCATCATATTCAACCGCAGACAGATAAAGCCCATCGGGTGCGAAAGTCGGCGCGCCACGCGAGCGGTCTTTGCTGGCAAGCACGTTCTCAAACCACGCCGCGTCCTGCCGTGCGGCGCCGACATACACTAGGCTGCCGACCACGTTGCGCACCATGTGGTGCAAAAATGCGCTCGCCCGAAAATCAAAAACGACGACGGCACCACGCTGGGTGACGCTCGCCTCATACATGGTCTTGACTGGCGACTTCGCCTGACACTCGGCAGATCGAAACGCCGAAAAGTCGTGCTCACCGATAACTCGTTGCGCGGCGATGTGCATCGCCGAGACGTCGAGCGGTACAGGGAACCAACCGACACTGCCGTGTTGCAAGCCGGGCGAGACAGAGTCGTTGAGCAACAAATATTGGTAACTACGCGAGCGAGCGCTGTAACGCGCATGGAACTGCTGCGTGTCATCCCCGCCATCGACCATCGGGAAACGGCGCGCCCACAGCACGCGGATATCGGCTGGCAGCAGCGCATTGACGCCACGCACCCATGCGCTCTCCGCGCGATCAATCGGGGTATCGAGATGCACCACCTGTGCGCGCGCATGCACGCCAGTGTCAGTGCGCCCGGCACACACGACTCGGATGGGCGACACCAAGAAGGCCGAAATGGCGTTTTCCAGATGATCCTGTACGCCGCACGCGGACGGCTGCGATTGCCAGCCGCAGTACGCGGTGCCGCGATATTCAAGACCTAGTGCGACGCGCATCTGAAACGCTCAAAAAACAAAGGGCGCGGAGGTCCGCGCCCTTAAGAACCATCGGGGAATTTTATAGGCCGGCCAGAATCGTGTTCGCTTCTTGTTTCTGTGCAGGCGAACCTTCTCTGGCAACTTCAACGAGTATTTCTTTGGCCCCATCCTTGTCGCCAATTTCGATGTAGGCCTTGGCCAGTTCGAGTTTGGTCGCCGCTGCCGCAGTCGCGCCTTCCGCGACGGGTACGGCGGTGCCTGCCTCGCTTGGGGTTTCAAGATCCAGCGACAAATCAGACAAATCCAGGCTCGGCAGAGCCGCTGGTGCCGCAGCCGCTGCCACCATTGGGAAATCGACTGGCGCACTGCCGGGCTCCTCCAACGACAGCGCCGACAGATCAAAGTCAAAACCGGTTGAGGCTGGTGCTGCTGGCGCTGCGCTCGGCGCAGCAACTGCACCTAGGGTTTCGAGGGCAAGGTCAAAATCAAGCCCGCCGCCCGCGTCCGCCGAACCATCGACTGCGGTCGTCGGTACGTCCGACGTACCAGCACCAAGATCGAGGTCAAAGTCGAGGCCCGCATCTGGCGCAGCTGCGGGTTGGTCGGTCCACGGCGCGGTGACATCAACCGTTGCCGAGACCGGCGCTGCGTCATCGAAACCAAGATCAAAGTCGAGGTCAGGTTTGGCCTCGCCATCTGCGGCCGGGGCGGCAGCACCGGCATTAAACTCGTAGTGGGCAGCGCCAGCGTACAAGGCATTGTTAGGGTCAATCGAGGCACCCATGGCCGCGGCTTTAGCCCACATTGGATCCGCCTCGCCAACCGTTTCCTTTAGTTGCACGGCAACCGTTTCAAACGCGGGTGCACTCTTACGCGCGTGGTAGATCTCGAGCAGTTTCATCGAGATTTCATGGCGACCCTTGTCGCGTGTCATCGCTTCTTTGAGAATGTCCTCAGCCTGCGCATCGCGTCCGTAAGCGATGTAGACCTCAGCCTCGGCCACCGGATCGACTTCATCTGTGTCAATCGCGCCCGGTTCCGCTTTGTCGAAGTCGGTGAGGAATGAGCTGTTGCCGGTATCGACCAAACCACCGGCTTTCGCGCCAGAGATGGTATTGGGTTTCAAATCCGACGGCATCAGCGACGAGGTCTGCGTGCTCGAACCACCGGTGTTGCCCGACTGCTTGCGTCGACGCATAAACAAGAAACCGCCGATCGCCAATACACCTGCACCACCGACACCCGCGATGATGGCCAGATTGTCCATAACCGTTTCCATCAGCGTCGGCTCTGGCGGCGCGGGCGGTGCCTTAGCTGCCGCTTTTGGTGCTGCTGGTGGAGCCACCGGTTTGGCAGCGGCGTCCTCTGGCTTGGCTGCCGCCGGCGCGGCGGGCGTCACTGGTACCGCGACGACTGGTGCGGCGGGGGTCGGCGTGGCTTGGGCGACCTGTGTGGGTTTGCCATCCGGCGCGGCTTTGAGCTGCACCAGTTTCTGCGCGTCCGCTTTTTGTTTCTCGAGTTCGGCGATGCGGGACTTGGCTTCAGCGAGGGTTTTTTCCTTCGCGATCGCGTCTTCCTTGGCCGCGGCTTTGGCCGCTTCCGCACCGCCCTTGGCGCTGGTCGCACCCGGCTTGGCGGCGGTGTCGGTCTTCGCGATTTTCAGTTGATCGATCGCCGCTGCGGGCGGCGTTGCGACCGGTTTTGCCGCCGCGACCTGTCCCGTCACGACGTTGGTCGCGCTGGGCTTGGCGGCGGATGCCGCGACCGTGCCAGCGATTTGCTCTCGATACGCCTTCCAATCGGCCACCTGGACGCGAACCTCTTTTTGCGCTTCGTCCTTGGTGAGCTTCGCGACCTCGGTCGCAGACGGGATGCGCAGGATTTGCCCGGTCTTGAGCACGTTCATGTTGTTGTTGCCAAACGCTTGTTTGTTTTCGCGGAACAATGCGACCAACATCTGGTCGAGCGACACGCCGTCGCCTTTCATTTCGGTCGCGATCTTGGTGAGCGTATCGCCGCGCTTCACCGGGCCGTAGGTGTCACCTTTGGGCGCTGACTCAGCGCGTGCGGACGGCATGGCACCACTCGGCGCTCCGCTCGGTGCCGCTTCGGCCGATGCAGCAGGCTCCGTTGCGCTGACGGCCGCCACGGGGGCGGCCACGGGGGCGGCAATACGCGCTTCGTTAAAACCAGGCGGATCCAGCAGGATCGGGTACTCACGAACCAGCCGTCCAGAAGGCCAACTCACCTCGACCAGCACATCGAGAAACGGCTCATTGATCGCGCCGCCGCTGCTGATTTTCAGTACTGGTGTGCCGTCGGCTTTG
Source organism: Usitatibacteraceae bacterium (assembly GCA_038901695.1). Taxonomy (GTDB): domain Bacteria; phylum Pseudomonadota; class Gammaproteobacteria; order Burkholderiales; family Usitatibacteraceae; genus UKL13-2. Next base: position 8,388 of record JBCKPN010000081.1, read on the forward strand.
CGTTCGACGCTGAAACGCAATTGTCGTAGCAACGGGGAATACTCGATGCGCGCGTCGGCGTAGGCTTCGGGGCTGGCGACGCGAGCAACCAGCACTTCAAACTCGCCCGGTTGCACGGAAACGAGCTCAATTTCGGCGGATAGCGGCTGTCCCAGCGAAGAATTCACTGAGAGCTTACCCAATCCGGCAGCGTACGCGGAAGTGGCCAGAGCGAAGAAAATCCCCCCCAGCACCGCAGCAATTGTCTTTTTCGGTGGACGGTTCATGCGGTAAACCCCAACCCTTCGAATTTTGTGACGAACTACAATAACATCAACAAGTTATAGTTTCAACTTTATTCTGTTTCTCACGAGTCTCGGGTGCCGAAGCGGCACCCCTCT
>JBCKPN010000082.1:0-8697 GCA_038901695.1 Usitatibacteraceae bacterium
GCGGGTTTGCCGTCGAACGGCTTCACGACTTCAAGCGCGGGCGTGTCCATGCTCGCGCCCCAGGTGAAACCACGCTCAAATTCCATCTGGCGTTTCGCGCCGATTACCGCCGGCAGCTCGTCGTAGAACTTTGCCGCACGCGGCAAATCGTTGGTACCCAATGTTGCGTAGCCAATCATGGCCTCTCCTGTGTGTTGATTAACTTGTCCCACTAGTGTCCGGTTAAACATGGGGTCGAACCGCCAAAAGCCATGACTGGCGCGGGATTCCAGCCGATGGAGGGTGTCTCCGATTTGAACGGAATGAAGGTCGAGGGGCCGTCTTCCGTGGGAAGCGTCGTCATTGCATGCCTTCAGGTCGAGGTTGAATCCGCCGATTTTGCGCCATTCACCGCCGCTTTGCGCGTCGCGCTGCGATTGTTTTGCGCTGTCACCATGAATGCCCGCGCGCGGCAGATTCTGGCGCTATCACCCGTCTGATAGTCGCCTCCCCTAGAAAGAAAGCATGGACGTAACCGCTGACGCCGAGCGGAATTGTGCGCTACCTAGACCAGCACGTCATCGGCCAGGATGAGGCCAAGCGTGCACTGGCCGTCGTGGTCTACCAGCACTACAAGAAAATCGCGCTCTCACCAGAGGCGCTCGCATCAACCACCGCGCTCGGCAAAAGCAATGTACTGTTGATCGGCTCGACTAGCACTGGCAAGACGCTGTTGTGCGACACGCTGTCGCGCGCCATCAACGTACCATTTGTCACAGCGGATGCGACCTCGCTGGCGCAAACCAAGTACGTCAACGAAGAGATTGAAGCCATTTTGCAACGGCTGGTCAACAAAGCCGACGGCAACATCGCGCGCGCCGAGCACGGCATTGCGTTCATCGACGAAATCGACAAACTAAAAGCGGCCGACGCGCAATCGCGCGCCACTTCCGGCGAAAGCGTGCAACATTCGCTACTCAAAATCATGGAAGGCTCGCTGGTCAAGTTAAACAGCGGCCAAGCCATTGACACGCTCAACATCATGTTCATCTGCGGCGGCGCGTTTGTCGGATTGGAAAACGTCATCGCCAACAGCAAGGCTGTTCGGCTTCATTTCGCTGACCGACGCGAACAACCAATTGATCCTTGATCGCCTCAATGCGCGCATCAAACCGACCGATTTGATTGCCTACGGATTGATTCCTGAATTTACCGGCCGACTACCCGTGGTTGCGAGCCTGAAAGCGCTGTCCAAGCCGATGCTGGTCAAGATCATGACCGAGCCGAAGAACTGCCTGTACAACCAGTTTCGCGAAGTGCTCAAGCGTGAAGGAGCCGAATTGATCATCGCGCCACGCGTGTTCGACGAAATCGCGGCGCTCGCCGCCGAATACAAAGTCGGCGCACGCAGCCTGCGCGGCATTTTCGAGGAAATGATCGCGCCGGTTCTGTTTGTCCTACCCGATCGCAACGATATCAAGCGCGTTGAAATCAACTCGCTATTTGACGATGCCGTACTGCACACCGCATAACGTCGCGCACTGCAACGTCCACAACGTAGGGTGCGCCATGCGCACCCTACGCCTGCATGCTGCGTAACGCGACGAACTAGAACTTCAGCGTGGCGATGCGCGGGCAGTGATCGCTGGTTTCGATGCGCTGATTCGGCAATGACGCCACACCGATTTTGCGCGACGCAATCACGCCAACATTGAGCGCCTTTAGCGCGTCGCTGACCACGATGTGATCGAGCCCTTGAAAACCAGTGCAGCTGCCTTCGATGGTCGACAGCGGTACCTGATGAAGCGTCGGCGTGCCATCCGAAATTTCCTGCCACAGATATTGGGTGGTGACTTTGCCGTTAGCCGCGACTTTGTTCGGGCTCGCCGGGTCGCTGCCATCAGCGCGAACCCGATCTTTGGACGGGCCCATCGCCAGTTCATCATCGATGCGGCGATTAATGTCCCCCAACAACACAAAGCGCGGGTTTTTCGCGGCAACCGCTTCAATCCAGTTTTCGAGAAGCGGCACCTGGCGATTAAACACCTCACACGCCTCCGCCGCATCGGTCAGCAAGCGACCAGGAAAGCGTTCGTTGCTGTTATTTACGCTTGCACAACCGGCTTTGAGATGGATGTTCATAAACGCCGCGGATGCCGCGTTGATGGTCAACGCCAACGCCAAACCCGGACGCACACTGCGAAAGGCGGTCGGGTCATTCGGCGGATCTTTCACCGCCAGCGCGGACTCAGTCGTGCACTGACCGGGCGTTGATGTCAGCGACCTATCCCACGCAAAGGCGAGTGTTTGAAACGCACTGTGTTTGGCGTCGCACACCTCGAACTTGTCGGCAAACTTGCCGAGCACCAGCTTCACGGTCGCCGATGAACGCACTTCCTGAAAGGCGATGACGCGAACGCCGTCGCGCTCGATGATGGCTTCGACAGTGATGCGCAACTGATCGAGTTTCTCCTGATAGGCCGCGGGCGTGCGCGTCAAATTCGGATCAGGGCGCGGCTCGTTGGGTACAAACGGCGCGCTGCTGCGATAGGCATTGCACGGTGCGATGAGCATGGATGCTGGCGCGCCACCGGCGGCCTTCAGCGTGGCGTCCTGACATTGCGAGGCGCGCGCGATTTCTTCCGCTGTTGCGGCAGTGGCACCGCGCATGATGCGGGTTCGTGTATCGCACCAGTTCACGGCGGGTGTCGCACACACTTCAAGATGCCGTTTGAAATCTTCCGGCGTTCCGGCCCACGCCATGTTGAACGCGGCGACACTCACACCGACGGCTTGGGGCGACGCACCGGACTGCGCGCGCGCGTTCAGCGCAGCACCAATGAGCACGGCCAGACCGACCAACGCGACGTTCGGTAAACGAAACTGCACTGCAAGCAGATTGAACATGCGAATCACTCGTGAGATGGACAACCGGCATTATCGCCAGTTCGCCGACTATTTCCGTTCGGACGTCGGCCTGCCACCGAGCAAGCGGGCGGGCAACATCACTAGCCTGCATATTTCACGGGTCGGCCCCGTTCACGACTATTTTCGATATGAAGGAGAGCCTCGCATGAGCAATCCATATTGGTCTTCGATCGAATGGCCTACCCGCTCGATAGCGGACGGCTAAACATGCGCTTTTCCGCTCTCTTTCGCGTGAATGTCTCGACATTCACTTGTCAGTCGAACGAAAAATCGCACGCCCATCCATCCACTCTCGAACGCGTCCCCGTGAAATATGCAGGCTAGCGTACGCAAGAACTCGAACACGCCTTCGACGGCGATGCCAAGCAAACGAAACGGCAGCGTCAGTAACCAGACGATGGGATACAGCAGCAGCGCCAGCAATGCCAGCGGCCAACACAGCACCAGCAAAATAAGCCACAGCAGCAGTTTCATCGACGTCTCCTTGGTGTCAGCGCGGATGTATGCAGCTTAACGCCTCGTTGAGGTGCGACCCTAGCGTAGTGCTTCGAATTTAATGCAACTTATTCCGCAGCAGGGCTAATTGTCGGGTGATGGTAGTTTCATGGAGTCTGTTGGCACCGTCGTCCCAGCGTAGGCTGGGATCCAGCCCACCGTTAGTCACTTGAACCATGGACTGGATCCCAGCCTGCGCTGGGACGACGGGGTGGCGAGATGATTGTTGTTTGAATGCATTGAACATCGAATAAGTCGAAAACAGAATGAAGCACTACCCTAGCCACACGCGACAAGTGACGGAACGGACAGGACGAAGTGCACATGTCGTGACCGCATCGCAAACACCAGTATTGACGCGCTGTTCGGAGCAAAAATGGCTGAAAGCGCCCCTCCTTGTCCGAGTTTTCGGAGGGATTGCCCGCCCCGACCAATCGGACTAAGCTGCACGATACTGCCGACGCAACGCGCTGGCAAATCGCAAGACAATCGCGATGCAATCCAAGTCGTCACGGTCACCCCCCGGAAAGTTAAAACATGCTTGAGGCCGCAACATGATCACTTCTCTTGTCGTCACCGTCGTCGGGCTCGATCGTCCCGGCTTGGTCAGTGCTATTTCGGACAAGGCCGCCTTGTTCGGGGCGAATTGGGCCGACAGCCTGATGGCCAATCTCGCCGGTCAGTTCGCCGGCATTGTGCATTTGCAAGTCCCGAGCGCCAACGCCGCAGCGCTGATCGCCGCGCTGCAAACGCTTGAGTCGGCCAACCTGCACATCGTCGTCACCCGCGCGACGTCGGCGAAGGCCGCGACAACGGCGACACGTCGCATCACGCTCGAATTGGTCGGGCAGGATCATCCCGGCATCATCCACACCATTTCACGCCAACTCGCGACCAATGACGTGAGCATCGAAAAACTCACGACGCGGATTTCCAGCGGGGCGATGTCCGGCGAGCAGATGTTTCACATGGATGCCACGCTGGTGTTACCCACAACACTATCCGATGCCGTGTTGCGCGCTGCGCTCGAAGGCATTGCCAACGATTTGATGGTCGACATTTCGCTGGCCGCGCCGAGCGCGACGGGCTAGTGTCGCGACTCAGAAATAGCGGTGCAAATGAAACGGATGGATTTTTTCGCAGGGCAAGGCGCGAGGAGGCGACATAGCCCGGACTATGGCAACGACGAGCAACGCCGCCATGCGGAAAAAGACGCCGTTTCATGTACCGATATTTCTGTGTCACGACACTAGTGCACGCGCACTTTGCGGTGCGCGGTGAGGTGGGTGAGATAATGCACGCCTCCCACAAGACCCGACGCGCGACACCTGATCGCGCGCCAGCCCATGACGCCGCTTTCCAAAGAAATCAAACGCCGCCGCACTTTTGCCATCATCTCCCATCCGGACGCGGGCAAAACCACTCTCACTGAAAAATTGTTGCTGTTCGCGGGTGCGATTCACATCGCGGGCAGCGTCAAGGCGCGCAAGGCGACGCGCCACGCGACATCCGATTGGATGGAAATCGAAAAGCAGCGCGGCATTTCGGTGGCCTCGTCAGTGATGCAAATGGAATACCGCGATTGCGTGGTGAATCTACTCGACACGCCGGGTCACCAGGATTTTTCGGAGGACACTTACCGCGTACTCACGGCCGTCGACGCCGCGTTGATGGTGATCGACGCGGCCAAGGGCGTCGAAGCGCAGACGTTGCGATTGATTGAAGTCTGTCGCGCACGCAATACACCGATTCTGACGTTCATCAACAAAATGGATCGCGAAGTGCTGCCGCCGTTGAAACTCATGGAAGAAGTCGAGAGCGTGTTGAAAATGGACGTGGTGCCGTTTATCTGGCCGGTTGGCATGGGCAAGAGTTTTCGCGGTGTGTTTGATTTACGCCGCGATGCGATGCGCGTGTTCACACCAGGCGAAGACCGTATGAGCGAGGACGATGAGATTTTGCAAGGCATCAACAACGCGATCATCGCCGAACGCTACCCAGACGAAATCGCGCAGGCCAAACACGAAATTGATTTGTTGCGCGACGCGTGCCCTATCTTTGATCGCGCCGAATTCCTGGCAGGCAGGCAATCGCCGCTGTTTTTCGGTTCTGCCGTGAACAATTTCGGCGTGCGTGAAGTGCTCGATGCGTTGGTCGATGTCGCGCCCGCGCCGGTGTCGCGCGCCGCGATCGAACGCGTGGTCGAACCTGACGAGACAACGTTTTCCGGCGTGGTGTTCAAGATTCAGGCCAACATGGACCCGGCGCATCGGGATCGCATCGCTTTCGTGCGCGTGTGCTCCGGTCGCTTCGAGCGCGGTATGAAACTGCGAGTGTCGCGCACCGGCAAGGATATTCGTCCCGGTACGGTCGTGTCGTTTCTGTCACAACGACGCAATCTCCTTGAAGAAGCCTACGCCGGCGACATCATCGGCATTCCGAATCACGGCACGCTGCATCTGGGCGACACGCTCACTGAAAAGGAAGTGCTGCAATTCACGGGGCTACCTTACTTCGCGCCGGAAATATTTCAGACCGTTGAAATCAAGGATCCGATTAAAGCCAAGCAGCTTCGCACCGGCCTGCAACAGCTCGGCGAAGAGGGTGCAATTCAGGTGTTTCGCCCGATCGCGGGTGGCAGCCTATTGTTGGGAGCCGTTGGCACGCTGCAGTTTGAAGTGGTGTTGCATCGATTGAAATCGGAATACAACGTCGATGCGCGACTGGAGCCATCGCGTTATCGCCTCGCGCGCTGGATTACCTGCGACGACGCCAATATATTGCGCAAGTTCATCGATGCCAACGCGCACCGCGTCGCACACGACGTGGTCGATGCGCCCGCATTTCTGGCGACTCACTCGTCCGAACTGGAAGTGTCGGCCGAGCGCTATCCGCAGGTGAAATTTCATGCGCTACGGGAACATGCGGGGCAACACTTCGCCGCCGCGATGTAGACATGCGCGGCGCTAAGCCCTAGCGGTAAAACGCTTCGACTTTGCCAGACAGTTTTATCAGCAGCGGATCACCGCGCCGATCAACGACCTTGCCTGCTGGCACTTTCACCCAGCCTTCGCTGATGCAGTACTCCGAGACGTCAGTGCGCTCCTTGTCGTTCAAGCGAATGCCGACGTTGTGCTCGAACACGGCGGCGACGTAGTGCGGACTGCGCGGATCAATGGATAGGCGGTCAGGAAGCACAGGCTGTGTATCGTTCATGAATGAATTTCTTGAAAATGATGCTGGGAGGCCGGCACCGACGCGCAATTATCCGCCGCAACCGTGTCAGGCCACAAACCGATAAATCGCCACATAGTGCAGCACGCTGCCACCGAGCACAAACAAGTGCCAGATGCCGTGCCAGTGTCGGAATTTTTCATCGTAGACGTAGAACACCGTGCCGATGGTATAGACCAGACCACCCGCGATAATCCACGCAAAACCTGTCCAGGACAGCGCGGCGACGAGTGGCAAGACACCGATAATGGCGATCCATCCCATGCCGAGATAGAGAAACAACGACAGCAGACGTTTTTTGCTCTTGAGCGCGAACTCCTGGACGATACCAAACACGGCGAGTCCCCACGTCACACCGAACAGCGACCAACCCCAGCCGCCCCCGAGCGTGACTAACGTAAACGGCGTGTAGGTTCCCGCAATCAAGAGATAAATCGCCGCGTGGTCGAGCTTGCGAAAAACGTCTTTGACCCGGCCGCGTGTCGAGTGATACAGCGTCGAACAGCCGTAGAGCAGAATCAGCGTTGCACCGTAGATCGAAAAACTCACAACTTTCCATGCGTCGCCCTGTGTCGCGCCGATCACGATCAGCACCACGGTGCCTGCGATTGCAAGCATCACGCCAGCGAGGTGGCTCAAACTGTTAAACCGTTCACCGTAATACATCGATGACTCCGTAGGGGATTGTGGGAAGTTCTGGAACTTGACTGGAATGCGCGACAAGCCCCGTCTCTTCAGAGCGGGGAAGAATAGCGCGGGCGGCGACGCCGCCCATCCGGTGGCAACAGGTCATCGACATTAGCGCACTGTACGTTAATATAGCAACGTAGGTTGGGCAAGATTTGTTTGCCCAACAATCGGTCGTGACGTTGGGCTTCGCGATGCTCAACCCAACCTACGATGCTTCTCGGTGATGATCGGTGACAACGGTTTGGTGGTCGACAAGGTCGCGACGCGCATCACGCCGGAGGATCGTTTCTTGGGCGGGCGCAGCCTACGACATTGAAACTCAATTGCGGCACGCCATCGCATCAATCGATGCGCGCGCCTGAGGTTCTGGCGACCTCCGCCCACTTGGCGATATCCGCCTTGACCATCTCCAGCGCCTCGTCCGGCTTATTGGCAATGATGTCTGCACCCTGCGCGGCGAATCGTTCGATCAATTCCGCGCTCGATAACGCCCTCATGGTGGCCGCATGCAGTCGAGAGACGATGTCTTTGGCTGTGCCAGCTGGCGCGAACAAACCGAACCAATTGGTCGCCGCAAAATCTTTGAGTCCTGATTCGGCTACCGTCGGCAAGTCGGGAAATTGTTTGGACCGCTGTGGCCCCGTCACCGCCAGCGCACGCACCTTGCCCGATTTCACCAGCGGGCCGATGGAGATGCTGCTGTCATACATGATCGATATCCGACCGGAAATCAGGTCGGGAAACACAAACGCGCTGCCCTTGTACGGAATGTGGACAATCGAAATGCCGTTCAGAGTATTGAACATTTCGCCGGTCAGATGCGAGATCGTGCCGTTGCCGCTCGAACCGAAGTTGAGTTTGCCAGGGTTGTTCTTGGCGTAGGCGACGAGCTCTCTAATACTTTTCACCGGCAGATCCGGCGTGACGACGACAATGTTTTGTGACGCGGCGAGCATCGAGATGGCCGCAAAATCTTTCACCGGATCGTATGGCAGTTTTTTGTAAAGACTTTTCGCGATCGCGTGATTGCTAGAAGTGCCGATGGTGAGTGTGTATCCATCAGGTAACGACTTGGCCACCAGATCCGCGCCGATGGTGCCACCGGCACCGGGTTTGTTTTCGATGATGACCTGCTGCTTTAGTTCTTCACCGAGTTTGGCTGCGAAATCGCGCGCCAGAATGTCGGTCGCCCCACCCGGCGGGAAGCCGAGCACGATGCGAATCGGCTTCGCTGGAAAGGGCTGCGCTTGTGCAGCACCGAGCAACGACATACCCATCAACAACGGCGCGACAAGGCGGCAAAACTCTGACGACAGCTTCATGCACGACTCCTTCTCTGGCAGGTTCTTCTCTGTTCGGCGCTGGCCGGGC
>JBCKPN010000083.1:0-8645 GCA_038901695.1 Usitatibacteraceae bacterium
CTACGACGGGCTCATGGTGTTGCAACATCGCGGGCAAGACGCGGCCGGCATTGTGACCGCTGATGGCCGCACGTTTCACATGCATAAAGATAATGGCCTGGTGCGCGATGTATTTCGCACCCGCAATATGCGCAACCTGACCGGCAACATGGGAATCGCGCATTGCCGTTACCCGACGGCGGGCTCAGCCGCGAGTGTTGCCGAGTCGCAGCCGTTTTACGTCAATTCGCCGTTTGGCATCGTACTTGGCCACAATGGCAACCTGATCAATACGCCCGAATTGCAGCGCGAGTTGTTTCAGGATGACTTGCGGCATGTGAATACCAGTTCCGACTCGGAAGTGTTGCTCAACGTGTTCGCCCATGAATTGACGCTGTCGGCGAACGGCCCACGCCTCGATCCGGAGTCGATTTTTTCAGCGGTGGCAGGTGTGCATCGGCGTGCCAAGGGTGCCTACGCAATTGTCGCCATGATTGCCGGCTACGGGCTGCTCGCGTTTCGTGATCCCCACGGCATTCGGCCACTCATCATCGGTAAGAACGAAACCGACAACGGCGTCGAATTCATGGTCGCATCCGAAAGCGTTGCCATCGATGCGCTGGGCTTTACCGTGATGCGCGACGTGGCACCGGGCGAAGCGATTCTGGTCGATAGCGCAGGTAATTTTTTCTCCAGACAGTGTGCGGTCAATCCGACGCTAAACCCGTGCATTTTTGAATTCGTCTACCTTGCTAGGCCCGACTCCGTTATCGACGGGGTGTCGGTCTACGAGACGCGTGCGCTGATGGGTAAATCGCTCGGCGAGTTGATCTTGCGCCAGCAGCCCGATATCCAGATTGATGTGGTCATTCCGATCCCTGACACCTCGCGCCCCTCAGCCGTGGAGGTGGCGCAGGTGCTCGGTGTGAAGTACCGCGAGGGGTTCATCAAGAATCGCTATATCGGCCGTACCTTCATCATGCCGGGCCGTGAGCAGCGCAAGAAATCGGTGCGGCAAAAACTGAACGCAATGGCGATTGAATTCAAAGGGAAAAATGTCCTGTTGGTGGACGATTCGATTGTGCGTGGTACGACCTCCAAAGAGATTGTGCAAATGGCGCGCGATTGTGGCGCGCGCAAAGTGTACTTTGCCTCCGCCGCACCGCCGGTGCGATTCCCGAACGTGTACGGCATCGACATGCCAACCAGAGGCGAGCTGATTGCGACTGGCCGTACCACGGCCGAAATTGCCGAAGTCATCGGTGCCGACGTATTGTTCTATCAGGAACTGGCGGACTTGGTGGCTGATGTCAGGCAATGCAATCCATTGATCAAGAATTTTGACGCCTCATGTTTCGACGGCCACTACGTCACGGGCGGCGTCTCGGCAGAATATTTGGCGGGCGTTGAAGCCAGCCGCAACGATGGTGAGACGCACGGCGATGATCGTGGGCATGAAGCCAATCAGCTCGATCTTGGTTTTTCGACGGTGGATTGAGCGACGCGATGGCCAATCCTGAAGACAACAAAATTGGTTTTGATACGCTCGCGGTGCGTGCGGGCCAACTGCAATCGAATTTTCAGGAGCACTCTGAAGCGCTGGTGCTGACGTCGAGCTTTACGTATAAAAGTGCCGCCGAGGCGGCGCGCAAATTCGCCAATCAAGAGCCGGGGTTTGTTTACTCGCGGTTTACCAATCCCACGGTCAGCATGTTTCAAGCGCGCCTTGCCGCGCTCGAAGGCGCTGAGGATTGCGTGGCGACGGCCACTGGCATGGCGGCCATCGCCGCGACCGTGTTTGGATTGCTCCGGCAGGGCGATCACGTCGTGTCGTCGCGCAGCGTGTTTGGTACCGTCGTGCCGCTGTTTGATTCGATTGCGGCGCGGCTGGGCATTTCGACGACGTGGGTAGACGGCGCGAGTACCGATGATTGGCGCGCGGCGATGCGACCCAATACCAAACTGCTGTTTTGCGAGTCACCATCGAATCCGCTGGCTGAGATTGTCGATATTCAAGCGGTCGCCGCCATCGCCCACAAAGTCGGCGCGTGGTTCGCCGTGGACAACTGTTTGCTAACGCCCGCATTGCAGCGCCCACTCGAACTCGGCGCGGACATTGTGATTCACTCCGCCACCAAGTATCTGGATGGGCAGGGTCGCGTGCTCGCCGGTGCCGTGTGCGGCCGCAAGGCGCTGATTGAGCCGATCTACAACTATGTGCGCACGGCAGGGGCTGCGTTGTCGCCATTCAACGCGTGGGTGTGTCTGAAGGGCATGGAAACGTTGCGTCTGAGAATGCACGCGCAATCTGAACAAACTCTAGCACTGGCGCGGTGTTTGGAGCAAAAACCGCTGGTGAAGCGCGTCTACTATGCCGGTTTGGAATCGCATCCGCAGCATGCACTGGCGATGCGGCAAGCCTCGAAGCAAGGTGCGGTACTCGCTTTTGAAGTCGACGGTGGGCAAGACGCTGCGTGGCGGGTGATCGACGCGTGCAAGATGATTTCGATTACCGCCAATCTGGGCGACACCAAGTCCACCATCACACACCCGGCAACGACCACGCATGCGCGATTGAGCGATGCGGAGCGTGCGGCGGTGGGGATTTCGGGCGGGCTGGTGCGGGTGGCGGTGGGGCTGGAAGGGCTTGACGATATTGAGCGCGATTTGTGTCGCGGCCTGGTTTCATCTGTCGCTTGAGCACGGCATGACGAAATAATAGCGATCTTGAATCACTCCGAGCCAACTTCATTCCACCGACGGAAACTGATTTTGGCTATCTCCGTGGCCATTACCCACGCTTTGCGGTCACCAAGAATTTGTTTGAGTCAACGTGGCAATCTCGCAAACAAGAAGGGGCAGTGCGAGTGCTTGACGTCGGTGCACATTGGTTTCACCAAGCGGCATTGTGGGCGGTCGATGGATACAAAGTAACAGGTGCCGACTTTCCGGCCACACTTTCACTTCCTGCGGTCAAGCTGCTGGCAAAGAAGTGTTACGGTTTCATCATCTGTCCGGTTCTGTAGCACGCGAGTTGTCCGGTTCCAACATGTCACCACTAGGAGGTGGCCGATGGGACGGACAGCGTTGTTACAGGAAATACGCAAGATGCGATTCGAACAGACATACGAAGGATGGCAGGCCGGTCGACTCACACAAGCGCAGGTAGCCCAGATTCTGGGCATGTGTGATCGCAGCTTTCGGCGCACCATGGCACGCTTCGAGGCCGACGGCGTTCAAGGGCTCATTGATCAGCGACTGGAGCAGGTGTCTAACCGGCGCGCCCCGGTGGACGAGGTGTTGGCGCTGGTGGACTTATCCGAGATTTTCCATTAGGCAATAAAGCGTAACGAAGGATATTCCGTGAAGCAGGAGATGCTGGGCAGCGATGCGCTCAATATTCTGGGTGAAATTCTGTGGCATTCGGCGACGTCTGATGCGTCGATCGTGCAGGTTAGTCGCGACCATATGGGTAAAGTTCTGACTCATGCGCGGCGCTATCTGCCGCATTCGATTAAGCCGCGTTTTCTTGAAGTAGCCGCCTATGCGCATATTACCGGCTACCTGCTGACGCAGGAGCACGGCTGGCGTGCCACGCTCTCCGACATTTCAGTTGAGACCCTTGCGCTGGGTGCGCACCATGCGGAAAAACTAGGGCTGGATACCGGGCGAGTACGCAGAGTGGCCGCGGATTTTCATGACTTGCCCTTCCCGGATGGAGCGTTCGACATTGTCTACATCTCGTCGGCGCTGCATCACACGCTGCGCTGGGAGACCGTACTCGAACAGTTGCTACGTGTCACAGCCAACGGGGGGCTTCTGATCCTGCAGAACGAGCCCTGCAGGCGCGAGTTTTGTTTTTACAAATTTCCGACTAACCGCCCGAGCAGCTTCCGGCCCGTTGAGGCCGAGCTCGACCGGCTTGGCATCCTGAAAACTGTTGCCGAGCCCTTTCCCGGCAGCCGTCCTGAAAGTTTGTTCGGCATGATTGAGAATCAGTCCATGCCGTTGTCCGCGATGCTTCAGCTTATGGGGACACACGGAGTGTTCGAGGAGTTGGACATTGATTCACAGAACTGCATGTCGCCACTCGACCATGAGCTGCTGGATGCACCGCGCGATGAGGCCACCCTTGCCGCACGCATCCGGCGTGAGCTTGTCAAACGCTTGGCGTCGACCCGCACTCTGATGGACGGGACTGATCTCGCCTTGGGGATACGACTACCGGAAGACGCCGAGATTGATACGTTGGCATCCAGCGTAGCCCAATCCATCGTAACGCTTCCATTGCCTAGCTGTGACGCTTTCGGATCGGCGCTTGCTACCATATTCGGTGGCGCCATCACGGCGGTGGTGCGGAAGAATGCAGCGTCCGCCGATTGTGCGGATCCGGAGCTGTTGCGCTACTACAGTGGTAGCCGAAAGGGGGTAAGCATCTGTTTCCCGCCACAACTGAGCCGTGTGCTCGATCTAGCCAATGATCTGGTGCCGGATATCCAGACGGCCCCAATGGATGAAATTGCGAAACACTTTCCCGCTGACGCATGGGTGCAGGGCAGCAACGCCGATTTGCGTTATCTTGTGCTGAGCGCGAGCGAGGGGCGGATCCTGCTGCGTCCGCTCGAAGAGCGCGGGCGCTTTGCCTTATTGTTGCGTGTCTACGCTGCGCCGGCTCACGGACCTTTCCGCTTGCAATTGCGTGTCAATGGTGAAGAAATCGCTGCTGTAGATGTGCATCAGCCTGACTCGTTCCTGCTGCGCGGTGAATTGCCGACGCTAGATGAGGTGCCTGCATTGTCTGTTGCAGTCTGCGGCTTAGACCGCACTCCGCTCCAGGCCATACCGCCGGTCACAGTAGCTGCACTGAGGGTTGTATGTGTTGCCGACGCCTGAGGCAGTGCATTCTGGTTGTAAGTGCTGCAGGTGACCCCATTTTTCTCGCGCGGATTGGATCCGATCTCATCCATCAGAAAGCCATAGCTGTTTAATACGGATTTTTTCAACCATGTTTCATTAAGACCAAAGGAGATTAAGCATGAAGTCATTTACCAGAGCCTCTTGCAAAAGTCGGCACAATTTTTAAAAGGGTCTCAGTAAGGTCGTAACAGTGCAATTGGCTACCTGAGGTCAAAATGAAAGAAAGCCCGCCAAAAGCGCGTTTGACGCGATTGGAAGGATTTGCGATTTCTCTTAAGTTTCGTCGCGGCTGAAAAGGCGCAAATTCCATGATCTAAGCAACCGAAATCGCTGCTTTTTTAGGTGTTTCCCATCAAAAATAGTTTTGCAAGAGGCTCCATTGTTACCACTCTATTGTTAGCAGCGACTCTTTCCGCCTGCGACAGCGGAACATCACCCCAACAAAAGATACCTGTCAGCGCTGCTGCAGCGGTAGAGCTAAAAGTCGTTAACTGAGCGTCCAGCAATGTTAGCGCAAAGCAGTAATGTCCGGTTTCTCCAAAGCAGTAATGTCCGCACTTGGCAAATCAAGCGGGGATGCGGCGATGGAGGTGACGGTGGGCGCAAAGGAAGCGAAGCGGTTAGAAATGTTGGGGTTGACACTCACCTTCGCCGGTGCAGCATTTGGGCTGTGGCACTGGCTGTCGAGCGTTCAAAGTGGAATTGTGGCGACCAGCGGCACGGTGATGTTGGCGGCAATGCCGGTGTTGCTGGGTGGGCATTTGCTGATTGGCGCGATGAACTATGACATTGCGAGCGCGCCGAGGCGGTGCCTGCATCGGATGCTGCTGTAGCGCACTATTTCTTGGCGACGATCATCATTTGCTCGATGCCGAAGTAGCCTAACTCGGCCGACCAGTACAGCAGCATTTCGACGTCGGAAAATCCGATTTCACGCATTCGGTCTAGCAGATCCCAACCAAAGTCCTGAAAGCACAGACAACCATCGCTTGAGACTGGATCGCCGTGGTATTGCGGCTCAAGCAGGTGCTCAAGCTCGCCGTCGTCCCGAACGCGAGCGCGCACCCGGGTTTCTTGCTGATGCGGCAGGAACGGAACCGAGAGTAACAGCGTGCCATCGCGTTTTAGCACGCGATATATCTCACACAGCCCGTCTTCGGGGTTGGGGATGTGTTCGAGCACGTCAAAGTTCAGCACAAAATCGAAATGCTCGCTGTCAAAGCTTAGCCGTGTGATGCTTTCGTTGCGGACGCCGCGCTCGTCATGCTCGCCAAATGCAACGCGCTCCCCCAAGTACTCGCTACCAATCAGTTTCGGGAACCGTTTCGCCAACGATGTGTAAAGTGGGGTTACCTGCTCAGCCAGATAAATTGAAGCGCTTCGGCGGGCAGCAAGAATTTCCTCGAGAATCTGGATGGACGCTCGCGTGCGATTATTTAGTTGACATGGGCATACGACGCGTTCGCGCCAGTTGGGGATAAGTTGTCCGTTGACGCGCGTCGAGCTGTATTCAAAGTCTGTGGCAAATTCGACTTGGCGCTGACAGGGGTAGCATAGCCCGGGAGTGGAGAACGGTAGCCCACTACTACAGAGCGAGAGTTCCTGGATCCAACGAATTTGATACTCGTTCGCCATTTCCGTGACGTGCGCTTTGTACGCAGCGAGGTTGGCAACGCGGGCGACATCCAGTCGGACTCGACTGCGTCCACGCCGTAACAGTCGGCGAACAGCGTCCAACATCGTCACGGCAAAGCAGCCGGGGTGCTCACATCGGCAATCCGATGGCACATTGGCTGGTCATGCCAATCCGCCAACACAATACGACTGCAGCGATGCTCATCAACAACGTGCACGTGTGTGGCTGGTCGATGGGTATGCCCGTGAATCATATCGATATAGCCGTACTCACGAAACACGGCCTCAACGGTCGATATCGATACATCCATGATGTCATCAGGCTTACCCGCTTTCGCTGCGTCACTCTGCTCGCGAATGGAGTGGGCCAGCGCGATTCTCTCGCTGTACGGCTTGGCCAGAATATCAGCCTGCCAGCACGGATCGCGCACCATCGCACGATACGTCTGGTACGCCACATCATCGGTGCAAAGCGTATCCCCGTGCAATAACAGCAGTTGCCGTTCGTCGATGGTAATGGTGGTCGGGTCGTTGAGAATGGTGAGATGAGCCGCTTCGGCGAAGCGTGAACCAACCAAAAAGTCACGGTTGCCGTGCATGAAGTAGATCGCCACGTCACTATCGGCGAGCGCACCAATGGCAGTGCAGATTCGCCCTGAAAATTCATCGTGATCAAGCTGATCATCACCGACCCAGTATTCGAATAGATCGCCAAGGATATAGAGCGATTCGGCATCCTTCGCTTCGGACTCAAGGAACCGAAAAAACGCGGCCGTGGTTTGCGGCCGCGTTTCATGCAGATGAAGATCCGAAATGAAAAGGGTCTGGCGCATTCAGTCTTCGCATTCAGTCTTGGACGCCGCGTCGTCGCTCAAATGCAACGATGCCGAGCCAACACTCGCGCATTACTCGATGCATTCCGCCTTTTCGATCACGATCATATCGACCGGTTGGCCTTCACTGAGCGAGGTGCGTCGCGTGGCAACCGCTTTCATCTTGTCAACGACATCGGTGCCATCGACAATTTTGCCGAACACCGCATAACCCCAGCCCTGCTGATTCTCGCCTGAGAAATTCAGGAAGTCGTTGTTCTTCACGTTGATGAAGAATTGTGACGTGGCGGAATCGCGCACGCCGGTGCGCGCCATCGCCACTGTGTAGGTGTCGTTCTTCAATCCGTTGGTCGATTCGTTTTTGATCTGCGCGTTGGTCGCTTTTTGGGCGAGGTTCTTGTCGAAGCCGCCGCCTTGAATCATGAAGCCGTCGAGGACGCGATGAAAAATAGTGCCAGCGTAATGTCCGCTCTCGACGTACTTGATGAAGTTTTCCGACGAGATGGGAGCCTTTTCGGTGTTGAGTTCGATGGTCATGGCACCCATCGAGGTGGTGAATTTGACTTTCACAGGCGTTCCTTTGGTCTCTGGTTTACAAAAATTGTGCTTCGCCTTGGCAGCCGCTTTGCTTGGCGCGGGTTTGGCTGCGACCGCCTTTGCGGCGGCTGGCTTTGGCTCGGCCGGCGGTGGCGTCTGCGCGTGCAAAGTGAGGGATGCGGCTGTCGCCACGATCATGCAAGCGGCACGCAAGGGAAAAGTCATGTTCATTGAAGTCCTCTGGTGTTAATGGTTAGTGCGCGGATACGATTCCCGTCTATGCAATTAAGACGCGGCGCCCTCAAATACGATTTTCCAGCGCCCATCTTCGCGTTGCCAATATTGGCGTTTTTTCATTCTTGTCGCGTTATTGCTGCTCTTGTACTCTTGGTCAACACCCCTTGAGGAAGCGGCCTTGCGCGTCCTTAGGTTGCGTCTGCAATCCGTTGTTGACTTTGGCCATCGCTTGATCGAATTTGCTTTGTTGATACAGCTTCGATGCGTCCCTGAAATCGTCCTCGGGTGCGGCAATTGCGCTGGAGACGCAAAATTGCGCGAGCAGGTAGCCGATCACAACAGTCGCGGCTTGGCGGCGCGTTAACGGGACGACGTCTTGCAACATGCGTCGGGCAAACTGAAACGACACGAGCGAGATGATATAATTCATTGAATTAAAAGAATAATTTAGTAAAAATTCAATGCGTATTCTAGCAAGAATGCCAACAAGAATGCTAACTATGATGC
>JBCKPN010000084.1:0-8582 GCA_038901695.1 Usitatibacteraceae bacterium
TTAGTATCCATGAAATTATGCTATATCAAATAATGCATAATGGCAAGTGTCGCGACCGATCCTGTCGCAGAACGGGGCTTGACATTTGTTCCCAAAATGGTAACATCCTAACTTCGACTGCTGAGACCTCTCATGCAAACCACCAAAACAGTTAGCCACGCTCTGCATGAGACTCATCGGCAAAAAGTTGCTTCACGATTTTTGTAAACGACATCCCGATTGCAAATCGTGGGTCGCTAATTGGGTGGCCGATGCTAAGGCGGCTAAGTGGGCTTCACTCAATGAACTTAAGGCGCGATACCCTAGCGCAAGCATCCTTCCAGATAACACGGTGATCTTCAATGTGCGTGGAAACAATTACCGACTAGCAGTACAGGTCGCATTGAAGATGCAAATGCTGGCAGTGAAGTGGATAGGAACGCACGCCGAATACTCCCGGAAGAAATTTTGAGATTGCTATGCAAATTCGAGTGATAAAGAACGAAAGCGATTACGAGCTAATGCTTAAAGAGGCAGAGCGGTTGGTGGCGCTCGACCCAGAGCCGAGCTCAAGAGAGGCTGAGACGCTGGAATTGCTGACCGTGCTAGTTGAGGACTTCGAAAATCGGCGATACGCATTTGAGACGCCAGACCCGATCTCTGCAATCGAACACCGGATGCATGAGCAAGGCCTTCGGCAGATTGACCTCGCGCCACTTTTGGGGGGTAGAAGTCGAGTCTCGGAAGTTTTGTCACGAAAGAGACCGCTGACGGTTTCCATGATCAAGGCGCTTTCAACCGGACTAGGCATCCCTTTGGAGAGCTTGGTTGCTAGTAGCAGTCGACGAGACTTGCAAAACGCCCCGATTGATTCCAATGAAACCTACGATTGGACGAAGTTTCCGGTGAGGGAAATGGCAAAACGGGGTTGGCTCAAATTTGATACCGGGGTTTCGAAAACCGCGGAAGTGACCAAGGCTGCCGAAGCAAGTCTCAAGGCGTTTCTGCAGAAAGTCTATGCAGAGGCACCTGCGTCGGCTTTGTACAGACGCACGTTTAGAGGAGAGGCTTTAGACGAAAAGGCGTTCTACTCGACGCTCGCTTGGTCGGCTCGGGTTCTAGAGACAGCGAAGGGCCTTTCAAGGAAAGGCGACAAAAAATTTAATCCCGCAGAAATCAGCGAAGAATTTCTCTCAGAAGTGGCAAGGCTGAGCCTATTCCCAGACGGTCCAGTCAGGGCTGTTGATCTGCTGCGGAAAAATGGGATCGCCTTGGTTGTAGAGCCAAGGCTCCCGAACACTTTGTTAGATGGCGCTGCGTTGCTAACTGAAAGTGGGAACCCAGTAATTGGAATGACTCTTCGATATGACCGAATCGATTATTTCTGGTTCACGTTGTTACACGAGCTAGCACATGTTTGGAGACACTTAAACAGCCCAGATGAAGCGTTCATTGATCGCGTTGAGAACACGGATCCGAAATTTCTTGCCGAGAAAGAGGCGAATCGGATAGCTCGAGACGCCATCATTCCGAGAGCCATTTGGAAACGAAGTTCGGCTTTTTTGTCGCCGTCAGCGCAATCAATTAATGATCTCGCAAGCCGATTGAGCATCCATCCTGCGATGGTTGTTGGGCGGCTGCATTTTGAAACGGGAAAATATGAAAACTTTCGAAACCTGCTCGGTAGCGGTTCGATTCGAAAATGTTTCCCAAACCTCATATTTAAGTGACGGGTGACATATGGCTCAACAAATCTACACTCCAATCGTCAAGGGCAAGATGTATGACCTGAAAGCGCTGAACAAGCTCTCACCCCTTGCGAAAACACGAATCAAGCCACTCGTTGAGGCGATGCCTAAGCCGGCAGAGGTCTCGTTGGACGAGCACCTGGAAAAACTCGTGCACTATTTGGTGAAGTACTACCCCAAAGGTGATCTTTTCGTAGACTTCTACGGGCTGCTGCCAGATGAGAAGACGACCCAAGGAATCTCAGGTGTGATTGCAGGGTGCCGGCTTATGATGGCGAAGGGTCGCGCGGTCACTCCCTGCTACGGATTCTCGCGCGATGATTCGATCTGGCAAGAAATGAGTAAGGTAGTTACCGACCTTGGTCGAGGATTCTGTTTTCGAATTGATGTAGACGACTTGGACGACGCAGCACAGGATACCTGGGCTCAAATTATTGAGCGGTCGGCTGAGTTGGGGCTCGACGCTCCGCAAATCGATTTGGTTATCGATTTACGTGATGTGCGAGACGTGGAAAAAACACACTTGCAAGATCTCTGCCTAGACTTCTTGGCAACAAATCCTAGCTGGCCCAAGTATCGGTCAATTTCGGTAGTTGGCTCTTCCGCACTAAAGAGCGTGGGAAAAATTCCGGTTGACGGTTTCGACGACATCGAGCGCAATGAACTCCATGTTTGGGCGCTCTTGCAGTTTGAACTGGGCCCAACAAAAAAGCTCGTATTCGGTGACTACGGCGTTGTACATCCTGACTTCAGTGATGCAGTGAACAATAAAAACAAGAATTCAAAGATTAGATACACGTCTGGCTCCAAGATCCGATATTTTCGCGGACATCGATTAGCCGACCCCCCAGGTTTCAAGCACTATCATGTTCTTGCGGAAAGGGTGCGAAGCTCAGACTTGTATCGAGGGCGGGATTTCAGTTTTGGCGATCAATACATTGACGATTGCGCCGATCTTAACTCAGGGAGCGGAAATCTGCCTACGTGGGTGCTAGCTGACATGAATCATCACCTGGAATACTCAGCCGCACAAATCGCGAGACTGAATACTCAAATACTCGCCGTTGAGAACGTCGAGGCAGCTGAAGAGCTGGTTTCCGCCGACTAGGCCTGTGGTGGAATTGCCCAGCCTATGCCAGTCGCTAGACCTTCTGATAAACCTCACCCCCCCGCTTCACAAACTCCACTGCCTTCACTTCCATCCCGCGCTTCAACGCATCCTCTTCCGCAATTCCCTGCGCCTTCGCAAAATCCCGCACATCCTGCGTGATCTTCATCGAGCAAAAGTGCGGGCCGCACATGCTGCAAAAGTGCGCGAGCTTGGCACCTTCCTGCGGCAGCGTTTCGTCGTGGAATTCCTTGGCCTTGTCGGGGTCGAGGCCGAGATTGAATTGATCGTCCCAGCGGAATTCGAAGCGCGCTTTGGATAGCGCGTTATCGCGCATCGCAGCACCCGGGTGGCCTTTGGCTAAGTCGGCGGCGTGGGCGGCGATCTTGTAGGCCATGATGCCGTCTTTCACATCATCCTTGTTCGGTAGACCCAGGTGTTCTTTCGGCGTCACGTAGCAGAGCATGGCGGTGCCGTACCAGCCGATCATCGCCGCACCGATGGCGCTGGTGATGTGATCGTAGCCGGGTGCGATGTCGGTGGTGAGCGGGCCTAACGTATAGAAGGGTGCCTCGTGGCAGTACTTCAATTGCAGATCCATGTTTTCTTTGATGAGGTGCATCGGCACGTGGCCGGGGCCTTCGATCATCACTTGCACGTCGTGCTTCCACGCCACTTGCGTGAGCTCACCGAGGGTTTTCAATTCACCCAATTGCGCTTCGTCGTTGGCGTCATAGCCTGAGCCGGGGCGCAGACCATCTCCGAGGCTGAACGAGACATCGTAGGCTTTCATGATCTCGCAGATGTCTTCGAAGTGCGTGTACAGAAAGGATTCCTTGTGATGCGTCAAACACCACTTGGCCATAATCGAGCCGCCGCGCGAGACGATGCCGGTCATGCGGTTCGCGGTCATCGGGATGTAGCGCAGCAACACGCCGGCGTGAATGGTGAAGTAATCGACACCCTGCTCGGCTTGCTCGATCAGCGTGTCCTTGTAAATTTCCCACGTCAGATCTTCGGCTTTGCCGTTGACCTTTTCCAGTGCCTGATAAATAGGCACGGTGCCAATCGGCACAGGGGAATTGCGAATAATCCACTCGCGCGTTTCGTGAATGTTTTTGCCAGTGCTCAAATCCATCACCGTGTCGCCACCCCAACGCGTTGACCACGTCATTTTTTCAACTTCTTCGGCGATGCTTGACGACACCGCCGAGTTGCCAATGTTGGCGTTGATCTTCACCAAAAAATTGCGGCCGATGATCATCGGCTCAGATTCGGGGTGGTTGATGTTGGCGGGGATGATGGCGCGACCGCGCGCGACTTCATCGCGGACAAATTCGGGCGTGATGAATTCCTGAATATTTGCGCCGAACGATTCACCGGCGTGTTGCTTGGTGATGTGCTCGGGGTGATTGGCGAGCATCCACGCGCGGTTTTGGTTTTCGCGAATGGCGATGAATTCCATCTCCGCTGTGACCATGCCTTGTTTCGCGTAGTGCATTTGCGAAACGTTTGCACCCGGCTTGGCAACACGCGGATGACGCTTTAAGTTGAAACGCAATTCATTGAGCTTGGTGTCATTCAGCCGCTCAACCCCGAATTTCGACGATGGACCGGCTAGCAGCACGGTGTCGTTGCGTTCTGTAATCCACTTTTCGCGCAATGGTGCTAAGCCGGAGCGAATGTCGATCTTCACATCCGGGTCGGTGTACGGGCCGGAGGTGTCATAGACAAAGATGGCCGGATTTTTTTCACCTTTGCCGGTGCTGGACATGGCGAGCGGCGTATCAGACTGCGAAATTTCGCGCATCGGCACACGGATGTCGGCTCTCGTGCCTTCGATGTACACCTTGCGCGAATTCGGCAAGGGTTTGACGGCGGCTTCATCCACCGTGGCGGTGGCTTCGAGGAATTTGGCGGCGTGTTGGATAACTTCGGGTGCGTTCATGGTGCGCTCTCAAAAAAGTGGCATAGAGCGCGAAGGCGGTAGCGATGGCAATTCAGGTTCGGCTACTGGCTTCGCTTCCCTACGGCGGCATTACCCGCATCAGGTTCCAAGGGTTTGTCTCATCCAACCCCTCTCCCCGACCCTCTCCCGCAAGGGGCGAGGGGGAAAGCGTGGTGGAACCCCTAGCGATGCCGACACATTACGCGAAGGTTACGTTCGCGGCAAATTGGATGCCGATCCAAAACCAGCCGATGCGACGAGCCGCGCCTAGCCTGCATATTTCACGGGTCGGCCCTGCCCACGTCAATTTCCGCTATGAAGAAGAGCCTCACATGAGAAATCCATTTTGGTCTTCGATCAGCGCTGAGCCTACGCGCTCGATAGCGGGCGGCTGAACATGCGCTTTTCCCTTCTCTTCCTCTTGAATATCTCGATATTCACTCGTCAGTCGAACGAAAAATCACACGCCCATCCACCCACTCTCGAACGCGTCCCCGTGAAATATGCAGGCTAGCGTTTTCGGTACTGCCAATAAATTTCGCCGGGCCAGCCGTGAAATAGCGCCCCGAACGCCACGTTCAGGCGCATCCACCAGGCGTGATTCTCCAGCCACGACCCCGAGGCGCGAACCGCGAATGCACCGGACGCGTATTCGAGCGCCAACCCCGCACGCTCGGCCATCTTTCGCACACGGCGTGGCGAGAATGCGCTGATGTGTCCAAAGGGTTGCGCGCTGCTGCGTAGTTGGCGCTCACGCCAGCGAGCCACACCCGAAGGCAGCACCGGAAAGCCGCCAATCATGATGCCCCCGTTGCGTACTGCGGCGCTGACAAAGGTGGTCGCGCGTTCTGGCTGCGTCAGATGCTCCAGAACGTGCAGCAGTATCACCACATCGTATTGTGCGTGGTGTGCGCCGACGAACTGTGCCAGCGAATCCGCGTCATCCAGATTCAGCGAGAGGCAGTTGGCATAGCCCGCTGCCGCCAACGCTTGGGTCTGTGGGCTCACGTCAGCCGCATCCCACGAGGTATAGAGTGCGTCGGCTTCGCCTGAGGCATTGCGAAGGGCACCATCGATGTAGGCCTTGGTTTGGCCGCGGTCGACGCCGATTTCCAGTACCTTGAGCGGACGTCCGAGACGCGCACGCTCGGTGGTCAGCAGATGTTCCATAAACCAGTAGCGCAGCATTCGAAACGCATAGCGACGGTCTTTGGCGCGCGAACTGACCCAGTACTCTTCGGCGCACCAGACGTGGTTGTCGGCCAGCGTGTGTGGCGACCAACCGACCGCAGCAAATCGCGACAGATCGCCTGCGTTCGCAACGTAGGTCGATCTTGGCGGTGCTGCATGGCCAGCGTGCAGTGATAAAGGCTCGGTGGACATTTGTCCCTCCTGAAGTTCGAAATAAAACGGCCAGCTTGTCACCAACCGACATCTACGTCGACTCAGCCAACATTTGTCCCTCCTGAAGTTCGACATAATACAGCCAGCCCGAAACGAGTGCAGGCCTGACGAATCGATACTCAGGAGTAACTACGGGGCTTGCGGGGTAGCTGCGACGCCTGAGCGGAGGTTCAGCTTGGCTCGAGTAGCGCGAGACGGCTTGCAGGCAGGCGAGACGGTCAGCGGTGAGACAAATGATCGTGCGATTGAAGCGGCGGCGATAATTTGTATAGGGCACCTCTGCTGTCAGAGGTTTCGACGCTCAGTACCGTACGGGATTTGCCGGTTTCGGCACACTTCACCACATCGTCAAACAGCGCCGGGAAGTGCATGTGCACGTTGTTGGCATGATCGACCGATGGCGCAGAGTAAGCGTGAAGCAGCGGTGTGAAGGCGGCCAACAACAGCTGCCCAGAAAAGACGCCGAAGTGCCTGCGTGCGGATTAAAGGAGGTGGAAGGTCATGCGTATGCGACGTAACGAGCCACAAAAGGCTCCACTGCGTGTACGCGCTCAAGGCTTGACGCACGCACGCGCGAGGCGTATATTAATGACCAATCAGTCATTAAAATTTGTCTATGTCATCACTCGCCAAACTCATTGAGCCGCGCTGGGAGCGTCGTAAAGATGCGCGACCCGGTGAACTCGCCGCCGCCGCCCTCGAGCTATTCATCGAGCGCGGATTTTCGGCCACGCGCTTGGACGATGTGGCCAAACGCGCCGGCGTATCGAAGGGCACGTTGTACCTTTACTTCGACAGCAAGGAAGAACTGTTCAAGACCGTGATTCAGGAAGGCATCGTCTCGCGCATCGCCGAGTACGAAGTCTACATGCGCGCCTATGAAGGCCGCTCCGCAGACCTGATTCGCGACCTCGTCACAACGTGGTGGGAGCAGATTGGCGGCACCAAACTCGGCGGCATCACCAAGTTAATGATGTCTGAATCGGGAAACTTCCCGGAGTTGGCGACCTTCTATCACGATGAAGTCATCACCCGCGCGATGGGCTTATTCGTCTATGTCATCGAGCGCGGCATCAAGTCGGGCGAATTTCGACCCATGGCGATGGACTATGTGCCGCGCATCTGTGCCGCGCCGCTGGTGATGCTGATGCTGTGGCAACACTCGTTCGATGCTTGCGGTGGCAACGACATCGACCCGCACGCTTACTTGCAAACGCACATCGATCTGCTGATTCATTCGCTGACGCCCCACACCAGCGTCGCTGATCGCGCAATGACGCCGCCCAAATGAACGTAGCGGGCCTGATTTGTTAAAATTTCACGCTTCGCACCCGGCGCCGACGCTCGCCACTTTGCCCTAGCGCTCCCATTTTTTCGCAGGACACGCCGCATTCAATGGATATCGAACAAGCCCGCTTCAACATGATCGAACAGCAGATTCGCACCTGGGAAGTGCTCGACCAGTCGGTGCTCGATTTGCTGTTCACGGTCAAGCGCGAAAATTTCGTGCCGGCGGCGTATCGCACACTTGCCTTTGTCGACATGGAAATCCCGATTGGCGAGGGCCAAACCATGATGTCGCCGAAGCTCGAAGCGCGCATTGTGCAAGAGTTGGCACCCAAGTCGCACGAGAGTGTGCTTGAAGTCGGCACCGGCTCCGGCTATTTGAGTGCGCTGCTCGCGAGTCGCGCCGCCGAAGTGCTCTCGGTCGAATATTTTCAGTCGCTCGCGACCAGTGCCGCCGCAAGGCTGGCTGCCGCAGGCATCGACAATGTCGATGTCAAGGTCGGTGATGCCGCCGCCACACCCGCCGGAATGATTGGCAGAGAGCCGCGCTTCGATGTCATCGTGCTGACCGGTTCGGTGCCGTTGTTGCCGACTGACTATCTGACTTATCTGGCCAAGGGCGGTCGCTTGTTCGCTGTGGTCGGCGATGCGCCGGCCATGAAAGGGATGTTGTTCACCAAGACAAGTGACACGCACACCAGCGCCACCGAGCTGTTCGAGACGGTACTGACGCCCTTGATCAACGCACCGCAACCGTCGCGCTTTTCGTTCTGACGGGCGTTCGAGCGTGCGCCAACTTTCCGCAGTGGGATTGCACAACCTGTTGCAGGACGCCGCTGACATGCGCCCGGTCCTGCTCGACGTTCGCGAATCGTGGGAATTCGAGCGCGCCCGCATCGACGGTTCGACCCATGTGCCGATGGGCGAGATTGCTTCACGCATCCAGGAGCTCAATCCAGCGCATCCTACGGTCGTAATCTGTCATCACGGGGTTCGAAGTCTGCAAGTCGTCGCATATTTGCAGCGACAAGGATTTGTTAACCTTCATAATCTGGATGGTGGTATTGATGCATGGTCGAGAGACGTTGATCGCACTGTTCCGTTCTAC
>JBCKPN010000085.1:0-8287 GCA_038901695.1 Usitatibacteraceae bacterium
GGCCCTAATCGATGCGACCATCGGGTTGGCGCTGTGCAATGGGCAGAAGACGACCCGCATGCAAGTTGTCGTCATTAGTGCGCGCGGATTCGTGTCCCCATGCGCTGTGTGGCGCTTGACCGGGGCTGGCGTTTGGACGTTCCTGATCGACACTGGACTGTCCGAGCGATAAACCTGATCGCGCCATCATTTCCTGAGTATAGGAATTTCAAACGCTATTTTTTGCCTAACCACTAATATTTCTGCGCTACCGCGCACCCTCGATTGCAGTTATTTCGGCCTAACCGCCGCACACGCCGCCGCTTACCGCGAATTTCTGCACCCAAAATCCCCATAAGCGCATGATTTTTCTCGGCCATTGAGCCGCTTCTTTACCACAGCCCGAGCCATCCCGCTGCAGCCGGTAAAAACCCGCCTGCGTTTCTCTCAAGCCGCCTCACACAATTTCACCCGCCGCGCCGACGCGCTGTGCGCTTCGTGCTCGCAGGGTTGCGCTGTCGCCTGCTCACCCTTCGGCACCACCTGCGAACGCAGCTTCGCATTCGGCGCCAGCACGCCGTGAAACCGGGTCAGGTGCAAACGCGCTTGTAGCCCGTCATGGAGCCGGACGCCTCTCCGGCGCAATGCGGGTCGGTGGTTCTGTTGAGGATGTTCCCGCAATACGCGTTGCTCCTTGCGGGCTACTTGGCACTAATGTGTTCGCAAGCACCAATGCGGCGCTTGGAGCATTTGTGCTGAGCCGCTCGTTGGCAATCGCCGGCCGGGTGATGTAGCGGCACAGTTGTTCCAAGCCTTGCCTGTCGTCGGCCTCGCAACGCCCGCCCGCGTGCAGGTTGAATCCGTGGGCGTTGACGCAGTGCGGGCAGCGTTCGCGAGTGATGCGCGCAGCTTTGCTCACCACATCTTGCGTCACGTCCTACGATGCTGAGCACGTTGCGCCCGGCGCGCGAGCCTTGGATGATGCGCCGCACTTCGCGCAGGTCATCGAGCGAAAAATTCAGGCCGACGCCGAACATCAGCAGGATCACGCCGATCTCGGCCAATTCCGCCGCCATGGCCGAATCGCCGACGAAGCTCGGCGTGAACGGCCCGACCAGCACGCCGGCCAGCAGATAGCCCACCAGCGGCGAGAGTTTGAGCCGATGGGCAATGGTGCCAAGGACGAAGGCGAGCGCCAGACTTCCGGCGAGCAGGGCAAGAAGCGATGTGTCGTGTGGCATCCGATCTCCTGCGTTGTTCCCTGATCATACAAGGCAATGCAAAACGCCCCGGTTTCCCAGGGCGTCGCAGGTCAAAGCGGCAATCAAGCCCGCCGGGGGTGGATCACCATTTGTAGCCGATCCTGGCGTACATGAACACGCCGTTGAAACCGAACGGCGAGGCCGCGCTGTAGGGCAACTGGCCAAACGTCGCATTCTGGTAGATCTGGTCATCCGGATAGGAATTGAGCACGTTGTCCGCGCCGAGCGTGAAATCCCAATTGTTGAGCTTGTAGCGGGCCGAGAGATCCAGCGTCCACTCCGACCCGAAGGTTTGATCGCGCGTCGGCGTCGTGGCGACCGGATCGAACAAAACCGTGAATTCCCCGTAGCGCGTTGCCGCGCTGCTGAACGCCCAGTTGCCGGTAGTCCACACACCGCCGAGGAAGAGCTTGTCGCGCGGCGCGCCTACCGTGATGCGGCCTTGCTCCACCCTGCCGATGCGCTGCAGGTTCAGCCCGCCCGAGGTCAGTTGCGGCGGGTTCGGTGCGATCTTCTCGATCTCGGTCTTGCTGTAGTTGTAGCCTGCAGTCAGATCCACCTTGCCCGACGTCACTGCCCAGCGATACGTACCGATCACGTCGATGCCGGTAGTCTTGGTGTCGACAGCGTTGGTAAAGTAGCGGCCACCGGTCACGCCGAAGATGTTCCGGTTCTGCAGAAACGTCATGACGGCAGGGCCAATCAGGTTTTCGGACAGGCTGACGCGGTCGGCGATGTCGATGCGATACGCGTCCACGGTGAGGTACAACGCATCCAGCGGTTGCAGCACCAGCCCCAGACCATAACTGGTCGATTCCTCGGCCTTGAGCGGTTCCGCGCCGAGTGCGATGGCCGTCGGGTTGACGACCGCGAAGGTGCGCACGTCGAACGGCACGCCACCGATGAAGTTGGTCGCGGTCGATTGGAAGAACTGCTGTTGCAGCGACGGCGCGCGGAAGCCGGTCGAGACCGTGCCGCGCAACGCCACTTTGTCGGTGAACGCGTAGCGCGCGGAGAGCTTGCCGGATGTCGTCGTGCCGAAATCGCTGTAGTTCTCGTAGCGTCCGGCCAGCCCCGCGGAAAACTTGTCGCTGAAGTTCGCCTCGATGTCGGCGTACAGCGAATAACTGTTGCGATCGTTCTGACCAGCGTCGCTGGGCCTGAAGCCAGGGAAGACTTGCGAACCACCCGCCGCACGCTGGGTCGCGCCGGTCGTGCTGCCCGGAACAGGAATGAGCAAGCCTGTGTCGGCGTAGGAGTTCGGCTCGCCGGCAGTCTGGTCGAACTTCTCGCCCCGCCATTCGGCGCCGACCGCGAAATTGATTGGAGATTTCAGCCAGCCAACGTTGAACGCGTGCTTGGCGTCGAGGTTGAAAACGTTCTGCGTGACTTCGAGCGCGCCTGCGAAGAACTTTGTCTGCGAAGCCGCGCCGAGACTGCGATTGAGTGTGTTGAGGATGTCGAACGTCAGCTGGTTCTGGCCAAAGTTGTAGCTGAGGTCGATGTCCCAGCCATTCGCGGTGCTACCCTTGAGTCCGAGCACGAATGCACGATCATCGCTGACATTGTTGATCTGCGGCAGGAAACCGTTGGGATAGATGCTGGGATTATTACGTGCGTCGCCCGCAGTTCGGAAGAACCCGTTGGAGACCACGTCGCGCTTGCTCACATTGCCAAACGAATATAACGTGAAGCTTTTGCCTGGACTGAACTCCGCGTTGTAGGAGAGGGCACCTTGGTCGACTTCCGGATCGCCGTAACGTTGCACGACCTGGTCCAACGGTGGCCGGATGGCGGGGATGGGTGCTGCTTGAGGGGGCGACAGGCCTGCCGGTGGCAGGGTGAACGGCCGTGCACGATTGGTGTTGTCCTGATGTCCTGCCTGACCAGTCAGATGCACGAAGCCGCTTGCGCCGAGCTTGAAACCAGCATCGCCCGACAACTGGACCTGCTGGCCGTCGCCCAAGCGGTACTGGCCGCCGCGCAAAGCGATGCTGCCGCCTTCACCGCTGCCCTTGAGCACGATGTTGATCACGCCGGCGATCGCATCGGAGCCGTATTGCGCCGAGGCGCCGTCGCGCAGCACCTCGATGCGCTGGATCGAAGCGATCGGGATCGCGTTGAGGTCGACCGGCGACGAACCACGACCCTGGCTGCTGTTGAGGTTGATCAGTGCGGTGGTGTGGCGGCGCTTGCCGTTGACCAGCACCAGCACCTGGTCGGGCGCGAGGCCGCGCAGTTGTGCCGGGCGCACCGCGTCGGTGCCGTCGGTGATGGCCGGGCGCGGGAAATTGAGCGAGGGCAGCGCGCGCGACAGTGCCGTGGCCAGTTCCGCCGTGCCGGTGGCTTCGAGGGCTGCCGGCGTGATGATGTCGATCGGCGAGGTAGATTCGGCGACGGTGCGATCGCTGACGCGGGTGCCGGTGATGACGATGGTATCGAGGGTGCTGGGCTTGGTGACGGTGGCGGGTGCGGTTTGCGCGAGAGCCGAAGATCCGGCCAGGGCGGTCAGCAGGGCGAGGGTGAGCGGCGAGACGTGAAGCGGGTGGGACATGGCATGACTCCGGGGGAGGGGAAGGGCGCGGGATGGTATCGCTATCCAGATTAACACACGCCTAACACTCAGTACTTCGCTATAACCGTATTGTCAACGCAAAGCAGTAATGTCCGCTGTTACATCGCATTGCCCTGCTCAGGCGTGTTGATGCCCATCAGCCGCAACTCTTTGACGAGCCGATCCTGTAGCGTCTGATCGACGCGCTCGACGCGACCCTTGGCCTGCGGCGAGTTGGCGCAGATCAATTCAATGCCCAGTGCCGATACCGCCCGGCCAAATTGCGTTTCACTGTCCACGTCCTTCGCGTTGACCCGAAATACGCTGTGCTTGTCGCTGTAGAGCGCCATCGGCAATCCGTGCGTGTCGATGTAGCGGCTCAGCGCTTGCATGTAGCTCAGCGTGCCTTCTGAGGGAACAAACGCGAGGTGCATCAGGTGCCCGATGGCGTCGTCGATGAAGACCAGCAGGGTACAGGCGGGTTGTGCTTCACCAAACCAGTGGTGCGGTGATCCATCGATCTGACTCAGTTCGCCCTAGCGTGCCCGTCGCTGACGCTGCGGGTTAAAATTCAAAGGGGTAAATTCAAAGGGGTCAGGGTGTTTTGTTTTTGGCGTCTGACAAAACAAATCACCCTGACCCGAATGGCACTTACTTAACACCTTTAGCAAGCGTAGTGCACGTAGCCCGGAAGCAGCGTAGCGTATTCCGGGGCGGTCGTTGTGCAACGGAATCCCCGGAATACGCTACGCTGCTTCCGGGCTACCATCGCCATGAATCGGCACTTCATTTCCTAAAGTAAGTGCCATTCCACCCTGACTCCTTTTGATTCTGCCGGGTGGCGGCGTCGAAGTGCTCAAGGATGATGCTGAGCCGGACGATCAATAGCCGAACGAAGCCGTGGCCAAGAAGAAAGCTCCAAACAACCAGCCCGCCGGAAGGCGGGCTGGTTTGTTCAGCGGTTAAATGAACCTGAGCCTCATGGCACTACCTTAAGCGATTACGCAGACATTTACGGTGGAAATGGCATATGTGCAACGCCATTCGCGCATGCTAGGTTGCCGTAGGTTGGTGCTGAGCGCAGCGAAGCCCAACGACTTGCTGCGAGATGTTGGGCTTCGCTGCGCTCAGCACCAACCTACAAATACTTAAGGTAGTGCCATGAGAACCTGAGCCCTTTATTCAGGACTTGCGACGCCTACCGTACTTCGAACGTTATCGTCGCCCACTTCGACTCGTAGTCCACCGTGCCGTCGTTCACGCGCGCCATGTGGATGAACTTCACATACCAGAATCCGGCGCGGTCGAGCATCACCTTCACGACGCCGTCCTTATCGCAGCGCGTGGTTACGGGGATCCGCTGCTCTGCGGTCGAACCGCCGCCGCCGATCACCACTAACTGGTTCGGCACCGGCTTGCCGTCGACCAGACACTTGAAGCCGAGCGTCGCGCCGGGCTTCATTTTGTAGGGGTTCTCCAGCGGCACGAGTTCGGCGGGATAACCGAGCGTCGTGGCCCAGCCGTCGCTATGCGCGGCACCTACCTGGAAGATCGCCTTCGCTTGCTTGTTGAGTCGATAGCGCGCCGCACTCTTGAGCGAACCATCCTTGCCGCGTTCGGCGAGCATGTCGGGCAGGCCGTAATCGACGAGGTGCTGGTTGAAGTCCTTCGCCTCGAGGAGCCTTGCCGCACCGAGCTTGCTGGAGAGGCCGACGACGTAGGTGCCAGGCTTCCCTGTCGTGTATGACAACCAACTCGTGCTCTTGTCGGTGAGCGTGTCCCACTTGGCGCTGTCCATCGCCGCGCGGCCGTCGGGAGAGACAACGCTCAGGTCGCCGATTCTTGGCCAGGCGACGATACCATCGCTCTCCGAGGGGGTGCCGTTGAAAAGCGGTATCCGCGCGCTGGTGTTCGGCGCGAGGAAGAAGGTGCTGGGGTGCCAGAACAGCTCGTGCGCGCTCGCCGCGCCTGCCGTCAGCATGAGCAGGAGCACAATCGCGAGGCGGCGCAACTTGGTCACACAAGGTATGCCGGATGGAAGGAAATGACGCATCTGTAAGTTCTTCAAGGGTGAAGGTAAACAAGCAGGGACAGAATGTGGATCCGCTCAGGGTATAGGAATCAAGGGGTCAGGGTGAATTGTTTTACAGAATGCCGAAAATAAATCACGCTAACCCCTTTGATTAGTCAGCCCTTGGCAAAACAAATAACCCTGACCCCTTTAATTCTCACAATGCATGTCAGTGTCGTATCGCACGCGCTGCCGGTCTGCCGCAAAATACGTACTTTCACCTTATCGAATGTGCCCATGAAAACCAAAGCTGCCATCGCCTGGGAATCCGCTGCCCCGCTCACAATCGAAGAAGTCGATTTGCAAGGCCCGCAAGCGGGCGAAGTGCTGGTGGAAATCAAAGCAGCCGGGATTTGTCACACGGACTACTACACGCTTTCGGGTGCCGATCCGGAGGGGCTGTTTCCATCGATCCTCGGACATGAGGGCGCAGGCATTGTGGTCGATGTGGGAAGCGGCGTGAAAACGCTGAAGAAAGGCGATCACGTCATTCCGCTGTACACACCGGAATGCCGCCAATGCAAATTTTGCCTCTCGCGCAAAACCAATCTCTGCCAATCAATTCGCGCAACACAGGGAAAAGGTTTGATGCCGGATTCAACCAGCCGTTTTTCGATCGGCGGCAAACCGCTGTTTCACTACATGGGCACATCGACTTTTTCAAACTATACGGTGGTGCCCGAAATCGCACTCGCAAAAATTCGCGAGGATGCGCCGTTCGATAAAGTTTGCTATATCGGTTGTGGCGTCACCACGGGCATCGGCGCGGTGATTTTCACAGCGAAGGTTGAGGCGGGTGCGAATGTCGTGGTGTTCGGTTTGGGCGGCATCGGGCTCAACGTGATTCAGGGTGCCAAGATGGTCGGCGCAGACAAAATCATCGGTGTCGATATAAATCCGGCGCGCGAAAAGTTGGCGCGCAAATTCGGCATGACGCATTTCATCAATCCGAAAAACGTCGAAAATGTGGTTGATGCGATTGTCCAGATTACCGATGGCGGTGCGGACTACAGCTTTGAATGTATCGGCAATACCAAGACCATGCGCCAGGCGCTCGAGTGTTGTCATAAAGGTTGGGGCCGCTCGATCATCATAGGTGTTGCCGAAGCGGGCGCGGAAATCAGCACGCGGCCATTTCAATTGGTCACGGGCCGCAAATGGGAAGGCTCGGCATTTGGTGGCGCGCGTGGTCGCACGGACGTGCCGAAAATTGTCGATTGGTACATGGAAGGAAAAATCAATATCGACGATCTCATCACACACACAATGCCGCTGGAAAAAATCAACGAAGGATTCGAACTGATGAAAAAAGGCGAATCGATTCGCTCGGTTGTGTTGTATGGAAATTGATGTATTGAAACTGATGTACTAAGTATGGAAATCATCAGCGAGCACGGCTGCTTTGGCGGCGTGCAGGGGTTCTACACGCATCAATCCACAGTCATCGGATTGCCGATGCGTTTTTCGGTTTACCAGCCACCGCAAGCGAAATCAGGCGCCGTGCCGGTGCTGTTTTTTCTCGCCGGCCTTACCGCCACCGAAGAAACATTCATGATCAAAGCCGGCGCGCAACGATGTGCCGCTGAACATGGATTGATGCTGGTGACATGCGATACCAGCCCGCGCAATACCGGCATTGTAGGTGCTGCCACCGATTGGGATTTTGGCGAAGGCGCGGGGTTTTATCTCGATGCAACGGAGACGCCTTGGAACAAACACTTCCGCATGGAAAGTTACGTCGTGCAGGAATTGCGTGCACTGCTGATCGCTAATTTTCCCGCGCGCGAAGATCGCATCGGCATCTTTGGCCACTCGATGGGTGGCCACGGTGCGCTGACATTGGCACTGCGGCATCCGGAAAGTTTTCGTTCGGTTTCCGCGTTTGCGCCGATCGCCGCACCCACGCAATGCTTGTGGGGCGAGAAAGCATTCAGTCATTACTTGGGCACCGACAAAACGATCTGGCAGATGCATGATGCTTGCGCATTGCTACGAAAAAACGGTGCGCGATTTCCGCAAGGCATTTTGGTCGATCAAGGACTGGATGACACATTTCTGGCGCAGCAGCAACTGCGGCCGGAATTACTTGAAGCGGCGTGCGCGGAAGTAGGGCAGCCACTTACCTTGCGCCGACACGCCGGTTACGATCACGGTTACTATTTCGTTGCGACGTTTGTTGACGATCACATGGCGTTTCATGCGGCGCAACTGATAGGGAAATGAAGCCTGACGTGGAATCGTCAATTGTCGATGTTGCCATCATCGGCGGCGGCATCATAGGCAGCGCGCGGCGATTATTTTCGTGCCCTGAAAATATCGAGATGTCGAATTTTTCGATCGACTTCATCAAGTCATTTCACGAGACCATGGCGGTCGTGGAGGGCAGCGTTACACGGGAAGCACCAGTCGATTGGGTCGAGG
>JBCKPN010000086.1:0-7955 GCA_038901695.1 Usitatibacteraceae bacterium
TAGCCGCCGCTGCGACCGACGATGACGTCGTGAATACAAGCGTCGCGACAGGCCGCAACCAAATCTTCATTGGAAATCGACTTGTCCCACATGGTGAGATTTTCGCGAATCGTACCGTTGAACAAAAAAATGTCCTGATCGACAATCGTCACCGACGCCGCAAACGCTGCTGGTAGGTATTGCTCGCGGTGGTTGCCATCAAACAACACTTCGCCCGACCACGGACGATAGAGTCCGACAACCAGTCGCGCGACGGTCGACTTGCCGCTGCCGGAACCGCCGACCAGTGCGATGCGCTTGCCCGGCGACAACCGTAGCGACAAGTTATCGATAATGGCGGCCTCGTTGCGGTTGTAGCCGAACGTGATGCCACGCAGTTCAAGCTCACCCCGAAGCTTTTGGTTCGATGCCACACCGTCGACTTCGCGTTTCGCCTCGGCCGGGTAGCGAAGCACGTCCTCAAGGCGCGCGATGTCACCGCGCAAGGATTGAATCTTTTGATTGAGCGACAACAAAGTGTGTGCGGGGGCGACAAACCCGGCGAGCAACGTTTGGTAGGCCACCAGTTGACCGATGGTCAGTTTGCCTTCCATGATTTGCAGCGCACCGATGGCGAGTATGGTCATGTTAACTGCCAGCCCCAAAATGCCGGGCACTTGACCGAGCGTGATACCGATGCCTTGCACCTTGATCGAGGTATTCACGACTTGGGTCTGCAGTGAAATCCATTTGGAAAAAAGTCCCCAATCCTGTCCTGCAGCCTTAATGGTTTCGATGTTGCTCAGCCCGTTAATCGACGCGCTGGCGAGTCGCCCGTTTTGCACTGACATCCGTTGCGAGAGTTCGGCGGTTCGCTCGGAGATGATGCGCCAGATGAGCACCTCAAGCCCTACAGCAACGACGGCAATCAGCGACAACTGCCATGAGTACCAGAACATCGCAATCAGAAAAAAACTCGCCGTGAATATACTCAACAGCAGTTGACTCAATTCGCTCGACAAGGTATGCGCGACCTGCTCGTTGAGACCAACGCGCGATGCCATTTCACCCGCAGAACGCTGCGTATAAAACTCTGCCGGCAACCTTAAGGCGTGCCAGAAAAATTGACTCGACAGGTCAAGCGCCTTGCGGGCGTGCGTGCGGCTCAGGTACTGCGACTGCAGCCATTCCAAGATGGCGCGCACGATGGCCGTGAGCGCCATCCCCAGCAGCAGCGGTACGGCGAGCCCCTTTACCTCGGACACCAGCACTTCATCAATAAATCGGCTCGACAACATCGGCAGCAAAACGCCGGGCAGCACCAACATCAAACCAAGCGCCACCAGCACCATCAACGCACGTTCGAGTCCGACAAAGAACTGCTTGAGCGATCGCACCACCGATGGCCGCGCGCCGCCGGGTTGGAAGTCGGGACCTTTCTCGAAAACGAGGATGATGCCCGTGAAGCTGCGATCGAACTCCTCGGCATCCACCACACGCCGACCTTGGGCAGGATCGTTCAAGTGCGCCTTGCCGTCGCTAAAACCCTCGAGCACCACAAAGTGGTTGAAATTCCAGAAAACAATCGCCGGCAGCGCTACCGAGGCCAACTCGGCGGGCTCCTTGCGATAACCCTTGGCCAGCAGGCCTTCCAGACGCGCCGCGCGCAACAGATTGCTGGCCTTGGTGCCGTCCCGACTGACGCCACATTCGACGCGCAACTTCTCCAGTGGCACGTGGCGATCGTAGTGGGCGAGAATCATCGCCAACGACGCCGCGCCACATTCCACCGTCTCTAATTGAAGAATGGTGGGGGTTCGATGAAGACGTGTACTGGCGAACGTTGACGGCGCGTCAGATGCCAATGCTGCCGCCGTCACACGGCCCCCGCCATCCAGATCAAATACACCACCATCACCGCGACCAACGCAGGCAGCCAGCGCTTGATCCACGGGCGATACGAAACGAGAGTCAGTCGCTCATCCAACTGATCCGGCGAGGACAATCGTTCAAGGGCGGTTTTTCGAAAAAGTTGATTGCGCTCGGTGATCATGCTGACTTGGATTCGCGGATCATGGTGACGCTGTTAACCCGTCAACCTTTTCAGGAGCCGATCGAAGCGAGCGCCTGCAATGTGAAAGGTGTCGAGTAGCGTCTCGTTCAACTCATCTTTGGCATGCGGATCGGCTGCGGCTTCGCCGTAGCCCAATCGCATGGTGGTGTTGCGCATGCGATCGGCCAAAAAAATGCACAGCGCAAAATAAAATCGCGCGGCGAACATCGGGTCACTGCGAAGCTTGTCGCGAATGACCCCGTCAGCAATCCGCAGCAACGTGGCGTCCATGGTGACTTCGACTGAAACCGTGGTCGGCGCAGGATCGACCAGTGACATCTCGCCGACAATCTCGCCGCTTTCGAGTGCCGCGATGGCCACCCCCGCGCCGGTACGAATGGTGAGTTGACCATCGAGCAGAAAATAAATGTGCTCGACGCGCGCGTTGTGACCGATCAACACCGTGCCAGCTTTGACGTGAATGCGCTCGCCAGCGTCGGCGAGCCAGTCGACATCACTGTCAGTCATTTGGCCAAATATGAACAGGACTTTGCGCATGTGCACCCAGGGTCGCTGCGGACGGGGATCAGGATAGTGCATTTCCGGGTGATGGTAAAGCCGTGACGCCACGCAAACGCCCCTCAAACCGACGGCCGGAGAGGCAAATGTGCAGCGCTGCGTACCCAGCAATACTTCCATCACCTCCTCGAAGGCGCGTCGGCATCGAAGTGGATGACCAAGGGCATCGCGTTCAATGATCGCGAGGATGAGAAGGAACGGTTTGGCCGGGCGACGAGTCGAACTGCAGAGACGGCAACCGCGAAGTAACGCCGGGGGGCATGCTGCTACCGATCCGGTATCGCGGACGTCAATATGAGTGAACGCAACCCACCTTCGCAGTAGTAGCGCAATATGGCGGCCAAGGCGCTTCGTGCGCTACCTTTACCTGACATTCACCAAGGGGGTTATATGAGTGACGGTTCCTATTGCATCGTGTTCAATTCGACGATGGACGACGCCTATCACCAGTTACTGGAAGGCTATTTGCAAACCGTGCCGACGGCGTCGAAAGCGCCGCTGCTGTGCGCGTTTTGTTCATCCGTGGTTTCTGCGGAACCGTTTCTGGATCTGCGCCTGACGCAGCTCAGCGACCCGGGGCATGTCTGGAGCCTGCGCATACCATCATCGCTGGTGGTCGCGATCATTGATCAGAGCGAGGCCATGAACCCGATCGGCTTTCAGGCTAGGGTGGATGCGCTGGCGTAGTTTGGGGGCGAATTCAGCGTCTCTGTTTCAAGCTGGGGGTTAATTGGTGTCTGACCCTATTTTTACTAGAGTCACACCATGTGCCTGATCGCCTTCTCTTGGCAACCCGATGCCGACGACCCGCTGATCCTCGCCGCCAACCGCGACGAATATCATTCCCGTCCTGCCATCGCCGCGCACTGGTGGCCAGACGCCGCCCTATTCGCTGGCAAGGATTTGCAAGCCGGCGGCACTTGGCTGGGCATCTCGCGGGGCGGTCGCTTCGCTGCTATCACCAACATTCGTGGCCCGCATGCACACCGGCCGGACGCTCTGTCGCGCGGCAAGCTGGTGAGTGACTTTTTGCAGACAGGGATTTCGCCAAGCGAGTATCTTGCCGATGTGGTGAGACGTGCAGAGCGCTACAACGGCTTCAACCTGCTGGTCGGTGCCGTGGGAAAGACACGTTCGCTTTGCTACCTGCACTCGCGCGATCAGGCAGCGCAATCGCTGGTCGCCGGTGTTTACGGGCTTTCCAACCGCGCATTGGACACCCCGTGGCCCAAGGTAGAAAAGGCAAAGTCGGCTCTGCAAGCCATTCTTCAAGCAAAACTGTCTGAAGAGGCTCGCCAGACGGCGCTTTTCACGTTTCTAGCCGATCCTGCCGTCGCCGACGACGCTGCGTTGCCAGATTCCGGAGTAGGGCTTGAGCGCGAGCGGCTGCTCTCCGCCGCGTGCATCGTTTCGCCCACTTATGGTACGCGCTGCTCGACAACGCTTATCGTAACGCGGGGTGCGGTGCGCATTGAAGAGCGCACCTTGAGTCGACAAGGCGCGGTGGTTGGGGCGGTGGTCGCGAGCGTACGCCACGACGTCTGACTGCACACTTCGACCAAATCATGCACGTATAGGCCGTAAACGAAGTCTCAGCTCGCCATAGCCGGTCAGCTGTCGGGCGCCTTGGGAGTTGCCCAAGTTGGCAAAAACAGCGTCGCACGATTGATCCTATTTTCCTCAGTTGACGTCCTCCAAACTGCGTCAAACTCAGGTCTGGCGCGGGTTTCCAACGAATCTAGAAATAGTAGAAATAGGGTCAGACACCATTTTCTCTGGAATTTGGTCGCGACGATACAAGCTCAAGCCAACGCCTTCTTCAAAAACCCCCGCATATCTGCCGCCATCTTGCTCAACGACGGCGCGTGCACATACATCATGTGCCCCGCCTCGTAGTAGTGCTGCGAAATGTTTTTCGCAATTGAGGGGTCGAGTGACAAATGGCTCACCGTGTAGTCGGACGCGAAGTGCGGCGTCGCGAGATCGTAGTAGCCATTCGCCACATACACTTTCAGATGCGGATTCAGGTTCATGGCTTTGCGAAGTGTCTCGCCGACGTTAGCGTAGCGGTTGGCAAAATCCTTCCAGCCCCAGGTCAGGTAAAGCCCTGAGATAACGCGATAGTCGAGGTCGGTTTCGAATTTCAGCGTGCGGCGCAAATAGTCGTTGAGCGTCGTTGCAAATGCGCCGCCGATGACTGCGTGCGCTGGATCAAATTCAAATTGTTCGCCCGCGCTGTCGCGATCGCGCGCCGTGAAGCGGCTATCGAGGCGACCGACCGTTTTGCCTTGGTCGCGTAGCAATTCCTTGCAAAAGCGGTGAATGTTGATGCGAAGTT
The DNA here is from genome assembly GCA_038901695.1 of Usitatibacteraceae bacterium. Classification (GTDB taxonomy): domain Bacteria; phylum Pseudomonadota; class Gammaproteobacteria; order Burkholderiales; family Usitatibacteraceae; genus UKL13-2. Next base: position 4,950 of record JBCKPN010000086.1, read on the forward strand.
TGGTCGACTTCACGTAGGCCACACTGAGCCCGGTGTAGCGCGCGACTTTTTGCGCCATCACGTCAAATGCCTTTGCCGACAGGTTATCGCCCTGAAACAGCGCAGCCGCGTACTCGCCAGAAGCGAAGGTCTCGACTTCTTTGACCACATTCGCCAGCGATTTTTTCTGCAAATCCGTCGGCAATTTTTTGTGCTGCCACGCGGTCGCTGCGTAGGTTGGTAAAAAAAACATCGGCGGCATGTCGTTGCCGTGATCAAAGCGAATGGTCTGAAAATCGAGCGCAACCGAAATCAGCAACAGCCCGTTGACGTACATGCCGTACTTGTCTTGAAGTAAGCCCGCCAACCCACAGGCGCGTGTGGTGCCATAACTTTCACCAGCGATGAATTTCGGGCTTGCCCAACGTTCATGGCGCGACACGTAGAGCCGAATGAAGGCACCGACGCTTTCCAGATCGCGCTGGTATTCGTGAAATTCCTTGGTCTTTTCACCTTCGACCATCCGCGAGTAACCGGTGCCGACCGGATCGATGAACACCAAGTCCGCGTCCGACAGCATCGAAAAATCGTTGTCGATGAGTTTGTACGGCGGTGGCCCTGCATGGCCTTCGCGATCGAGCGCCACGCGCTTCGGGCCGATCAAGCCGAGATGCAGCCACACCGAACTCGAACCTGGCCCACCGTTGAAGCAAAACATGATCGGACGCGTCGCCGGATCCTTGGTGCCGTCCTTGGTGTAGGCGGTGAAAAACATCGCCGAGCGTGGTTTTTGCCCCAGATGCTCGCCGTCCTTGTCGTGTTCTTCTTTCATCACCCAGGTGCCGCAGGTGACGGAATAGGCCATGGCCTTGCCGTTGACGCGCGTCTTGTGCCGCGTGGTGACCACCTGATCCTTGAATTCGGGGGGTGGAATGGTGGGTTTTGCGCTCGATTCGGCCGCGCCAGCCGGATTTTTGTCTTTTTCCATCGCGTCACTCTACCAGAGCTAAGCTGTTGCTTTATCGGGCATTTTTCGGCATAATCGCGGGTTCCCATCACACTTGTTCGGATAGAGGTTCGCCCAAGGTGTCACACGCGGTGTAATGCGCGGTGGCGCGGTGAACCCTTTACGAAAAGAAAGGCAAGCAGCGCCATGAAACCTGAAACCCATCCGGCGTACCACGAAGTCATTTTTTTTGATTCGTCGTGCGACTTCAAATTCCTCACCAAGACCACGGCCGATACCAAGGGCAAAGAAAAAATGAAGTGGACCGACGGCAAAGAGTATCCCGTCATCCGTATCGAAGTCTCGTCTGAGTCACACCCGTTTTACACCGGCAAGCACAAGCTCATGGATACGGCCGGCCGTATCGACAAATTCAAGCGGCGCTATTCCAAGACCAGCGCGGGCAAGTAATCCGCCAGCGCGGCAACACCGCGAGCAACGCCAACAAAAGGCAACCGCAAGGTTGCCTTTTGCGCTTCTGGCGTACTTCTGGTACCACCATCGCGGCCGCTCACCCTGCAGTAGGCGCGGCGTAGAATCGACCATCTGCCATCGCAAGGAAAAAAGATGACTTTGACGAACCGCAAACTTGCTCTGGTCGCCGTGGCCACGGCGCTCGCGATGCTGGGCGGCTGCGCGACTTCTGTTAATCCGGTTTCCGGGCGTGTTGACCACGGCCTGATGTCCGAACAAGAAGAAATCAGTTCGGGTCGGCAGATTCACCAAGAGGTGTTGAAAGAGTTTCCGGTCTACCGCAACGCCGCGTTGCAAGCCTACGTCAATCGGCTCGGACAAAAACTCGCCGCACAGAGCCACCGCAGCAATCTGCCGTGGACATTCACGGTGGTCGACAGCGGCGATATCAATGCCTTTGCGGTGCAGGGCGGCTTCATCTACATCACGCGGGGTCTGATGGCGTATCTGGATTCTGAAGCGGGGCTCGCGGGGGTGCTCGGCCACGAGATCGGCCACGTCACGGCGCGGCACGGCGCACGCGCGGCGCGCGACCAGCAAATCGCCGCCGGCTCGCAGTTACTCGGCACCTTGCTGGGGGCGTATCTGGGCGGCGAGAGTGGTGCCAATCTCGGCGGGCAACTCACCGGCACCTATACGCAAGCCGGGTTCTTGCTGCCGCGCAGCCGTGAGCACGAGTTACAAGCCGACCAACTCGGCACCGAATACCTACAGCGCATCAAATTCGATCCGGACGTGATGATCAACGTGATCTCGGTGTTGAAGGCGCAAGAATCGTTCGCCGAAGCCGAGGCGAACGCACTGGGCGGGCGCACGCAGTCCACGCCGAATTGGCTGCGCACACATCCGTCCAACGACCAGCGGCTGGCCGAAATGCGACGCATCGCCGATCAGTACAGCGGCAAGTACGACGACGCCGGACGCGCGCGCTATTTGGCGGCCATCAATGGCATGACCTTCGGCGACGGCCGCGATCAGGGCGTGACGCGTGGCCGTGATTTCTATCACGAGCCACTCGGCTTCACCTTGCGGGCACCGGCCGGCTGGACGATTCAAAACGGCGCGAGCGAACTCAGCATCGTCGCCGACAACATGCAAGCGGCGCTGGTGATGCGTCCTTCGCCAAGCTCGCGCGGCGACCACAACGCCGCCATTCGTGCGCTGCTGCAGCCTGATCAAGGCCGCACCGAGACGCTCACCATCAACGGACTGCGCGCCACCAATTTCACCGGCTCCAAGCAAGGTCGGCCGATTAACGCGACGGTCATTTCCGCAGCCAGCGGCGACTACGTTTTCAGCAAGCTGCGACGCGCCGCCGGTGGCGGGTTCGATAAAGCGATGGACGCCATCGTCGCGTCGTTTCGCGCCATGACATCCGCCGACGCGGCCAATGCCAAGCCCTACGTGCTGCACAGCGTGGCCTTGCCACGCACCGCCAACCCGTTTGCCGAGCTTGCACGTGACCTCAGCCGCATCGCGCCTCAGTATCGGGATGCCGAAGCCGAGCTTCGATTGCTCAATCAAGCCTATCCGCAGGGCAAGCTCGC
>JBCKPN010000087.1:0-7900 GCA_038901695.1 Usitatibacteraceae bacterium
GTACGGCGGCGAGCCGCGCGGAGCCGACGACGGTGCGCGCTCATTCGCCTCGGGAGTGCGGGTGACCGAACAAACGCCAGAGACTATTTGTGATGGCCTACAAACTACGTTGGCAGAGCGTACCTTCAACCTTATTCGCGCCAATGTCGATGGCATCGGCGTGGCGACAGAGGCCAATGTCATTCGCGCCATGCGCATGATTTGGCAGTACGCCAAGATTGTTTGCGAGCCGTCGTGTTGTCCGCCGCTGGCGGCGATGCTCGAAGGCACACTCGACGTCAAAGGCAAGCGCGTCGGCATCATTCTCACCGGCGGCAATGTCGATCTCGACAAACTGCCGTGGATGGCTGTATGAAAATGCTCACTGATGCGGCGTTTCCGGCGCTAAAGTGGGGGCGAAAAGGGAGTGTCCGGGAAAGTCAGGGTAGCTCAGACACTAATTTGGCGAGCAACGAAATTCCGCGCTCAAAAGACAAACACAAGCGCCATAGCGGTGTTTAGAGCATAAATGCCTGGAAACGCTCATCTGTCCTTGTGTTTGGAAAGTTAATCGTTGTCTGTCCCCTATTGTTTAGGGTGCGCTCATTCGACTAACGCGATGTGGGAGCGTTTTGCGACTTCCGGAATATCGTTGTAGATGTAATACGTGCCGATGACTTTGCAGACTTTAATGTCCAGACTGTTCATGTTCCAGAAGTATTCAAAGTCCTTTTCACCCACAGGACGCAGCTCCGGCATCGGCACAAAAATCCTTCCACCATCAACCGAAATGAACGTAAGCTCTTTTACAACATTGTTGTTGATCTTCAAGTACACGGGGTATGCAGAACTGTTTCCATCCGGGTGCACCTTTGTCCAGCGTTCCTGAAAATCCCGAGTGCGCTCGCCTTGGGAAATCTGAAACGTGTTGTCATTTCGTGCGATCCAGACCTCCGAGCCGTCGATAATCTCTTTTGACCATTTGCTGGTTTCCAGCAGCCGTTCAAAATCAGTGAGTGTGTTTTTTGTCCTGAGTTTTTCCGACAATCCCTCTAGCTCGCGCTTTTGGTCCTGACCAGCTTTTATGTAGTAGCGATGAGTAATAAGCCACGACAAAAGGCCACCGACGGCAGCCCCGGCGGCAAACATAAAAAACTCGTTCATATCAGCGCCCCTTGGAGCGCAGAGTTGGGCGTCACCATGAGATCAGTTTTTTGCCTTCTCATCTTTTGGCTTGACCATCTCAACTCGCTCCTTGATCTTTACCCATTTGTCCCAGCCGTAGCTCTTTGCCGTGATCTGCGTTACTTCGCGTGCCGTCTCGACGCTCATATTCAAGATCTCCCTGCTCACGTTTGGTTGGTACCGAACAAAGATCAGTATGGTCTCGTGGTCGCTGTAGACGATATTCAGGCTGAATGGGTTATCGACTGTTGCATCCTGACGGAGCTGTGAATTAAGAAGAAGACTCAGCCACTCGATTCGATTCGGAACATACGGCTGCAAGCCAGGCTTGGACTGGCTCGACTGGGCAAGCGCCATGCTGACGAGAAAGAATGCGAGAGCAGCAACGACCCAACGGGAAAATGTCTTCATTGACGGTCCTCAAGTAGTGACGCCCAACGTAGAGCAAACCGGCGCTGCGCGGCTTTATCGCGCAGCGTCCAGCGACCGAAGGGAGCGAGGTTGAGCGCCGGGTTAGAACAGTTGACTAAACATGCGCCCCTTTGAATCATCGGCAAACGGATGGGCAATTCCATCCGCCACCGGGACGAGAATCGCATGGCCCACCCGGACGAGCATCGCATGCACCACCTGGCCGAGCACGACAACGGGGTCAGGTCTTGCAACATAGCATTTCACTTACCTGCTGGCGCGTCGTTTGGCGGTTGCGTCCACCGATTTATCGCCAAAAACTTGTTCCGGCGCCTCGTCGTACTCAGGGCCGTACGGACCCATTAACGTCAGCATCACCAACTTTTCGAATTCTTCGGCAAAGCGGTCGATGACATTGTGCGGATCGGGCACCAGACCACTGTCGGTAATCAAACCAAACTGCACTTTGCCGTTGTAGGTCAGTATCGATAGCCCCATGCCGATGCCGCCCGACTGGGGTACCCAGAACTCGAGTTCGTCGATTTCGATGCCGGCCAGATAGAGTGGTTTTTGTGGTCCCGGCACATTGGTCATCACCGCTGTCGCGTTGCGACCAATGAGGCTGCTAATCTGATCTTGCAAAATCTTCGGCCCCAACCCGACCGCCGACAACAACACGAACGCGACAATCGGTTGCGATGATCCTTTCAAAGCCGACATACGCGTTCGCACCAACTCCAACCGCTCGAGCGGATCCTCGACACCGACCGGCAGATCGACGAATATCAGGCCGAACTGGTTGCCCAGATCGTTCGCTTTTTCGACCGGACGCAGATTCACCGGCACGATGGCGCGCAATTCGACGCCTTCGGTAGGGTCGTCGTGTCGCTGCAAATAGTCGCGCAGGGCGCCCGCGGCAGTGGCCAGCAGCACGTCATTGATAGATGCGCCGAGTGCTTTGCCGATAACCTTGACTTCAGCCAACGGTAGCGGGTCGCACCAGGCGACGCGCTTTTCCCGACCGAGCAGACCCTTGTAGCGTGTCTTTGAGTCGGGTTGCATCATCGCGATCTTGCGCAGTTCCTCGGCGAGGTCCACGCCTTTGGTGGCGAACTCGCGCATGGTGGCCGGATCCTTAGCAATCTCCAGACCCTGTTCGACGATGCCGCGCGTGAGTTTCATCGCGCCCGACATGACGGATGCCATCGGCTTGGCCACCGACGTCCAGAAATCCATCTCATCGCGCGGACGTTTATCCGATTTCTTTGGCTTCACGAGACTCGCCTCAGGGGAATCGCCCGTCAGCGACAACATCACAGAAATCAACGCAATGCCGTCGGCGTAGCAGTGATGGATGCGCGTGATCAACGCCGAGCCGCCGTGGTAATTCTCGACCAATTGAAACTGCCACAATGGCTTGGTGAAGTCGAGCGGCTCGCTGGCTGCGTGGCTGACGTAATCTTCAAGATCTTTTTTTGATCCGCGCCCGCCCAGCTTGACCTTTTTCACGTGATGCGCGAGATCGAATTTCTTGTCGGTCTCCCACCACGCGCCGGTCGGGTCTTGCACAGCTTTTTGCTTGAAGCGCGGAAACGACAGGAAGCGCTGCTCAATCGTGCTCTTTAGTTTCTGGAAGGAAAGTTTTTCCTTGAAGATCATCACGCCGACAATCATCATCAGATTGGTCGGATGCTCCATGCGCAGCCAAGCGGTGTCGACGCCGGTCATGCGCTCGCGTCCAAGAACGCTGAATGAGGGAATGCCGGATATGTTCGCCATAATCGATCTGAGTCGTTTGCCGAATGTTGTTCTTAGTAAGCCTCACACCTCCATTGGCAAGGCCACCCTCATTGCGCGGGAGCGATCACCATCCACCTGTCGAGAGCCCCGATAAATTGGGAGCACCGACCATCCACAAATTGCGGCGGGCGACTGATTCCGTTACAGGGCACCTCTAAAAATTCAAAATTCTAAGCGAGGCTAGGCGCGAGAAAAATTTTAGCCCGCAGCATATACCTGATATGTAAGGGATAAAATTTTTTGAGCAACAACGCATCGCGACGAAGTTTGGATTTTTAGAGATGCCCTACAGTTACTTTAGCCTCATTGGGCACCCCTGCAAACCCCCAGTTCCACAGGGCGAGCGCGGGAAATACCTGAAAAATCGGTCAATAAAGGGAGGAAGTCGCGCTATGCACAGAAGGCGTACGTCAAGCTGGTTGAGCGCGTGCTCCGGGATTGAGCGTTCCAGAAAAAAGGCCCGAATCAGATGATTCGGGCCGGAAATCGTCCATTTTTCAGAAGAATCAGGACGAGGAGGAGACAGTGGTGCCAGACCAAACTGCTTGGCTGGCGTCAAACAACTATTTCTTGCGCGTGACTTTACGGGCAGTCGTTGACTTGGCGACTGGCTTCTTGGGCACGACTTTCTTGACCGCTGGACGCGCCACGCTGCCGCGCTTTTCCTGTGCCAGCAACGCGCGAACCGAATCGGCCAGCTCCGCGACCTGCGCCGACAAGGCTGCGACATCCTTGCTGGTCAATACGCCAAGTCGATTCAATGATTTGTGCACGCGCGCTTCGAACACCTGTTCGAGCTTGTCGAATTTGCCGCTTGCGGCTTGCAACGTTTTGCGGGCCTGATCGCGCGCCGTTTCGATGGTTGCCTCGGCGACGTGGCGGGTGCGCGACTCGAGCGCTTCACCTTGCTTGACCAGGGTTTCGAAAACTTTCTTGCCCTCGGCCTGGGTTTTGGAAAACGCACCCAGACCGGCCAACCAAATTTGCTGGGCCGATTCCATCACTTGCTTGGCCAGTTGCTGCTCTGACAGCGACGCCGCCACCTGACCGAGCTTTTCGGTGAACTGCTCGACGAGTGTCGATGATTTCGCTGCGTTGGCGGCTTGCTGGGCCTTTTTTAGACGTGATGCCATGTCGATCTCCTGAAGGGGTATTGTGTGCGGACGGGATTGCCGACTAGCTTGCGTTGCATCCACATGCGGACGCGATGGGCGCACTGTAGAGGCAAAATTTAGAGTATTCACACTATGCATTTGCCGGTCTGGTGCGTCGCGGCGATGTGGCCGTCTCGATATTGACTCGCAAGTCACAAAAAATTTCGCGATTAAACCCAAAGCGCCTAGGTTGATTCGGGCAAACTGTAGGTTCAAAAACCATTTGCGGCAATCAGAATCCGGGCCAACCGGATCGCGCCCAGACCCTCGGAGGAGTTCATATGAATGCAACAGCCGCGCCGGTTTACGCCAGACCCTGGCTGAGCGAGTACCCGAAGGGTATTCCTGCCGATATTGACCCGGATGCCTACACCTCACTCAACGTGGTGTTGCAGCAAGCCTGTCAACGCTATGCCAATCAAGCCGCCTTTTCGTGCATGGGCAAGACGCTCTCGTTTTCGCAGCTGGACCGGCTGGCGCGCGATTTCGCCGCTTACCTGCAAGGCGAACTCAAGCTCACGCGTGGTGATCGCGTCGCCATCATGCTGCCGAATATCCTGCAATACCCGATTGCCATCTGCGGCATCTTGCGCGCCGGTTTGGTGGTGGTCAATTGCAATCCGCTCTACACGCCGCGCGAGTTGGAACATCAACTGAAAGATTCCGGCGCCAAGGCGATTGTCGTCATTGAAAACTTCGCCACCACACTCGAGCAATGCATCGCCAAGACCAGCGTCAAGCACGTGATCACCACGCAACTCGGCGACTTGCTGGGGTTTCCAAAGTCATTCATTGTCAACTGGGTGGTCAAACACAAGAAAAAACTGGTTCCCGTCTGGAATCTTCCGGGTGCCGTGAGTTTCAAGTCTGCGCTCGCCAAGGGGCAGACCCTGCCGCTCAACGAGCCAGCCGTGGTCGGCTCGGATATCGCGTTTTTGCAGTACACGGGCGGTACCACCGGCGTATCCAAGGGCGCGATTTTGACGCATCGCAATCTGGTGGCCAACGTTCAGCAAGTCGGTTGTTGGGTCGGCATCGACCTCAAGGAAGGCGCAGAAGTCATCATGCAGCCGCTGCCGCTGTATCACATTTTTGCGCTCAACGTGTCGATCAATTTCATGTCGCGTGGCGCGGAAACAATATTGATTCCAAATCCGCGCGACATGGGCAGCTTCATCAAGGAGTTGAAATCGCGGCGTTGGACCGTGCTCACCGGGGTCAATACGCTGTTCAATGGTTTGCTGCATCACCCGGAATTTGCCAACGTCGATTTTTCGGCGCTAAAGCTCACCATCGGTGGCGGCATGGCGGTGCAGCGCGCCGTCGCAGAAAAATGGAAAGTGGTGACCGGCAACACGCTCATCGAAGCCTACGGCTTGACTGAGACTTCTCCCGGCGTCACGGGAAATCCGCTCGGCTTGGCGGAGTTCAACGGCTGCATTGGGCTACCATTTCCATCGACCATCGTCAGCATTCGTGACGACGATGAGAACTTGCTCGGTGTCGGCGAGGCGGGTGAAATTTGCATTGAAGGCCCGCAAGTGATGCAAGGTTATTGGCAGCGGCCGGATGAAAGCGCCAACGTGTTTTGCAAAGACGGCGCATTCAAAAGCGGCGACATCGGCGTGATGGACGAGCGCGGCTACTTCAAGATTATCGATCGCAAGAAAGACATGATTTTGGTATCCGGCTTCAACGTCTACCCTAATGAAATCGAAGATGTGATCGCCATGTGCCCGGGCGTGTTCGAAGTGTGCGCGGTTTCAATGCCGGACGAAAAATCCACTGAGGCGGTACGGGTGGTGGTGGTGAAAAAAGACGCGGGGCTGACCAAGGAAACCATCATCGCATTCTGTAAAGAACGCCTGACGGGTTACAAAATGCCCAAGCTGATTGAATTCTGGAGCGAGTTGCCGAAAACAAACGTCGGCAAGGTGTTGCGACGCGCGGTGCGCGATACGCCGATTCCCAAATAGCGCACTCTTGCGTCGCACGCTCAGCCGATATCGACGCTGCCGCGCCCGATTTCGATCACGCGGCCGCTGACGAAAATGTCGCCACGCGCTGTCACTTCAAGGCCGAGTCGACAAGGGCGCGCCACTGCGTCACCTTGTTCGAGGGCAAATTTGCCCGGCGCGTGACGGTGGTACCACATCCAGCCGCCGAGATTGGCCGCCGCTGAACCGGTGCCGGGATCCTCGACCACGCCGCCGTACTTCATGAAAAAAAATCGCGTGACAAATTTTGCGCTGCCATCAGTGGCAAAAACATACGCCATCGAACGTCCGACATCGCTGGCAACACTGCCAAGCAGATTCGCGACTGGCTTGGCGCGACGCACCGCATCGACCGAGGCGAGTGGAATGACGAGTTGCTCGCTGCCAGTGTTCATCCATCGTGCGCCGTCGAGAACCTCGGCGACATCGAGCCCCAACAGCTTCGCGAGCGCCGACTTAGCGAGTTCGCAATCGCGCGACGACAGCACACCCGCTTTGAGGGTCCAGCGATCTGCGACGGCGCTGACCGGAATCACGCCCGCTGTCATTTCCAGGGTGAGTTCATCGCCCGCATGGCGCCGGTCGCGGATCACATGCGCGGTGCCGAGTGTCGGGTGACCGGCGAATGGCATTTCGAAAGTCGGCGTGAAAATGCGTACCCGTGCCGTGGCAACCGTTGACGGCAGGATGAACGTCGTCTCCGACAGATTGAACTGCAACGCGAGCGCCTGCATTTGTGCATCATTGAGCGCCCGCGCATCCTCGAAGACGCACAGCGGGTTGCCGCCAAAGGTGGATTCGGCGAATACGTTAACGAGGCGATAATGCAAAACCGGCATGTTTTTTTCGCGCGATGAGATTAGATTCAGCGGTCTGCATCCGTCGCACTGATCCGTGCGTACCTGATGCACACCAACCGACCAGCGGGAGCTTCGATGAACGACGCAGTCAAATTTCTTATCCTCGTGTGTGTCGCGAGCGCTACCGCGTTCAGCGCACTGGCACAGGATAAAACAAAAACACCACCAGCTGCGACCGCCAAGGCGACTTTTGCCGGCGGTTGCTTTTGGTGTATGGAGCCGCCGTTCGATGCGCTCGATGGCGTGCTGTCAACGACCTCGGGTTACATCGGTGGTCTGAAGAAAGACCCAACCTACCGAGAGGTGTCGGCCGGCTACACCGGTCACACGCAAGTCGTGGAAATTGTCTACGACCCAAACAAGATTAGCTATGCGCGCTTGCTCGACGTGTTCTGGCGCAACATCGATCCGACCGTCAAGGATCAGCAGTTCTGCGACGTAGGTTCGCAATATCGCACCGGCATTTTTACCCACGATGCTGCGCAGCAGGCAGCGGCGGAGGCGTCCAAAGCGG
>JBCKPN010000088.1:0-7338 GCA_038901695.1 Usitatibacteraceae bacterium
GCAACATGCGCTTAGCCGCCTCAGCGGCATGCGCATCGTGGGTGACGATGATGATGGTCTTGCCGAGTTTTTCGTTGAGCTCTTTTAGCATCGCCAACACATCCGATGCAGATTGTTTGTCCAAGTCGCCCGTGGGCTCATCACACACCAAGATGGTGGGATCGGAGACTACGGCGCGCGCAATGGCAACGCGCTGCTGTTGCCCGCCGGACAATTCGTTCGGGTAGTGATCCATGCGGTCAGAGAGACCCACCATATTGAGCGTCATTTCTATGCGTTCGCGGCGCTCAGCTTTGGATAGATCGGTCAATAACAGCGGCAGTTCAACGTTTTCGTAGGCGGTCAGCACCGGCATCAAGTTGTAGAACTGAAAAATAAACCCGATGTTCGAGGCGCGCCAATCGGCGAGTTCACCTTCGGACAATTTTGAAATATCCTCGCCGTCGATACGCAGACTGCCCGCAGTCTGCTTGTCGATGCCTGCAATCAAATTGAGCAGTGTTGTTTTTCCCGAGCCAGACGGCCCCATCAAAGCGATGAAATCACCGCGCTCGATATTGAGCGTGATGTCGCGCAACACCAGGACGTCTTGGTCGCCACGGGTATACGTTTTGACGAGATTCTTGATCTCGACCAGCGGCGTGCTCATTGACGTGCCTATTTTTTGACGATGGAGACTTCGCCGCCATCTTTTAGCTTGTCGGCGGGCTTCAGAGCGACGCGATCACCCGGCTTGACGCCGGAGACCTGAACCAAGTCGCCAAGCTTGTCACCCGGCGTCACCGGCGCCAGCCTGGCGATGTTCTTCTCGTCAATGACAAACACAACGTCCCGGCCGTCGCGTTTGACGACTGCGGTCGGCTGCACCGCCGTCACTGGTTTGCGCTCTGTCGCGCTCAGCGGTCGCTGCAAGAAAGCCACCCTGGCGCTCATGTCGGGTAGCACGCGCGGGTCTTTCTCGACAAATTCGATTTTGACCAGTACCGTCGCCTTGGAGCGATCGACGGTCGGCACGATGCGGCTGACGCGCCCGAGCAAACGCAGGTCCGGAAACGCATCGAGCTGAATTTCGACGGGCATATTGACGCTAATTTTCGACAGACTGTTTTCAGAAACATCGGCTTCGACTTCGAGCGTCGACATGTCGGCGATGTTGACCACTGCGCCCTTCGAATCGGCCGCCGAGGAAAATGGCGTGATGATGTCACCGACGTTGGCATTCTTGGTCAGGATGACGCCGTCAAACGGCGCGCGGATGATGGTTTGCTCAACGCCGACATCGGTGGCACGCAGGTTCGCTTCCGCTACACCAATCTGGCCGCGCAACGCCGCAACGAACGCCTGTGCACGATCATGGCGGGCGATGGCAGTGTCAAGTTGGGCACCGGAAATGAAGTTTTTCTTGGCAAGATCGTCAGTACGACGCAGATTGGCCTCCGCCTCGCGCAAATCCGCGAGGCCTTGCTCGAGGTTCGCTTTCGAAGCACGCAGATTGGCCCGTGCCTGATCTTGCGTAGCGATGACATCGCGATTTTCGATGCGCGCCAGCACTTGCCCGGCTTTCACCACCGAACCTTCTTGAACACCAAGATATTCGAGCTTGCCGGTGGCTTTGGTCGAGACGGCTGCCTTGCGAAACGCCGACACACGACCGGTCGCGTTCAAGGTGGTGATGGCCTGCGATGGGTAGGCCGCGGCAACGGTGCCGATTTCAATGCTCGTCGGGCGGCTACTGCCTGTGAAAAGCACGAACGCGACCACGACGATCACGCCAACAGCGATGCCAAGCCACCATCGCCTACGGTTGCCTTTGCCTGCTGAAAATGCCTTGCGGGAGCGGTCAATCGATAACTTGGAAAGATCGTTGGTAGACACCTGTCGCCTCGAACTGAAATGAATGGGGCAATTATAGGAGATGGAATTTGACCCAGTCGAAGTGCCTGCGCCAAAGCGCGCGAAACGTTTCGCCAAACGCGCTTGCGAGTCGCCAACGGCGATTCCGTGGCACCGGTGTCCGTGGAACCCCAGCGTTGCGTCGGGTTATAATTCGCGCCTACCTAAAGCCGGGGTGGCGGAACTGGTAGACGCACTGGACTCAAAATCCAGCGGTGGCAACATCGTGCCGGTTCGATTCCGGCTCTCGGCACCAAACAAAACATACCGGCTCTGTGCCGGTATTTTTGTTTGTGCGGGAGTCTGGATGAGACCGGCACTCCGGTTCGACTAACTGAAGTCCGTAGGACTTCGGTTGGACGTTCGCCGCGCAAGCGGCCGAACGGTCTTTGGCCGCGTGCGGCCAAAGATTGCACAATCGCTTGACGCGATTGTGTAACATTCCGGCTCCCGGCACCAAACATACCGGCCTTGCGCCGGTATTTGTGTTGGATGGCTCAAGAGCGAACCAATCAAATGAAGACTGCTGACTTCGACTATGACTTGCCCGAAGCGCTGATCGCGCAACATCCGGCGCGCGTACGCACGGCGAGCCGGATGCTGCACCTGGTCGGCAAGAATGGTCAATTGCGGGACCGCCAGTTCGTTGATCTGCCGACCCTGTTGCGGCCAGACGATTTGCTGGTGTTTAACGACACTAAAGTGATCAAAGCGCGGCTGCATGGACACAAAGACACGGGTGGCACCGTAGAAGTGCTCATCGAACGCGTACTGCCGAGTGGAGAAGGCGGTGAACGTATCGCGCTGGCGCATCTGCGGGCATCAAAATCGCCCAAGCCGGGTAGTGGCGTGGTGTTTGCCCAAGGGGAACGCGCGCGCGTGGTGCGCCGCGTCGATGATCTGTTTGAATTGCAGTTTGCGGGTGAGCATTCGGTATACGAAATACTCGAACGCATTGGCGAGGTGCCGCTGCCGCCCTACATCAGGCACCTGGCCGATACCGAAGATGAATCGCGCTACCAGACGGTCTATGCGAAGCACGCCGGCTCGGTCGCGGCACCCACGGCGGGCTTACATTTCGATGCGCCAATGTTGGCGAGGCTGGCGGAACAAGGCATTGAGCGCGCGTTCGTGACATTGCACGTTGGTGCAGGCACGTTTCGGCCGGTTCGTGATGACGACATCGCCAAGCATGTGATGCACAGCGAGCGGTACGAGGTTCCGGTCGAAACGCTGGCGGCTGTCGCTAGGACGCGACAACGTGGTGGGCGGGTGATTGCCGTCGGCACGACCAGCTTGCGCACGCTGGAATCAGCGGCGCGCGATGGCGAGCTGGTTGCGGGCGCGAGTGAAACGGCGCTTTTCATCACGCCGGGCTATAAGTTTCGCGTGATCGACTGTTTACTGACAAATTTTCACTTGCCAAAATCAACGTTGTTGATGCTGGTCTCGGCGTTCGCGGGGCACGGTAACGCGATGTTCGCGTATCGACATGCAGTTGAAAACCGCTATCGCTTTTTCAGCTACGGCGACGCGATGTGGATCGAGCGCGCGTAATGGTGTCAGGCGGCGAGGTGCACGCGACTCTGCGCGGCCACGTGCTGCTTCAGGAACTCCATCTGATCGATGAGGATTCGACGATTCGCCAGAATCAGAAACTCCGCTCGATTCGGGACGTAGGGTGCATACAGTAGCTGCATGTTGGCTTCTTCAAGCAAGCGGTTGCCCTTGCGCTCGTTGCAGTTGCGGCATGAGGTCACCACGTTCATCCAGCTGTCGTGGCCGCGACGCGAGTACGGAATGATGTGATCGCGCGTCAATTTGGAATGCGAAAACAGTCCGCCGCAGTAGGCGCAAATGTGGCGGTCACGATGAAACAGCTCACGGTTGTTCAGCGGTGGGACTTGGTTGAAGCCCTTGATTGCCATCGCCTTGCCGCGGATGGCAATGATCGAGGCTGCCGTGACGGACGAGGTTTCGCCCGTGTCGCGCGATTTGCCGCCGTTGGCCGTGAATGCCTTTGAACCGGTTTCCCAAGCGACACGTTGTTTGGCGTAGTACCAGACTGCGTGCTGCCACGTAATCCAGCGGTGCGGGATGCCGTTTTGATCCAGCGTCAAAATCAGCGGGAATCGTCTCGCGTCGTCAGAAAAAATGGAAAACGCCGGTTCGTGCTGCTGCGCGAGCGGAACGGCAATGGCATGCAATCGCCGCTGTTGAGCGATGTCGATTCGACGCGGTTGGCGTGGGGAATGCACTTTCTCTCCTTTGTCGATCCGCCATGAAACCAAGGATTGGCGGAAGTGAAGCAACGGGCGATAATCCCGGTAGACGTGCACATCGACTCATTCGTCGTATCGAAGTGGCACGCCCCCGGGCGAGAGACTAAAGCAAAAGCTCTGTTTTGAGAAGCCCCCCCGGTACACCCCAAACAATCCGAGGATCCAGTGGCATGAATTTAGATCGAGTCGATTCCGGCCGTGATGTACCCAACGACGTCAACGTGGTGATTGAAATTCCCATGAACGGCGACCCGATTAAGTACGAATTGGACAAGGCGACCGGCGCATTGTTCATTGATCGGTTCATGTCGACCTCCATGCACTATCCGTGCAACTACGGCTACATCCCGCGCACCCTGTCCGACGACGGAGATCCCGTCGATGTGTTGGTCATCACGCCACATCCGCTGATCCCAGGTGTCGTGGTTCGCTGTCGTCCGTTGGGCATGCTGAAAATGACTGACGAAGCAGGGGGCGACGAGAAACTGCTCGCGGTACCTATCGACAAACTCACGCCCATTTACCGCGCGGTGCGCGGCGTAAAGGATCTTCCCGAAGTGCAGCTCAAGCAGATCGCTCACTTCTTTGCGCACTACAAAGACCTCGAGCCGAAGAAATGGGTCAAGATAGACCGTTGGGTGGGTGTGGCGGAGGCCAGGAAGGCGATCACGGATGGCATCAGGCGGTATAACGCCGCCAGAAAAAAGCCGCTTTTTTGAACGGCATCGTTAGCGAACCTCAGGTAAGCCGTCGAAATTGTGGGGATGCGATCAAGCGCGCGATTTGCGGTTATGATGTGCGCCGCAAGCGCTCGGACGGCAGGTCGCGTTCGGGGTCTGCGACACCCAACCACGCACCCGAGTGCCTCAGGCACCACCCGTTCTACCCGCTACCAGAGAAATATGGGCACCTCTAAAAATCCAAACTTCGTCCCAAACAGGGGACTTCCGATGGTCGTCGCGATGCGTTGTTGCTCAAAAAATTTTATCCCTTACATATCAGGTATATGCTGCGGGCTAAAATTTTTCTCGCGCCTAGCCTCGCTTAGAATTTTGAATTTTTAGAGGTGCCCATATCAATGACAAGCCCCGCCTACGAGGTTTACCTCGCCGACTGGGACTCTCAGCACGAAGTCCTGTCACAGATTCGTTTTGCCGTATTCGTCCGCGAACAGGGCGTACCACCCGAAATGGAACTTGACCCGCAGGATGCTGATTCGAGTCACATCCTTCATGTGGTGGCGCGTAGCCCTCAAGGCGAGGCGATCGGTACGGCGCGCATGCTCCTCGAACAGCCCGTGCCGCTCATCGGGCGGATGGCGGTGCTCAAAGCGTGGCGCGGCAAGGGTGTTGGCAAGGATATGCTGAATTTTTTCTGTGATGAGGCTCGTCGTCGCGGTTACACGACGGTACGCTTGAACGCGCAGACACACGCCACCCCGTTTTATTACCGACAGGGTTTCCTATCCTGCGGTGCCGAATTTACTGAGGCGGGTATTCCCCATCTGGAAATGCGTCGAAGCCTGCTCGCGACAGCGTCCACGTCGGCCGCGTCGGACAATGCCAAAGTCGTTAGCGGGGAATCGAGTATGGCAGTGCAGCCACCATCAGGTGATCCGCAGCCACAAGCTGCGGGCTGAGATACAAGCTATTCGCGTCGATCGATTCGCGTTGCGCGATCACCAGGGCTTCTATCCGGCCGTGCTCTGCCTTAGCTGACATCGCGATGCTGCCGACCGCTTGATCCGGAAAGTTCGGTGAGTAGACGGGCGTGCCGGCAGGCACGAGTGCCTCACGCACAATCTGTACACGCGCCATGCGTCGCTTGAGGATGCCGCGATACTGCGTGCGCGCAACAATCTCCTGTCCGGGATAGCAGCCCTTCTTGAAGTTGACGCCGTCGACCAGCTCGAAGTTCGCCATCTGTGGCACGTATGTGTCCTGTGTTTCAGGATAAATCTCGATAATTCCTTCGCGAATCGCCGCGAGATCCCAGGCGTTGGCGACTAGCGGCGTACTGTTTGCTGTGAGCTCGCGCCACAGAGTGTCCGCTACTGCAGCGTTTGAGAGCATGACGGTGCGCGTCGATGAAATTCGCACAGCGGTGCCGCTTGGATGGACTGACACAACCCCTTTTGGCAGCGCGGTGAGACCGCCAATCGCGTCGGCTGCCTCAGTTGGCTCGCAGCGCACCAGTCCAAACCTGATGGTCAAATCGCTCTCATCCTCGACGATCACCATGGATCGCAACACGAACATGCGTAGCCGCTTTTGCGTCGCCGCTACCAGCGCGCGAGGTAGCAAGAGGTAGTAGGCTTGGGCACTGCGCCAAAGCGTAAAAACCGCCAGCAAACGACCCTTGGGCGAGCACCAACCGTTGGATTGCGCCTGTCCCGCTTCGAGCGCCAATACGTCATTGGTGAACTGACCGTGTAGGAAGTTGCTGGCGTCGTCGCCCGAAATTTTCAGGACACCGTAGTGCGACAGGTCGCATACGCCATTGCGTGCTTCGTGGTCGTCTGCCATCGGCAACGAGGAATAGCCGACGATTCGACCGGCTTCAAAGCGAGCGCCCAGTTTCAGTAGAGTGTTAGTCCAGCTTTCGCTCATGTCAGAATATGTCCTGCCTGCGTTGTGGCTATTTTATTGCTTGGAAGTTTGGCGTTCTCCTCATCATCTCACGCAATGGCATCCAATCAACCTCCCGAAGCCGCTTGGGTCGAAATTAGACCCTCAAACGTCAATCTGGCGTTAACGCTGGTTGCGCCGCTTTGCGCCGCCGCAGTGTTGTTGGTGATCGAGTTGCCTGACTGGATTCGGGCCGTATTGCTGCTGCTGCTGTTGCTGACCACAATTGCCGACGTCTATCTAGTGCGACATAAGTCTGCGCATGCAATTTCGGCATTTTATCTTTTCGAGCAACCTGTCACTTCGAGATTGCCTGCCGACGCAGCTCCCCCGGCGACGGCAGAGCAACCGCGGCTTGGCATTCGTTTGCGTTATCGTCACCCCGGCAAGCGTGGCGGGATCGCTGAAGCCGAGGGCCTGATAGGGCCGCGCTCGTATGTTTCAACCTACTTCACCAGCATTTCCTACCGTCTCAGCGATGACCCGGTATGGCGGCGCTGGTTCCCGCGCGTCGTGTCGTTGTGGGCCGATGGCAT
>JBCKPN010000089.1:0-7327 GCA_038901695.1 Usitatibacteraceae bacterium
TGGTATTAACGGCACGCTATTGTGTGTTACACTTATTTATGTGTTTAATTAAGAGTGGGAGAATGTCATGTCAACAACGGTAAATTTCACGGGGGCGGTGGATCGGGAGTTACTCAAACGAGCCAAGGTCATTGCCGCCAAGTCGGACACGTCAATCAACGCCTTGTTCAACGCCGAGTTGCGTTATCTCGTCGAAACCTTTGAAGCCGCAGAAGTAAGCAGCAACCATAACTTCAAGACACTGCTCGACTTTTCTCTCGGTCGCATAGACGATCTTACAGCCATGAATACACTGGGCATCGACAGTCAAGAGGATTTGTTTCTGCTGACGGCGCAGGCTCATCTGCCTATGCCGCGTCTCTCCGAACTTGCCACACGGGGAATGGTTGATAGTTTGCATGCGCTGGTGAAGTAATCCGCTATGGCTGCTTCACTTGCGCTGTTGCCCGACGCCGGGCCGCTCATCACGCTGGCCTATGCCGATGCGCTGGATGTGCTCTCCAAACCAGGCTGGTCAGTCGAACTGGTGGATATGGTGTTGCATGAGGTGACGCGCAACCAGACACCGACTAGCGAGCGCATCGACGCATGGGCGAGAAAAAACAAGTTACCCGTTTTGCCTACCAAGACGTACCAGTACCACCAGCAGCGCGCTTCCAGTGGGGAAGTGTTACCGAATAAATCTAACCTCGGGGAACTCGCCATTCAAGAAGCGATGAACGATTTTGCGCTGACAATTCCGCCGCGCACTGGCGTCTTTCTGTTCGAGGATCACAAGATCGCCCGTGCCAGCTTCCTGCTGCCGGACAACTGCCGCAAGGTCACGACGCGCGCTTTTCTGATTTTTCTCGAACAGCGCGGCTGGCTGAAATCGGCCGCAGAGATCGAGCGTCGGGCGATTCTCAACGGGCGCAACTTTTCGCGACTGCATTTTCCTCCCGAGTGACATGGATGGCAACTTCCGCACCGCAATACCAGATGATTACGGGTGAAGATGAAGCAGGTTTCTGGGGCGTTGAGTATGTGGTTGTGCCGGGCTGTTTGACTGGTTTGGGATTTGCTGGTTTTTTGATGGATGCGACCATGTGGGAGCAACGTAGGTTGGGCAAGATTTGTTTGCCCAACCTACGTTGCTTGGTTCGCCCATCGCCGATGTTGCGTCGCTGCCCCACGCAGCCCATCCGCTTGGCGCGCAATCGCAGATTTCCGATCGCCTCGTCGTTGGCCATTCCTGCTATCTCGGTCGCGCGCATGCGCTGGGCATCCTGCTCGATGCGGCGGAACGATTGCGCCATCGTCTGGATATTGTTTTCTTGATCATCGGTGAAGGCAACCAGAAGCAGAGCCTGCAGCAGGAGGCCATTCGCCGCGGACTGGCGAACGTGTTGTTCAACCGGTCAGGATAGTTGTCGTCGACCGGTCAGGGTAATTGTCGCCGGCCATTCTACGCAAGCATCTCGAGTAGCACTGGGTGCCAGATCGCCTCATCAATGTGTCCCAGCTTGGTGCCAAGGCGTACTTTGTCCACACATCGAAGTTGATCCAGCAATATTCGTGCGCGTTTCCCCTTGAACTTCAGCTCAGGGCGACAGCCGAGCGCTTGTCCCGCGCTGGTTAGCGGCGCGATGATGACTCTTGGTAGTGCCGCGTTCATGTCATCAGGCGACACAATCAGACCCGGTCGCGTCTTCTTGATTTCGGTGCCAACAGTTGGATCGAGGTTTACCCAAAGCACGTCTCCGCGTTTTGGTGGGGAGGGTTTGTTGGGTCGTGCGCGCATTCCTGCTACCACTCCCAATCTGTTGCACTTGATAGATCCATGTGTTTCGGCCACGCAGGCGTGTCATGGGCCGCATCAAACCCTGCGAACCATCCATCACGCCGAGTCTTGACTGGCGTGACAATGAGTTTTCCTGCGTCCATCGTAAGCTCCACCTGGTCTTTCATTTCGCATGCGGCCAAAAATGCTGCAGGAATCAGGATCGCTCTAGAGTTACCAAGTTTGCGCAATGCTGTTTTCATTTTGTGTCAGCCACGTTATTACAATGTATGCACTTTAATGCGCTCCGACCAACGCGTCAAGCGGGAAATTGGAGGGGCGCTCAATGTGAGCGCGTGCGCTATGCGTCCGCTAATGAATGGGGGCGACAGCGCTATTTAGAGATCCCCGGTTTCTCAATCAAGCCTGCCCTCGAATGTTTGAATCGGGGGTCGAGGGCAGGCCCCGCCCGGGACGACAGATATTTTTGTGGGAGTGTGAAGCGCAGGGTCGATGCCTGGGAGGACAGTTTTTGTGTGAGCGGGTTTTTATTTGACCGAAATGCGCGACAAGCCCCGCCGTTCAGGGCGGGGAAGAATAGCCCCGTAGGTTGGGTTGAGCGCAGCGAAGCCCAACGCCACGACCAATTGTTGGGCAAACAAATCTTGCCCAACCTACGTTGCTTGATCTGGAAGGCTTGATCGCGCCGAGCAAGTTCTACAGCAGCCTCGCCGCCGGCCGACCGGTGCTGTTCATCGGCTTCGTGTTGACGTTGGCGATGGCGAGATCGCGCGCGAAGTGAATCGCGGGAAGTGCGGCGTGACGGTGGCACCGGATGATGCGGTTGGCTTGGCGAAGGCGGTTGAGCAATACAGAACTTAGCTAAGTTAGCTAAGTTGTGATAAAGTTATTTGGTAACGCCATTTATTTTCAGGAGAGTCGCTATGCAAGTAAATATGCTGGATGCCAAAAGCCAGCTTTCCCGGTTGGTGAAAGCCGCCCTTGAAGGTGAGGATGTGATTATCGCCAACAAGGGTATTCCTGCTGTCAAATTGGTGCCAGTTGCAACTGCACAACCAACACGCAAGCCGGGAACGTGGGCACATCTCAAAATATCGGAACGCCAGATTGCGGGTGCTTTTTCACAGCAGGCCACTGTAGATATGGCCAAACTTTTTTCGATGGCAGCAGATGATTCACTTGACCCTGCACCCGCCAATATGAAACCCGCGTCCAAACCACGTAGCCGCAAAAAGTGACGCGCTATCTGCTCGATACGCACCTGATCTATTGGTGGATGACCAATAGCACCAAGCTTTCCAAAGCGACCGGAAAGCTCATCAGTAAAGAAATGTGTTCTATCAGCGTGGCCAGTTTGTGGGAGATGCAATTGAAGCAAGCTGTCGGCAAACTCGTCTTGCCGGATGGGTCCTTGCAATCCCACTTTGCAGCACAGGGCTTCAGTGTGCTTTCTGTTACTGCAGCCCATGTCGAGCGCACTCGCGAGCTTGGTGGCTTGCGGGGTGACCCTTTCGATATGCTGTTGGTTGCTGTTGCCGACATCGAAAAAATGACCCTCCTGACCAAAGATACGCGCCTGCTCTCACTCGGCTTAAAGAACATTACCGAGGCTTAAGATCATTTAGTTGTTGATATTTGCGAAGTGAAAACTCCCTTCGGTATGCGCTGGCGGATTGGACATTATTTTGGCTAGACGGCCAATGGCGAAGTTCTCTCTTCATCCTGGCTCTGCCTCAATGGATTGGCCTTGAAACCCCTGAGCCGCTTGATTTCGTCGGGGTGCAACGCATTTCAATTGCGGCATGACATCCAGCCCGGGCCCCGTAGGTTGGGTTGAGCGCAGCGAAGCCCAACGTCACGATCGATTGTTGGGCAAACAAATCTTGCCCAACCTACGTTGCTGCAATGGGAACCTCTGATCGGTGGTCGGGCGGATTCCTGGGCCAATTTTTCCTTGCGGTTAGACGATGCGATGGCGGTCACATAGGCGTTGTGAACTGCACCAGCAGGGCAGGTTGGGCGTACAATTTAGAGAGGAGGATCTATGGCAAACCAGTTTGATGTCATTATTGAACGCGATTCTGCGGGCTATTTTGTGGCTTCGGTTCCGGCGCTACCCGGCTGTCACACGCAGGCGAAGTCACTGGATGATTTGATGGCGCGCATCCGCGAGGCGATCGTACTCTGCCTCGAGGTTCAGGGTGAAACCCTTGAGCCGCTTGATTTCGTCGGGGTGCAACGCATTTCAATTGCGGCATGACATCCAGCCCGAGTTTGACTGGCAAGCAACTCTTGGCTGTCTTGCGGAAGGCCGGATTTGAGGTAATTCGAGTAAAAGGCAGTCACCATTTCATTCGCCACGCGGATGGCAGATCAACAGTGGTGCCGGTGCATTCAGGCGAAACGATTGTGCCTGGTTTGTTGGCAAAAATTCTTCGCAATTGCGAGTTCAGCCGCGAGCAGTTTAAAGAGATGTTGTAGCCCCGTAGGTTGGGTTGAGCGCAGCGAAGCCCAACGTCACGACCGATTGTTGGGCAATCTTGCCCAATCTACGTTGCTGCCCTCGAATGCTTGAATCGGGGGTTGGACTGACATGGAATGGACTGGATCCCAGCCGCCGCTGGGACGACGATTCTTAATGTTGTCATTCCCGCTCACGCGGGAATCCATTCAGCGCCACCGAAGCAGCAAATGCCGTATGGGTCCCCGTTCGGCGTACCCCTTTTGTGGGTATGCACGGGGACGACAGCGGGGAGAAGTGCGCATCATCTGTGACATACAAGATCGCCGCATCGTGGTTCGCGTGCTGCGTGTTGGCAATCGCAATCGCGTGTATCGCACATAAGGGCATCTCTAAAAATCCAAACTTCGTCGCGATGCGTTGTTGCTCAAAAAATTTTATCCCTTACATATCAGGTATATGCTGCGGGCTAAAATTTTTCTCGCGCCTAGCCTCGCTTAGAATTTTGAATTTTTAGAGGTGCCCATAACATCGTTCGTCTTCTTTCATGATCGCCAATCGCCCATCAATCGCCCACCAATGAAAAAAATCCTCATCACCGGCGGCACCGGCTTCATCGGCTCGCACACCGTCGTGCAGTTGATCGCGGCGGGCGTTGAGTGCGTCATCCTCGATAACCTTTCCAATAGTCACGCAGCGGTCATCGAGCGCGTGGCGGCCATTGCAGGGAAGGCACCAAAACTTGTGGTGGGCGACGTCCGCGATGAAGCCTGCCTCACCACGCTCTTTGCGGAGCACAGCATCAGTGCTGTCATTCACTTCGCCGGCCTGAAGGCGGTGGGTGAGTCGGTGGCCCAGCCGCTGCGCTATTACGATAACAATGTCGCGGGGACGAATACGCTGCTGCGCGCGATGGCGGCGGCAGATGTCAAAACCATCGTGTTCAGCTCATCCGCTACCGTGTACGGCGAGCCGGATTCCTCCCCCATCCCCGAGAGCGCGCCCTTCCGCCCCGCCAGCCCGTACGGCAAATCGAAGGCGATGGTGGAGTCGATATTGACGGATCTGGTGGCGAGTGATGCCGCGTGGCGCGTGGGCTTGTTGCGTTACTTCAATCCCGTCGGCGCGCACCCAAGCGGCACCATCGGTGAAGACCCCGCCGGTATTCCGAATAACCTGATGCCCTTTGTGTGCCAGGTGGCGTCAGGCAAGCGCGCCTCGCTCAGTATTTACGGTAACGATTACCCCACGGCCGACGGCACCGGTGTCCGCGATTACATTCACGTGATGGATTTGGCGGAGGGGCATGTGGCGGCGTTGAGGTATCTGGCACGCGCGGATGTTGATCCCTTGCTCATCGCCAATCTCGGCACCTCGCGCGGGCATAGCGTGCTGGATGTCGTGCAGACGTTTGAACGCGTGAATGGCGTGAAGATTGCGCATCAGTTCGTCGCGCGCAGGCCGGGGGATGTGCCGGCATGCTGGGCAGATGCCTCATACGCCGCGCGCGTGCTGGGCTGGAAGGCCACGCGCAGCCTGGAGGATATGTGCCGAGACGCGTGGAATTGGCAGCGGCAGAATCCGGAGGGGTTTAGCTAGAGGTCCCGGCTCGGGGCCCGGGACGACAGTTGTTTTCGTTTGTCGCCCCAGACCCCCGATTCAAACATTCGAGGGCAGGCTCGATCCGGAGCCTCTGACTATTCGGGCAACGGCTAGCGCCAGAGGTCCCGGCTCGTTGGCCGAGACGACCGCACGATTGGATACCCGCCCCCGATTCAAGCATTCGAGGGCAGGCTCTTCTCGGGGACACGGACTCGTTATTTCGCGAACGGCGGGGGCAGGTACGTCGCGGGGTGCGGATCAGCCGCCGTCAATGACGCTGCAACTTTTCTTGCAGCCACACCTTGATTAGCGACTGGTAAGGGACATCACGAGCGTTGGCTGCCAGTTTGATGGAGTCCAGCAGGTGCTGCGGCAGCCGCAACGAAATGGTTTTCGTTGTCGGCTTCAAGTTTGGCATCGTCGCCTTCTGCGCCTTGGACCAGTCCAAGTGCTCAGCGGAATCATGCGTCTCCCAGTACGTTCGCTCGGCTTTCTCGCTCGTGAACTTTGGGATCGGCTTCAGTGACGTCTTAGTTGGTTTGTTCATAGATCATTCGCTCCTTTCGGTGCATGTCCCTCGCCGAAATCACGCGGATCAACGTCCCCGCTATTCTGAGGGTGAAGGTGATGTGCAAGGTTCTTCCGTCATCGGTCTGGCCCAGCGCGTGTATGCGCGGCTCTTTCTGGCTGTGAGGCGCGTCGTCGAGCAGTAACAGCGGCGTATTGAAAAAAACCTGCTCTGTCTCGGCCATCGAGACCCCGTGCTTGGCTTCGCTCTTGCGGGCGTTGCCAGCGTCCCAGTTGAAGCCGCTGATCTTGCTGAGATCGATCATTTTTGTATATTACCATCATATACACAAGTTTGAGGTCTTGGGCCGGAGCCTGCCCCGACGGCCAGAATCGGGGGCAAGCATAGCCCGGGACGACAGATTTTTTGCGTTGTCGCCCCGGACTCGATCCGGGGTCTCTGACTATTGGGGGTAACGGCTCGATCGAGAGGTCCCGGCTCGTTAGCCGGGACGACAGGTGCTGTTGTTTGATGTCCCGGGTCGGCAGTGGGGCGCGTCTCATGCCATTTTGTATATACTCTCCGTATATCTTTTTGCAGGAGCCTACCATGCGCATGGCCAAAGTATTCAAAAGTGGCAACTCACAAGCGGTACGTCTGCCGAAAGAGTTTCAGCTAAACGTTTCTGAGGTTGAAATTTCTCGAAAAGGTGATGCCATCATCCTGCGCCCCGCCAAGCGCACCTTTGCGGATGTGATCGCCCTTCTACAGACCTTGCCCGATGACTTCCCAGACTCCATTCGGGATCTTCCGGCACAGCGCCGTAAGGGCTTGTGATGTCGGCGCGTGCAAAGCGCTTGCGCTACATGCTCGATACTGACATTTGCATCTACATCGGTAAGCGAGCGAGCTCGACCGCCATTGCAAAATTAGAGTCCGTTGACCCGAGCGAGGTCGCGATGTCGATGGTCACGCT
>JBCKPN010000090.1:0-7314 GCA_038901695.1 Usitatibacteraceae bacterium
CTCCGTTTTCCTTAATGCTCACGGCGTTGTTTCGGCTGGTTCTGGCTGCGCTGTTGAGCGGCGGCGTCGCTGCGTTTTTCGGCGGCTGGGCGGCCGCATTCGCGGCGGCTGGGCTGGTGGCATTTCTCGCGTTTGCCTATCATGCATGGAAACTGTCGCAGCTCTACACTTGGCTTGGCAGCGAGCATCGCGCTGCGGAAGTGCCGGACGGCTTCGGTACTTGGGGCGAGGTGCTGTCGGATGTGTATCGGCTGTTCCGTCAGCAACGTACCCAACAACAAGCGCTGTCTGATTCGCTGGCGCGCTTTCAGCAGGCCGCTTCTGCGCTGCCCGACGGCGTGGTCATGCTCGACAAGGCGAACAATATCGTCTGGTGCAACCCATCCGCTGAGCAGCATTGGCAAATTTCGCTGGCGCACGATCGGATGCAAAACATTACTTACCTGATTCGCTTTCCGGAATTCATGGCCTATTTGGGCGCACATGACCTGAACCAGTCCTTGGCGCTCAGATTCACCCAATCATTCGACGTCGGTAGCGCGTGCGAGGTTGCGCTGACGGTGCAACGCATCGCTTTTGGACACGATCAAACTCTGCTGCTGTCTCACGACATTTCCGAACGCGAGCGAGTCGAGCGTATGCGCAGCGATTTCGTGGCCAATGTGTCGCACGAATTGCGCACACCATTGACGGTCATGGCGGGCTTTCTCGAAACCCTGCATGAAACCGATATCGCGGGCGGCACCAAGCCGGAATTGTTGCAGCGTTCGCTCGATCACATGTCGCAGCAGACGTCGCGGATGCAACGCTTGGTTGACGACCTGCTCGCCTTGTCGCGTCTCGAGGATGCGCAGAACAAACTGGCGGAAACGGCAATTGACATGCAGTCACTGGTGCAAGGCGCGGTCAGTGATGCGAAGGTGATGTCTGGCGGGCGGCACCGCGTGACGACCGCACTTTCGCCGGTATGGCTATTGGGAAATCGCGAAGAAATATCGAGCCTCGCCTCCAACCTGATCTCGAACGCCATTCGCTACACGCAAGACGGTGGCGCAATTGAGGTGACGCTCACCGTCGGCGGCGCGACCGGCGAGATGGTGTTGTGTGTGAAGGACGATGGCGAAGGAATTGCGGCAGAGCACCTGCCACGCCTGACCGAGCGTTTTTATCGTGTTGATCGCAGTCGCTCGCGCGCATCCGGCGGCACCGGACTCGGCTTGGCGATTGTCAAGCACGTGTTGATGCGCCATGGTGGACGCATCGAGATCGAAAGTTCGCAGGCATTTGCGAGCCACGGATCGACCTTTCGCGCGGTGTTCCCGCCGGGTCGCGTGATGCTCGAGCCACCCGCAGCAGCAGTCGCGTAACAGCGTCTTTCGCGCGTGGTCGCGGCGCGGCAAGCGCGGCACAGTTTGCTACACTCGTGTCATGCCTGCCGACCTTTCTTCTCAAGCGAGTTACTCGCGCCGATTCACTCTCGAGAACCTCGATATTCGTGGGCAAATGGTGCGTTTGGGCGACGTTTGGCACGCGCTCATGGCTAGGCGCGATTACCCGCCGGACGTCACGCGCTATTTCGGCGAGCTCGCCTGTGTCGCCGTGCTGGTCGGTACCGGTCTTAAACATGCGGGGCGGGTGACGTTGCAGATTCAAGGTCCCAACACCACCGAGGCGATCAATGCGCCACCCAGACGCAGCGCGAAACTTGCCGTTGTCGATTGTACCCACACGCTCGGGCTGCGTGGCATGGCCTCCTCCGGCAGCGCGTCCGAGGAGGCCGGGGCGACCGGTGGCTTTGCTGAGTGGGTGGGCGGCGGCACGCTCGCCATGACCGTGGCAAACAGCGGCTCTAAGCAGATGTATCAATCCATCGTGCCGATTTCTGGCTTGAGCGTCGCTGAATGTTTTGAACATTACTTTGACCAGTCCGAACAGCTGCCAACACATTTGTGGCTCGCCGCGACACCGCGCGGTGCCGGTGCGCTGTTGCTGCAAAAGTTGCCTGGTGCCGATCAGCGTGACGCGGATGGTTGGGCGCGTGTTGAGATGCTTGCTTCGTCGGTGACCGAAGCCGAGCTTGTCGACACGCCGGTGGATTTGTTGCTCAAGCGGCTGTTTGCCGACGAGGATGTGCGCTTGTTCGCGCCAAAGGCAGTGCATTCGGAATGTCGCCGTGACGACGAAAAAGTAACGTCCGTGCTGCGCTCACTCGGTCGCGCCGAACTTGAATCGACACTCGCCGAGTACGGTGAAGTGATCGTCCGCGACGACATGTGCAATCAGGAATACCGCTTCAATCCGGCGGCGATTGCCGCGCTGTTCGACAGCGCGAAAGAAAAATAAGGGGATATAAAGCGCGCCTATTGGCGCGCTGTTTCAGGCAAAACTGTCTGAAAACGAGTGCCAACGCTAGAGTTTCACTTCAATTTCGTGCGCTCCAGAATTCCCTCGAGGTGTTCGAAGCCCATGAACGCGATGCTCAAGCTGCCGTTGTTTTTCCGGTCGAGCTTGATCGAGACCGTGGTGCCGAGCTTGTCAGACAAGTCGGTTTCCAGACGTCTTACATCGGCGTTGTTCGACAGCATCGCTTTTTTCGGTTTGCGCGTCGCGGAAAGCGCTTTCACCAAGCGTTCGGCGTCACGCACGCTAAGTTGCTTGTGAACAATCTGGTGCGCGAGTTCAACTTGCTTCGCCTTAGCCAGCGACAACAACGCGCGTGCGTGACCCATGTCGATTTTTTGCGCCATCAGCATGTCTTGCACGGGCTTGGCAAGTTCGAGCAGTCGCAACAAGTTGGACACCGCCGAGCGTGAACGGCCCACCGCTTTGGCCGCCTCGTCGTGGGTGAGTTTGAAGTCGTCGATTAAGCGCTGAATGCCGGACGCTTCTTCCATCGCGTTCAAATCTTCGCGCTGAATGTTTTCGATCAGAGCAATGCCCAACGCCGCGTCATCGGCAATGTCGCGCACCAACGCAGGCAGCGTCGCCAGACCCGCGAGTTGCGCGGCGCGCCAGCGGCGTTCACCCGCAACAATTTCGTATTTGCTGTTGGACACTTCGCGCACCAGTATCGGTTGCACGATACCGCGCGCTTTGATCGATTCGGCGAGCTCCTGCAGCGCGGTTTGATTCATGTGCGTGCGCGGCTGGTACTTGCCCGGCTTGATGTCGGCGAGCGCAATTTGGCGCAACTCGCCACTGTCGTTGGTCGCGGGTCTGTTGCCGCCGAGCAGTGCGTCGAGGCCGCGGCCGAGGCCTTTGGGTTTGTTCATTTTCTGTTCCTACGTTTAACGGACACCACAACCGTTGTCATTCCCACGAACGTGGGAATCCATACGGCCCCCCTTTGTGGCGCGGTCCCCGCCCTCACGCCGCTTCCTTGACTGCAATCCCGTGCCGCCCTAACAACTCCCGCGCAAATGCGAAATGCGCTAGCGCACCTTTGCTCGACGGGTCGTGCAGGATGACCGGTTTGCCAAAGGACGGCGCCTCCGCGATGCGAATATTGCGCGGAATGACGGTATCGAACACCTTGTCGCCAAAATGGCGCTTGATTTCATCCGAGACTTGAATGGTCAGTGATGAGCGCGGGTCGTACATGGTGCGCACCAGCGCTTCGATTTCGATGTTCGGATTGAGGTTAGCTTTGACCTTGCGCAGCGTGCCGACCAAGTCACTCAGGCCTTCCAGCGCGTAGTACTCGCATTGCATCGGAATCACCACCGCGTCTGCCGCAGTCAGTGCATTCACGGTGAGCATGTTGAGCGCCGGTGGGCAATCGATCACGGCGAAATCATAATCGGTGGCGATGGTCGCCAGCGCTTCTTTCAAACGAAATTCGCGCCGCTCCATGGCGACCATTTCAATTTCCGCACCGGCAAGTTCGCGATTGGCGCCCAGCACATCGTAGCCCGCCTCGGTCTTGACGCGCGCTTCGATCGCTGGATACTCGCCGAGCAGCACACCATAGAGCGTGTTTTGCAGCGCGTTCTTATCGACGCCGCTACCGGTGGTCGCGTTGCCTTGTGGATCCAGATCGACCAGCAACACGCGCTGGCCATAGTGTGCGAGTGTTGCCGATAAATTAACCGCAATCGACGTCTTGCCGACTCCTCCCTTTTGATTCGCGACTGCGTAAGTCTTCATGCCTTCACTTTCAAGCCTGCTCAAGAATGACCAGATGACGCCTGCCGTCGACCTGCGGGACTTCCAGGGCGATGACGTCTTGCACGCGCACGCTCGCTGGCAAGTGTGCGATTTCGACGTGCGGGTAAAGGCCTTTCATCGCCAGGAATTTTCCACCCGGTGCCAGCAGATGTGCCGCGCCGGTGACAAAATCGGCCAGCTCGGCAAATGCACGCGAGGTGACAACATCGAAATGTCGTCTCGGTTGATACGCCTCGACGCGTTCGCACACCACGCTGGCCTTTTGCAAACCGAGTTCGCCGATTGCCTGACGGACGAAAGTGGTTTTCTTTTGCCGCGAATCGAGCATCACGACTTCCAATGTCGGCGCGGCGATGGCAAGACAAATGCCGGGCAGTCCGCCGCCGGTGCCAACGTCGAGTATTGATTTTGCGGTGCCTAAGTGTGGGAGCAACGCGAGGCTGTCGAGAATATGCAGGCCGATCATGCGTGCTGGCTCGCGCACGGCGGTCAGGTTGTAGACCTTGTTCCATTTGTCGAGCAGAGCAACAAAGGCCAGCAGTTGCTGGTGCTGCGCCTCGGTGAGCGGCAATGCCAACGCATCGATACCCTCTGCGAGCGACGCTGCCAACGTATCGGTGCGCATCACCACCGCGCTCACGCGACGCGCTCGGCTGAATCCGTTTGCGCTTCCTTCTGCGCGTCTTTCATCGAGGCGCGCGCCTCGGAAAAGCCGCGCTTCAAATGCACCAGCAACAGCGAGATGGCGGCCGGCGTAACGCCTTGAATGCGCGACGCCTGGCCAATTGTTTCCGGCTTGTGCTGATTCAATTTCAACTGCACTTCTTTGGACAAGCTGCGCACTTGCGTGTAATCAATGTCAGCGGGTAGGGCGAGGGAATCGAGCGAGCGATTTTTTGCCACTTCGTCTTGCTGACGATCGATGTAGCCCTGATATTTCGCGGCGATTTCGACTTGCAACGCGACCGCTGCGTCGGTCACCGCGCCCGCGGCCAGGCCCTCAATCGGCAAGGTCATCAACGCTTCATAGCTCACATTGGGTCGGCGCAAAAAATCGAACAGAGAATACTCGCGCTCGATGTCTTGCCCGATCACGCGTTCGAGGTCTTCGCGCGGCACGCGCCCTGGCTGCGCCCACGTCGCCTTCAGCCGTTGGGTTTCGCGCGCCACCGCTTCGCGTTTGGTTTCAAACGCCGCCCAGCGCACATCATCGACGAGGCCCAGCGTGCGACCCATTTCCGTCAAACGTGCGTCGGCGTTGTCTTCGCGCAATTGCAACCGATACTCGGCGCGGCTGGTAAACATGCGATACGGCTCCGTCACGCCGCGCGTAATCAGATCATCGACCAGTACGCCAAGGTAGGCCTCGTCACGGCGCGGGCACCAGCCCGCTTCGCCGCGCGCTAACCGCGCGGCATTGATACCCGCCAGCAAGCCTTGCGCGGCGGCCTCTTCGTAACCGGTGGTGCCGTTGATTTGGCCGGCGAAAAACAAGCCGCTGATGGCTTTGGTTTCGAGCGTGGCCTTCAAGCCGCGCGGATCGAAATAATCGTATTCAATCGCATAGCCGGGCCGCAGGATGTGCGCGTTTTCGAGGCCGGGAATCGATTGCACGAGTTTGATTTGCACGTCAAACGGCAATGAGGTCGATATCCCGTTTGGATAAAACTCGTTGGTGGTCAGCCCCTCGGGCTCGAGAAAAATCTGATGCCGATCTTTATCCGCAAAGCGGTGAATCTTGTCTTCGATCGACGGACAATAACGCGGGCCTACACCTTCGATGACGCCGGTGAACATGGGCGATCGATCGAGTCCGGCGCGAATCACGTCGTGGGTCTTTGCATTGGTGTGCGTAATCCAGCACGAGACTTGCTGCGGGTGCATCGCTCGATGACCCAAATACGAAAACACCGGCGTCGGATGGTCGCCGGCTTGCTCGATGCATTTTGAAAAATCGATACTGCGTCCGTCGATGCGCGGCGGCGTGCCGGTTTTGAGCCGCCCGACCGGCAACTTCATTTCGCGCAGGCGCGCAGCCAGACTGGTGGCGGGTGGGTCGCCGGCGCGGCCGGCCGAATAGTTTTGCAAGCCAACGTGGATCTTGCCGGCGAGAAAAGTGCCCGCCGTCAAAACCACCGACGATGCACGAAAGTGAATGCCTACCTGCGTGATCGCGCCCGTCACGCGGGGATTTCCGTTTGATTCGTCGAGCATCAAGTCATCCACGGCCTGCTGAAACAGCCACAGGTTGGGCTGGTTTTCGAGACGTTTGCGAATGGCCGCGCGATACAGCGCGCGGTCGGCTTGGGCGCGCGTCGCGCGCACGGCCGGACCTTTGCTGGCGTTCAAGATACGGAATTGAATCCCGGCTTCGTCCGTGGCCATCGCCATCGCGCCGCCGAGTGCGTCGATCTCTTTGACTAGGTGGCCTTTGCCAATTCCGCCGATGGACGGGTTGCACGACATCTGCCCCAGTGTCTCAATCGCGTGAGTGAGCAAACACGTTCGCGAACCAGCGCGCGCAGACGCGAGTGCGGCCTCGGTACCAGCGTGGCCGCCGCCGATCACCAGTACATCAAATTTGGTCGGGAACTCCATGATTCTTCGGGTGTTTTTGGCCGCGGCGCGCTAAAAAGCGCTAGCCCGCAAGTTTACGGCAAGGTGTCGAAAAACGCTATTGGCGGCTGGGTGGCGCGACGGGCGTCGGCGCTTGTTTGAGCCGCTTGCCGATAAACGAATCGACATCTCGCGTCGCCGCCTCACGCGCCGGGTCGTTGCCGCCGACATGCACGCCGCGCCCCAGCGCCGGATTGGCTTGATTGCGAACGTCGATCCGCACCCGCACCGCCGCGCCCGGCACGTCAAAACCGTGATACGCCCCCGGAGTGGAGAAAAATTCCACCGCTCGGCCGTCCGACTTCGCTGATTCGATCAGCGCGGCGCACGGCGCGGGCGGCGTCCAATCGTCGTCCGCGCCGATGAAAATGCCGAGCGGAACCGCCGGCGTGAGTTTGTTACGATTGGCCGCCGTGCAACCCGGATAGAAGGCGAGCGCCGCCGCGAACCTGATGCCCGCTGTCTTCGCTGCCTTCCAGTGCGCGCCGCGCTCACTGATGGCATAGAGCGTGCCGGTCGCGCCGTGCGAGA
>JBCKPN010000091.1:0-7305 GCA_038901695.1 Usitatibacteraceae bacterium
GTCAGCGGTGCGGTGTTCGAGGCGTCCATCGCAAGACCGTCAGGCAACAAGGCCTACGATGACGCCGTTGAGCGCGCCATCAACGGCATTCGCCAATGGCCGGTACCGGACAACCCGGAAATTCTTGGTCGTCAGCGTGAACTTCTACTCAATATCAAACACGAACGGTAGGCATGAAAAATAACTTTTTGTCGACGATGTTGATCTGTTGCAGCGGCTGGTTCGCCGTCAATGCCCACGCGCAGCTGACCATCGACGTCACCACCAGTGCCGGTCGCCAGATTCCGATTGCGATCGTCGAGTTTCGCGGTGAAGCCCAAGCGCCGCAAAACATCACGCCGATTATCATCAACAATCTGGCGCGCACCGGCTTGTTTCGCATCGTCGCGACGGGCGCTATTAGTGTGTTGCCGACCGAGCCGTCCGAAGTCAACTTTCTCGACTGGACCACGCGCATGACCGAGGCTCTGCTGATCGGCGGCATTGCGCTACAGCCAGACGGACGCTACGAGATTCGCTATCGTCTGTTTGACGTCGCCAAGCAGACGCAGATCACCTCTGGCTCGATGATCGTTGCCGCCACGCAGTTTCGCGGCACGGCGCACAAGCTCTCCGATGAAATCTATGAAAAACTCACCGGCGAGCGCGGTGTGTTTTCCACCAAGATTGCTTATGTACTCAAACGCGGCCAGCGCTTTGAACTCCAGGTCGCGGACGCCGACGGTTTCAATCCCCAAACAGTGCTGTCGTCACTCGAACCCATCGGTGGGCCGAAATGGTCGCCCGATGGCAATAAGCTCGCCTATGTCACGTTTGAATCACGTAAATCGAATGTGGTAGTGCAGGATTTGCTGACCGGACAGCGCCGCGTGGTGGCGAATTTTCGCGGCGACAACTACGCGCCGTCTTGGTCGCCCGACGGTAGCCAGCTCTCGGTCGCGCTGTCGCGCGATGCGGTGTCGCAGATCTACGTCATTCCAGCCATTGGCGGCGAGCCACGGCGATTGACGCAGAGTAATTCCATCGACAGCGGCGCGGCATTCACGCCGGACGGCAAGACCATTATTTTCTTTTCCGACCGATCCGGTGGCCCACAACTCTATTCGGTGCCAGTCGCGGGCGGTGAGGCCAAGCGGCTCACGTTTGAAGGCAACTACAACACCACACCGCGCTTGAGTCCTGACGGCAAGCTGGTCGCGTTCGTCACGCGCGATAGCGAGAGTCGGCTGCGCATCGCCACCTTTGAGTTGGCCAGTGGCATCACCAGCGTGCTGACCGACGGCCCGCGCGACGACAGCCCCAGTTTTTCGCCGAATGGTCGCACCATTTTGTTCGAGTCCAAAGTGGCGGGCAAAGGTAGCCTCGGCTCGGTATCGGTCGATGGACGCGTCAAACAGCGGCTGACGTCGCAAGCAGGCGACGTTCGTGAGCCTGCATGGGGTCCATACGCGGTGTCGGCTGCAGCAACGAAGTAGTTTTGGTGTATCGTGAATAGTCGGATGTCAGGGAAGGTTCGATCAGGTCTGAAGTCGCGAAGGATTAGTCCGGCCGAGCAGGCTGGCCATTTCGGCCGAGCAGGCTGGCCATTTCAAAAAGGAGTTCACAAATGCAAAAACATCTCTCATTAGCGGCAATCGTCATCCCGCTTTTGCTCGCGGCATGTGCGACCAAGGAGCCAACCAAAGACGTTCCGGTCGAGACGCGCGCGCAGCCCGCCGCGACCAAGCCAGCAGCACCGACCGCAACGCCGGTCAAGCCCGCTGCTGCTGTCGCCGTCAACCCGTTGAAAGATCCGAGCAACATTCTGTCCAAACGCGTCGTCTATTTTGATTACGACAAAGATACCGTGAAGCCCGAGTTTCAAGCCATCGTTCAGGCTCACGCCAAGTATCTGGCCGACAACCGCAGTCGTCGTGTCAGCCTCGAAGGACACGCCGACGAGCGCGGTTCACGCGAATACAACATGGCACTCGGTCAGCGTCGCGCCGACGCAGTGCGCAAAGCAACCAATTTACTGGGCGTACCGAATGATCGTATGGAATCGATCAGCTTTGGCGAAGATAAACCTAAGGCGCAGGGCAGCAACGAAGCCGCCTGGGCGCAAAACCGGCGCGTGGAAATTGTCTACGACGGCGAATAATTGATGCGAACCAGCGCGGCGAAAACAAAGTGGAACATCATGATCGCAGGCCACTGGCTTGTGATTGCCGCCGCGCTGCCGTTTGCCGGCGTCGCCCATGCAGGCCTGTTCGACGACGACGAGGCGCGCAAAAACATCAAGCTGCTCGCTGAAAAAGTCGACGCACAGAACAAAGACTACGATGCGCGGTTGTTGAAACTCGACGAATCGATCAAGAATCTTGGCATCATTCAACTGTTAAACCAGATCGAGTCGCTCAACGCCGAGATCGCGAAACTGCGCGGGCAGATTGAAGTGCTCGCGAATCAGAACGAGCAATTGCAAAAACGCCAGCGCGATTTTTACCTCGATATCGACACGCGATTGCGTACCCTCGAGGGCAGCACCGCGCCGACCACCAGCGTGCCGCCGACGAACAGCTTTGGCGTGTCGCCATCAATGCCGCCCTCGGCGTTGGCTGCCGCTGCGGTCGCAGCGAACTCGGTGAGTGACGCGGCAAAACCCAAGACTGGAAGCGCTTCTCCAGCCACAAATTCCTCAAACACCGCACCAGTGCTTGTGTCTTCTGCACAGATCGCCGCCGCAGAGGCGGCGGCACGTGAGCGCGAAAACAAGGCCTACGACGTCGGCTCCAACGCGTTTCGCCGTGGCGATTTTGTCGCCGCGATTCGCGCGTTCAATACCTATGTTGCCGACTACCCGCAAAGCCAGTTGGTATCGAACGCGTTTTACTGGATCGGGCTGGCGCAATTCAATCTGAAAAACTTCACTGAGGCACGCGCCACCCAAGAAGCACTGATGAAGAAGTATCCCGATTCCGGCAAAGCGCCCGACGCCTTACTGGTGATCGCGAGTGTGCAAGCCGAGTCGGGCGATGCGTCCGCAGCGCGCAACAGCTACGAGGACATCATCGCCAAGTACCCGACCTCGGACGCCGCCGCCAAGGCGCGAACGCGACTCTCCGGCCTGCGTCGGTAGCGACCAACACCATGTTTTGTGACCCGATTCCTGCCGCAGATTGCGCCGCCGAAGGCGGTGTCTCGTACCACCCGGCCGGCGCTGAGCGCTTGCCGCTGCCGCACACGGGATCGCGATGAGCACACGAGAGATCGCTTTTGCGCGTCCCAGCGAATTCGTCCGCACCCGCAGTAACGAGATTCGCGTTAACGAAATTTTCTTTTCGTTGCAGGGTGAATCGTCGCGCGTCGGTTTGCCAACCGTGTTCGTTCGGCTGACGGGCTGTCCGCTGCGTTGCGGTTATTGCGATACGGCGTATGCCTTTCACGAAGGCACCACACGACAAATCGACGATGTGCTAGGCGAGGTCGCGAACCACCGCGCGCGCTATGTCTGCGTCACGGGCGGTGAGCCATTGGCGCAAAAAAATTGCCTGACCTTGCTGACGCGACTGTGTGACGCCGGCTATTCGGTGTCGCTGGAGACCAGTGGGGCGGTAGACGTATCAACTGTGGATACGCGCGTGTCGCGCATTGTCGATATCAAGACGCCGGGCTCGGGCGAAGTGACCAAGAACTGCTGGGAAAACCTCGCGCATCTGAACGCGCGAGATGAGATCAAATTTGTGCTGACTTCCGAGGCCGATTATCAGTGGGCGAAGACGGTCATTGCGGAGAAGAATCTAAACGCCATCTGCCCGCTATTGCTGTCGCCCGCATTCTCCGAGCTTGCGTACAGCGATCTCGCAGATTGGATTTTGCGTGACGGGTTAAACGTTCGCATGCAAGTGCAGCTACACAAAATCATTTGGGGGGAACAACGCGGCGTATGAATCAGACTGCAAAAAAAGCCGTGGTGTTACTCTCTGGCGGGCTCGATTCGGCGACCGTGCTCGCTATTGCGCGCACGCTGGGTTACGAGACCTACGCGCTGTCGTTCGACTACGGCCAACGCCACAAAGTCGAGCTCGACGCGGCGCGGCGTGTGGCGGCGTTACTTGGTGCAAAGGAGCATCGCATTGTTCACTTTGATCTCACGCAGTGGGGCGGCTCGGCGCTAACTGACGACGCGATTGCGGTTCCGATCACGCCCACGACGGGCATCCCGGTCACCTACGTCCCGGCGCGCAACACAATATTTTTGTCGCTGGCGATGGCGTGGGCCGAGACGCTGAACGCGCCGAATATTTTTGCCGGCATGAATGCGGTCGACTATTCGGGTTACCCGGATTGTCGGCCCGAATATATTGCCGCGTTTCAGACCATGGCGCGGCTCGCCACGCGCGCCGGAGTGGAAGCTGAAAATGAGGCCGCGTCACTGACCATCCACACGCCGATTATTCATCT
Organism: Usitatibacteraceae bacterium; assembly: GCA_038901695.1. Classification (GTDB taxonomy): domain Bacteria; phylum Pseudomonadota; class Gammaproteobacteria; order Burkholderiales; family Usitatibacteraceae; genus UKL13-2. Next base: position 4,444 of record JBCKPN010000091.1, read on the forward strand.
GTCGAAGGCCGACATTGTGCGCGAGGGCACAAAACTCGGTGTTGACTATGCGATGACGGTGTCGTGTTACCAGGCTGACGCAGGCGGTCGGGCGTGCGGCCAGTGTGATTCGTGCCGCTTGCGGCGCGAAGGTTTCATCGCTGCGGGTATCGCCGATCCGACGCGCTACGCCGCGCGTTCGACTCCCGCGTAAACTCGCCACAGCAAGAAATTAGCGACAGGCCTTCAGGCCTGTCGATCTAACATGTTTTGGAAGGGGTTTGCATCCCCTCCCAAAACGGTCGCCCCCGAAACCCCGGCCTTCAGGCCGGGGTCGGCTCCCACCGGCCTGAAGGCCGGGGTTTCAAACCGGAGTTAGTTTTAGGGAGGGTCTGATTAAGTTGCTTTGGTTCAGATTGTGGTGAGGTTGGGGCAGATACTAGGCATGCGACGAAGGTGCGTTGCCGGGCTACCGCACGAGGAGCATAACAACGTAGATGCCCCAAGATCGCCGCAAGATGAATCGAATGGACTTGATCAGACCCTCCTTAGATGATGCACGAGTAGTTGCGCGTCTCACAAAACAAGAAACCCGACATGCAAGAAAAACATCACCCACTGCTTTCACTGACCATCGGCACTCGCCGCGAAGTCGTGAGTTTTCACTTCGGACCGATCGACCGCCACCGCAAGGTCTACATTCAAGCCGCGCTGCACGCTGACGAAGCGCCGGGGTTGCTGGTGGCGCACTATTTGAAGCTGCTGTTTGCGGAGCTTGAAGAGCAAGGCAAGCTCAACGCGGAAATTGTGCTCGTGCCCGTAGCCAATCCCGTTGGTCTCGCGCAATGGCTCGATCACACGCACATCGGGCGCTTCGATTTGTTGTCGGCAGAAAATTTCAATCGCCACTACCCGGATGTCGCCGACCAAGTTGCGACGGACATCGAGAGCCGACTCGGTGCGGATGAGGCGGCGAACGCGCAGTTGATTCGCGCCGCATTGGTGACCGCGATTCGCGCCCACCCGGTCAAATCTGAACTCGCCAGCTTGCGTCAGACACTGTTCTCGCTTGCCGCTGACGCCGACGTGGTCCTCGATTTGCACTGCGACAGCGAGGCGTTGATGCATCTATACACGGGTAGCCCGCTGTGGGATCGAGTCGAGCCACTGGCACGCTATCTCGGTGCGGCAGCAACGCTACTCGAAACCGTATCAGGAGATCACCCGTTTGACGAGGCGTGTTCGCGCACGTGGTGGATGCTGCGGGAGCGTTTTTTGCATCACCCGATTCCGTTAGGGTGTGTGGCGGTCACGGTTGAGCTGCGCGGGTCGGCCGATGTCTCAGCGAGGGTCGCGACGCAGGATGCTGGCGCGATCGTGGCATATCTCGTCCAGCAGGGTTTTATCGGCGGTAACGCGCCACCGATGCCCGCGTTGTTACACGACGCGACACCGTTGGCTGGCTCGGAAGCACTCGACGCGCCGGTGTCAGGGGTGGTCGATCATTTGCGCGCGTTGGGCGATGTCATTCGTGCAGGCGACGCGGTGGTTGCGCTGATTGATCCGATATCCGGCCAAATGACGCTGGTGCACGCGACTACTGATGGCGTTCTTTATGCGCGCGACAATCGCCGTTTCGCGCACGTTGGCATGCGTCTGGCCAAGATCGCGGGCAAAGTTCCGTTTCGCACCGGCAAACTGCTGGGCGCGCGGTGAGGGCAGCGTAAGTAATTGCGCGGAATAGTTCGGCCCGGTCCTTTTAATCATGCGGCGGACGCGAACTCAATCGACAAGAAACACCGTTGGGCACGCATCAACCCCATCCCAACCTTCCCCTGGCAACAGGGGAACAACCACAAGGGTTGCGCCGGGTTGGGATGGGGTTGATGCGCAAATCACGGGGCGTCGCGCGAATTGTGGCGCCCCCATCCTCGCCTTCCCCCGCAGTCGCGGGGGAAGGCGAGGATGGGGGCACCAATGCGACCTTCGTTACGCCGCCGCCACCGATGGCGCACACGCGCTTGTGACGTTTCGACGCCTTCGTCGCATCGACTCAACCCGTTATCGTGCGTCGCCGCATAGAATATCGACTGTGATCGACGTATCGAAACCGATTACCGCAACCAAGCAACCTAACCACCCGGAGACACGCATGACCCCGACCCGCGCCGATTTTGATCAAGTCATGGTGCCCAATTACGCGCCGGCTGGTTTTATTCCGGTGCGCGGTCACGGATCGCGCGTGTGGGATCAACAAGGGCGTGAATACGTTGATTTCGCCGGTGGCATCGCGGTGTCCGCAGTTGGGCACACGCACCCGAAGGTGGTCGCGGCGTTAAAAGATCAGGCCGACCGGTTGTGGCATGTGGCGAATGTGTTGACCAACGAGCCGGCCATTCGCTTGGCGAAGAAGCTGATCGAGCACACCTTCGCCGAGCGTGTGTTCTTCGCCAATTCTGGTGCGGAAGCCAACGAAGCCGCGCTCAAGCTCGCGCGCAAATACGCGAGCGATCATTTTCCGCGCAAGGACGCCTTCAAAGACGCCTTGGGGTGCATTACTGACAAGTTTGAAATCATCGCGTTTGAAAACAGTTTTCATGGTCGCACGCTGTTTACCGTGAGTGTCGGTGGCCAGCCGAAGTACACCGAAGGATTCGGGCCGCTGCCACAGGGCATTCGCCATCTGCCGTTTAACGACATCGCTGCCGCAGAAGCCGCCATCTCCGAGAAAACCTGTGCCGTGATTGTTGAGCCGATTCAGGGCGAGGGTGGCGTGACGTCGGCCAAGCGCGAATTTTTGCAGCGCTTGCGCGAACTGTGTGATCAACACCAAGCGCTGCTGATTTTTGATGAAGTGCAGTGCGGTGCGGGGCGTACTGGCGC
>JBCKPN010000092.1:0-7206 GCA_038901695.1 Usitatibacteraceae bacterium
CGCGCAGCACTTCTTCGAGCGAGGTCACACCAGCATCCACCCAGCGCATGCCGTCTTCGCGCAGGATTTTCATGCCGTGTTGTGCGGCAAGTTTGGCGATCTCGGCCTCGGCCTTTCCATCGTGAATCAAGGTGCGGATGGATTCGTTGACGGTGAGCAACTCATAAATGCCGGTGCGACCGCGAAATTTTGTCGTGTCTTCGGGGTTGAGCTTGCGCACCAGCCGCTGCGCAAGTACGCCGCTCAAGGTCGAGGCGAGAAGATAGGGTTCAATGCCCATATCGACCAAGCGGGTTACCGCGCCTGCGGCAGAGTTGGTGTGCAGCGTGGCCAACACCAAGTGACCCGTGAGAGAGGCTTGCACGGCGATTTCTGCTGTCTCCAGATCGCGTATTTCGCCGATCATGATCACATCCGGGTCCTGCCGCAAAATTGCACGCAGCGCCCGCGCGAAAGTCATGCCGATACGCGTATTGACCTGCGTCTGGCCGACGCCATCAAGATCATATTCAATCGGGTCCTCGACTGTCATCATGTTGCGCATCGCAGCGTCGAGGCGTGACAGCGCCGCGTACAGAGTGGTGGTCTTGCCCGAGCCGGTCGGCCCGGTCACGAGAATAATGCCGTGTGGCTGATCAATCAGTTTGTCGAGTTGGCCGAGGGTTGCTGGCGACATGCCGAGGCCGTCGAGCGACATGCGGCTGGCCTGCTTGTCGAGCAAGCGCAACACCACGCGCTCGCCGTGGCCGGTTGGCAGCGTGGACACCCGCACATCCACCGGGCGGCCGGCGATTTTCAGGGAGATGCGTCCATCTTGCGGCAAACGCTTTTCGGCGATGTCGAGTTCGGCCATGACTTTGACGCGGGAGACGAGTGCGGCGTGTAAGGTGCGCTTGGGTTCAACCACGTCGTGTAAGGCGCCGTCAACGCGAAACCGCACTAGCGAGCGACGCTCAAATATTTCCAGATGAATGTCCGAGGCATTCTCACGCACCGCTTGCGTGAGCAGCGCATTGATGAGTTTGACAATCGGCGCGTCGTTTTCGGTCTCGAGTAGATCCGTGATTTCCGGCAGCGACTCGGTGAGCGCCGCCAGATCGGCTTCGGATTCGATGTTGGAGGTGATGTTGGCAACGGCGTCGGCGACGTGATCGTCCGGGTCGTCATTGCTGCCAAACGCATAGGCACGCGCCAGTCGTGACTGAAATTCCTCCGCCGAGAGCAACACATGCTTGACCGTTTTGCCGGTCAAGCGGCGGACTTCGGCCAACGTCGAGGATTCAGGATTGGGTGCCAGCCAGACTTCAATTTCGTTGCTGCCGTGAAAGCGCGCGGTAATCACGCCACGCGCTTTGGCGAAGTGATATGGCAGCAGACGTACCGCCGCGCGGTCGGCACTCTCAACGATGTCACGCTGCTTGGCGTCGTTGGAGCCCATGCTATTTTTTTTCCGGTGCCTTGTCGGACAGCGCGGGTACAGCCAGCGCCGGCAACTGCGGTCCGCCGGTCGGCGGCAACAACGACTCGGCGTCCTTCAAATATGTGCCCTGTTCGCCGCGAATGTAATCGTAGCGCGAGCCGGTCAACTGCGCCGCACTCTTGCTGTCGCGAATCACCGTCGGCCGCAAAAAAACCATCAGGTTGGTTTTGTCGCGACTGCGGGTTTGGTATTTGAACAGATTGCCAATCAGCGGAATGTCGCCCAACAGCGGCACCTTGCTGTCGCCTTTCTTGGTGTCGTCCGAAATCAGGCCGCCGATCACCACCGTTTGACCGTCATCGACCAACACGGTGGTTTCAATCGAACGCTTGTTGGTAATGAGATCTGCCGAGCGCACTGACGATGAAGTGGGTACGACGCTCGAGACTTCCTGAAACACCTTGAGTTTTATCGCGCCACCTTCGGCCACTTGCGGGGTCACGCGCAGCGTCAAACCGATATCGCGCCGCTCAATGGTCTGGAATGGATTGGTCGAGGCGTTGGACGCTTGCGTGAAACTGCCAGTGACAAACGGCACGTTCTGGCCGACCACAATCTTCGCCTCTTCGTTATCGAGCGTGAGAATGTTTGGTGTCGACAGCACATTGGCGCGCTGATCGTTTTCCAACGCACGGGCGAGTGCACTAAGATTCAACACCGTACCGATACCCGGTAGCGTGATCTGACCGCGCACCACCCCGATATTGAGTCCTTGGCCGACGCTGCCGATGTTGGCCGCGCCGCTGATGATGTTGCTGCCGGTGCCACCGAAATTGGTGCCGCCGATGACTTGTACCCCACCGCGGTTGATGCCAGTAAGGTCCTGCCATTGAATGCCGAACTCGGCCGCGACCGAGGAGGTGACTTCGACAATCAGCGCCTCGACATACACCTGTGCGCGGCGCTGATCGAGCTTGTCGATGACGCTGCGCAGCGCGTTGTAAACGTGATCAGGCGCGGTGATGATGAGTGAGTTGGTCGCCGCATACGCCTGAATGTTGCTGGCGGGTGCGACACTGGCGCCGCCTGACGTCGCTTGCGCGGACGGAGTAGGAGGCGTGACAACGGTCGCGCTGCTCGATGATCCGCCCATCAGTCCGCGCAACGTTTCGGCGACCTTGGTGGCTTCAGCGTTTTTCAAATACACGACATGGATGTTGCCGTTAGCGGCGGTCGGCGTATCAATCTGTGCCACCAGTGCACGAATGCGCGTCACCAGCGCTGGCGAATCGGCGCGAATAATTAAGGCATTGGTGCGCGGCTCAACGCCGACGGAGAGCTTGGCCGGAGCGCCGGGGTTGGATGGGTTGGGCGAGGCTTCCGGCAATAGGCGCACGATCATGTTGGCCACATCGACCGCGCTCGCGTGCTGCAGTTTGATGGTTTGCAAGTCGGCGCTGCCCGGCACGTCGATGGCGGCGATGATTTTGCGAATCCGCTCGACGTTCGACGCGTAGTCGGTGATGACCAGTGTGTTGTTGCCCGGATAGGCACCGATGAAATTATTTTGCGCGACCAGCGGACGCAAAACCGTCGCCAGTTGTGCCGCAGATTCGTTTTGCAGCGCGAACACCTGCGTGACGATACGATCACCCTTGCTGGCCGCGCCCGCCGCCAGAATCGGCCCGCCGGTCTTGGCGTCGGCCTCTGGGATGATTTTGATGGCACCGCGCTCTTCGACCGCCGCGTAGCCATGCACGCGCAACGCCGATAGCAAAATCTCGTAAGCAAGTTCCTTGGTCACCGGTGTCTGTGAGACGATATTTATGTTGCCGGTCACGCGCGGGTCAATGATGAAATTCTTGCCAGTCGCCTTGCCGATGGTTTCGACCACCGAACGAATGTCGGCGTTGACAAAACTCATGGTGACGGTGTCTTGGGCGAGGGCGACTGACGCCCCAAGTGTCGCGGTGGCAGCGATTGCAGTGGCGAGCGCAGCGCCGCGCAACGCAGCCAGCCGTGTAACGGGGCGCAACGCGCGGCGAAGGGCAGGACGGACGGTTTCTGGCAATTTCACGTGCGGTCTCTCGAATGGGGTGTTCAATTGTACGATATGCACACCCGCGCTTCACGACCGCGGCACTGGCTAGGAGCCTGTCGGGCTTGGGGCGTCGAAAGCGATTTGCAGCCGACGATTCCCAAGTCCGACAGGCTCCTAGGTCGGACAGTGCGTTTGTGGCACGATCTTAGTGGTTCTACAAGCAAAACGGGGCGGCCAAATGGCCACCCCGTCATGACGATGCAACGAGCGTCAGTTTTGGACTAGTTGTCCTGCCGTACCGCGAGGTTAAGCGCACCCGGCACGCCGCTGACGACAAAGGTGTAGGTGTTGCCGGAGGTCAAATCGGTACCCGCCAAGCTCAGAATCGGCGTGGCGACCGTGCCTTGGGTGATGGTGACCGGGGTGCCTGCGCCGGCGGTGACTTCGATGTAGTTGGACGCGGCGCGCATGGCAACGGTTGGCGTGGTCGGCGTGAACGACAGCGCGAGTGACACATCGGCCGCGCTCGAGGCATTCACCAGACGCACGCGGGCTTTGCCGGCGCTCGGGGGGAAGGTCTTGTCCAGGATGCCAAACGCGGTGACCGCGCCGCCCGAAATGCCGGGCGCCAGAAACACGGAATAGTCGCGGCCACCGGCGAACGTGCTGGAGAATGCGGAGATGGTCGCACCGGCCGTGGTATCGGTGAAGGTCACGGTTCCGCTGCCGGCGGCCGTACGGGTATAGCTGCTGATGCCGCCGAACGGAATGCTGGTAAACGCGAGGGTGGTGCCGACACGCACATTGACCGTCGCGTTGGTCGACTGCGAGTTGATGGCGCGTACGCGACTCACCGTGCTGGTGAACAACTGCGGCGCAGCGTCGTCGTCCTGCGTCACGACAAAGCCGTTCGGCAACGCGCCGGAACCTTCGTTGTACAGCCCGAGGTTGTAGTACTTGCGATCTTCAAATGCGCGAGCGGGCATTTCAAACAACAGGTCTTTGGTGCCGGTTGACGTCAGGCGCACGGTATAGCTGCCGACGGGCGTTTCATAGATGCCGCCGGAAATGTTGCGCAGTTTTGGTTCCACCAAGCGATAGTCTTCGGTTGCCGTGGTCATGTAAACGTCGAATGCGCTGATGCCCACCGCGTAGGAGATGACGCGCAACTTGGAATTGCCCGAACTCGATGCGGCCATGTCGTTTTGCAGAATACTCATGCCGACACTCGACTGGCCACCGAAAACAAGCAGCATTTGCTTGCGCTGACCGGCGAAGCCTTGCGAGGCATCGAGAATCACGCCGCCAGCGTTGCTGATGCGTACCCGCAGCGATCCATTCGGCGTGTCCTTGAATCCAGTCGCCGTTTGGTACGCGACGTTGGATTGCCAGTTGGTGGTTTCGGTGCCGAGCAGTACGCTGAGGCTGCCGGATTCGGGTGCCAAGTTCATGAACCGCACCGAGGCGCTTTCGCTTTTGGTTTCATTCTTGCCACAGCCGGCCAGCAGCACGGCGGCCAAGCCCAGAAACAATCCCACGGCGAGCTTGCGGGAATTCGGAAAATGGATTGCGTTGAGCATTTTGATCGACCCTAAATGTATCTCGTTGACAAGCTGCAAACAGAATGAAGCACTACACTAGTCGGCCAGCGTAACCACCAGCTCACCACGCAACCCATTTACCCACCAGATGGTCGAAGCGCGCGTCAAATCGTTGCGTCTGAGCACTGCTTCGGAAATGGCTCCTTGCGCAAGCAGCTCGTCGCGGAGCGTGCCGTTGAGCAATCCCGCGCTCGTCGCCGGCGTGAGTCGCTTGCCATCGATGTCGAGCACCAGATTCGCACGCAAAAACTCAGTCAGCTCACCGCGCTCGTTGCACAACAACGTATCCCAAACACCCGCAGCGGGCGCGTGCCTGTCGTAGCTTTCTCGGCGCGTGGTCTTGTGCTGCATGAATTCGTCGGTGCTTGAAATGGCCGACGCGGCGATCCCCACCTTTCGCAGCGATGGCGTGTGATCCAGCACCGAGGCGGTAACGCCCAGCGCACCGCTGGCATCACTCGTCAACTTCACTCGCCACACGCCGCTCGGGTGCGCGACGCGAACACCCGCTAGCGCTTCGTGTAGGGCGGCGGCATCAAACGCGAAGCGAAAGTGTCGCGCGGAATTTTCCATACGACGAACATGTCGCTCCAACAGTTTGAACTCGCCGTCTTCCAGACGAATGGTTTCAATCAGGCTAAACGGCGTTGATGCACGCTGCACAAAACGCGACTTGTAAACCAACTCAGCCGCCTCACCCGCCACCGTCGAGTCATAGGTGATACCGCTGCCGACGCCGAACGTGGCGACGCGCGTCGCCGCGGCATTGTCAATCCACACGCTGCGAATGCAGACGTTAAAACACGCCGCGCCCCCCGGCGCGACCACCCCGATCGCGCCGCAATAAACACCTCTGGGGCTGGCCTCAAGATCAGCGATGGCGCGCATCGCTTCGACCTTCGGTGCCCCCGTCACTGAACCGCACGGAAACAGCGCCGCAAACACGTCCTTGAGCGCCAAGTTTGGTCGCAACGTCGCACACACGGTGGAGGTCATCTGCCACACCGAGGGCAAAGCATGAAGCGAAAACAGATGCGGCACTTCAACGCTTCGCAGCGTGGCGATGCGCGACAAATCATTTCTGATTAAGTCAACAATCATCAGATTTTCCGCGCGTTCTTTCGCCGAGTGCGTCAGCATATCGGCCAGTGCTGCGTCGTCCTGCGGCGTGTCACCGCGCGGTGCCGTACCTTTCATCGGCTGCGTCGTGACGACACCATCGCGCATGCAAAAAAACAGTTCGGGAGATACCGATAACAACTGAAACGCGCCGGCGTCAATAAACGCGTGGTAGCCGCGCGGCTGCGCGGCTTGCAGTGCGCGATAAAACGCCAGCGCGTTCCCGCTGAAAGTGGCATTCAATCGCGTTGTGTAGTTGACCTGATAGAAGCGCCCGTCGTGGATGTCGGCGCGGATAGCTTCGACACAACGCGCAAACTCGGTCGACGGCACATCGGAGCTCCACGGCGAAACACTGTATGCGGAGTCGGTCGCTGGAGAATGCTGCAACGCGGCTTCGCTGCCCGTCGCGAACTCCGCAAACCAGGCGAGTGGCACGCGACCGCCGGCACGCGTGACGAACGCATGGTCAAACGCGGGTGCTGCTTCGTGTGTGACGAATCCGACGCACCAGTGGCCACGCCGACCTGCCTCGGCCACGGCGTCGAGTACGCCCGCAACCTCACTCACCGTTGCGGCGACATGCAGCGCAACTGGCTCGACAAAACGGCGAAACACACGCTCTTCATCCGACAGCGTCGGCAACAACGGAAAATTGATTTCACAGCGAATCGACATCACGTTATTTTAGCGTCCCACAGGACCGCAGATATAATTGCCACCCTTATGGCGCACAAAATATTTCCGACCCCTGCCGATTGTGAGTTGGCGTTCTACGACGCCTTTGAGCGCGGCGACCTGAAACTGATGATGGCGTTGTGGGCGGACGAGCCGGACACAATTTGCGTGCATCCGCACGGCTCGCGCTTGTTGGGCTTACCGGCAATCCGCGCATCCTTCGCTGAGATTTTTTCGCAAGTGCCGGGTACCAGCATGCCGCGCATCAAGGTTTCCGAGTTACGCCGCCACCAAAGCCAGACGCTGGCGATTCATTCGGTGTACGAGTCCTTTGTCAGCGATGTCCC
>JBCKPN010000093.1:0-7112 GCA_038901695.1 Usitatibacteraceae bacterium
TTTTTCCCACCTTGGGCGCAGCGTAGGTCTTTGGGTCTTGCGTGGATACTAAGCATCGCAATTTTAGTGGGGACTTTTCTAGGTGCCATTTTTCTACCCAGTTCGCCCCCCGCATCAACTTACTATCCTTTACGAATGCTTGTTGCAATTGTCTTTTCAATTGGCATATGTTTGCTTCACGAAGCTGCCATTCCAAAACTGGTGGAAAGAAAATAGCACGAACAACGCAAAACACTGGGGTCACAAAACAGTAGGGTCAGGTCTTGCAACATCACATTCCATCCCGCATCCAGTTTCAAGGTCTAAAACTCGCCGTTCCACGGGCGTTTCCAAGCAAAACAGGCCGAAACAGCGCTTCCCTGCTAGAGTTTCGATAATTTTTTTAACCACACCAGAGGCTGGTGACCCGCCAAACGGCGTAGATCATTCCGCCGCATTGCGGAAGCATCGACGCAGCTTTCGTGCGGCTAACACCAGCGCCAGGCACACGACCCCAGCGACGGCACCAATCACGCCATCGAGCAGCGTCGGCAAGGTCGCATCAAGCAGCAATCCGACGTAGGGAATCCCGCTGGAGAGTAATGCGATGACGCCGATCGCATGTTGCAGTGGCGGCACGCCGTGCACGAGGATGCTGCCGCCGACCAAGAACATGGCTGCCGTTCCCGCAACTGAGAGAAACTTCATGAGCAATGGCGCGGCCTTGAGCAAGACGATGCCGAACTGTCGCAACAGGTGCGCGATAGATCCGCGACCTTCACGTCGCAACAGTGCCAACCCCGCGTCATCGAGCTTGACGATGCCCGCCACCAGTCCGTAGACGCCGATGGTCATCGCAATCGCAATGACGGTTAGCACGCTGGCCTTTTGCATGAAGGGCGCAGCGGCGACGGTGCCGAGCGAGATGACGATGATCTCTGCTGAGAGAATGAAATCAGTGCGTAACGCGCCTTTGATCTTGTCTTTTTCGAGGGCGACAAAATCGACTTCCGGATGGGTCAACGCCTCGGTGAGTGCTTGCCGGTGTGCTGCTAGGACGTCTTGCGGATGCAGAAACTTGTACGCAATTTTTTCCACGCCCTCGTAGCACAGAAACGCGCCGCCGATCATCAACAAGGGCGTGATCGCCCACGGCGCCAGGACGCTAATGGCCAGCGCCGCCGGCACCAGAATCGCTTTATTGATGAATGATCCTTTGGCGACGGCCCACACCACCGGCAGTTCACGCTCGGCTTTCACGCCGGCGAGCTGATGTGCATTCAACGCCAAATCGTCACCGAGCACGCCTGCTGTTTTTTTCGCCGCAACTTTGCTCATGACGGCGACGTCGTCAAGGACAGCGGCGATATCGTCGATCAGGAGGAGCAGACTGGAACCGGCCATGGGGGATTCAGCGGGGCGGGAAAGTGCAGAGTCTACTTGGTCAGGTGGGGGTCGCGCATTCGCTGGCAAAGTGCGCGATTGCGTGTGTGATCGATGCACGAACACTTGACTCAGAGCAAGCAAATCCGCGACCGACATGTCGGCTCAGAATGACCGTAAATGGCGGCGACTTTTCAATACGCGCGTGCCGTTGCGCAGGCAGCACTCTCTGAACCGCAGCATTTAGACAAGAAGCTAACTTAAGGAACTCATTGATGTCCCCAAAAACCTTGCACTCGCGCTCGTACTCGCGTCGTTTGCCCCCAGTCAATAACGATGCCGGTCTGTCGGATGCCGGCCAGGCTGTCACCACAGGCCAAGATCCACGCGTCTTTGCCGTGGGCATTCGCCACACGTTCTAGTCAGTCTCACGCAAGTTAGTCCCGCCGACGGGCGCTGGTTGACACCAGCGCCCGTTTTGTTTGGGCGATTGGCAAAGAACGTCTGCGCTTTATGACACTACCTTAAGCATGTCTCCCCGGCGCAAGCCGGGGCCCAAGTTTCGTTAGTTCAATGAAACAACCAACTTGGATCCCGGCCTGCGCCGGGATGACAGAATGGATGCGACCATGCCAATTGCAACTTCATCTGCGCCACCGACCGAAAGCCACTTCAGTTAGTGTCATGAGCGTCTGCGCAGAAAACTGGGATACTTCACATCCTTTCAATGGCCGCACTCGAACCTGCATGTCAAATCACTTTTACGCGCATCTCGCCAGCACGCTATCGCAGATTGAGCACGACGGCTTTTACAAGCGCGAGCGCCTGATCGCGACGCCGCAACAAGCGCGTATCAAACTCGACTCGGGCGCAGAGGTCATCAATTTTTGTGCGAACAACTATCTTGGTTTGGCCGACGATCCGCGGGTGATTGCCGCCGCCAAGCAAGGACTGGATGCGCACGGCTTTGGCATGGCCTCGGTGCGTTTTATTTGTGGCACGCAGACCAGTCACCGCACGCTTGAAGGCGCGATTTCCGCTTTTCTCGAAACCGAGGACACGATTTTGTATTCGTCGTGCTTTGACGCCAACGGCGGACTGTTCGAAACACTGTTGGGCGAAGAAGATGCCGTCATCAGCGACACGCTCAACCACGCCAGCATCATTGACGGTATTCGCCTGTGCAAAGCAAAACGCTTTCGCTATCAGAACAACGATATGGCGGATCTCGAAACGCAGCTGAAAGCGGCCGATGCGGCTGGGGCACGTTTCAAGATGATCGCCACGGACGGCGTGTTTTCGATGGACGGCATCATCGCCAACTTGAAGTCGATTTGCGATCTCGCCGACAAGTACCACGCCATCGTGATGGTCGATGATTCGCACGCGGTCGGGTTTGTCGGTGCGCGCGGTCGTGGCACGCCGGAATTTTGTGGCGTTGCCGATCGTGTCGATATTTTCACCGGCACCCTCGGCAAGGCGCTCGGTGGCGCATCCGGCGGCTATGTTGCGGCGCGACGTGAAGTGGTGAACCTGCTGCGGCAACGTTCTCGCCCGTATTTATTTTCCAATTCGCTGCCGCCATCTATTGTTGCGGCGACCCTCGCGGTGCTGAAATTGCTGGATTCGGAGGAGGGCGCCGCCCTGCGCCAGCGTGTGCATGCCAACGCTGCACAGTTTCGCGCGGCGATGAGTGCGTCGGGTTTCACACTGGTGCCGGGTCAGCATCCCATCGTGCCGGTGATGCTCGGTGAGGCGCAACTGGCGACACGCATGGCGGATGCGTTGTTGCAAGAGGGCATTTATGTGATCGGCTTTAGTTTTCCGGTAGTCCCGAAAGGCAAGGCGCGCATTCGCACGCAGCTCTCGGCCGCACACACGCCGCAACAAATTGATCGCGCCGTGGCGGCGTTTGCCAACGTTGGCCGCGCGCTCGGCGTCATTCAGTAATTACGCATCCAGGACAGGATTGATGAAAGCACTTGCCAAACTTGAACGTGCCCCAGGGTTGACCATGACGGATGTGCCGATGCCAGTGGTCGGACACAACGACGTCATGATTCGCATCAACAAGACGGCGATTTGCGGCACTGACATTCACATCTGGAAATGGGACGAGTGGGCGCAAAAAACTATTCCTGTACCCATGCACGTCGGGCACGAGTACGTCGGTGAAATTGTCGAAATGGGTCAGGAAGTGCGTGGCTTCGCGATCGGTGATCGCGTTTCAGGCGAGGGGCATATCACTTGTGGTCACTGCCGCAATTGTCGCGCGGGTCGTCGGCATCTGTGTCGCAACACGGTCGGCGTCGGCGTCAATCGCGAAGGCTCGTTCGCCGAATTTCTGGTGATTCCGGCGTTCAACGCGTTCAAAATTCCTGACAGCATCAGTGATGATCTGGCCGCGATTTTTGATCCCTACGGCAACGCTACCCACACGGCGCTGTCGTTCAATCTGGTCGGCGAAGATGTATTGATCACGGGCGCGGGACCGATCGGCATCATGGCCGTGGCAATTGCGCGACACGTCGGCGCGCGACATATTGTCATCACCGACGTCAACGACTATCGCCTCGACCTCGCGATGAAAATGGGCGCCACGCGCGCGGTCAATGTTGCCAAGTCAACCCTCAAGGATGTAATGGCTGAACTCGGCATGGTCGAAGGCTTCGACGTCGGCATGGAAATGTCCGGCGTGCCGTCGGCGTTTCAAAGTTTGCTGGAGAGCATGAACCACGGCGGCAAAGTCGCGCTGCTCGGCATTCCACCGTCAAACACCGTGATCGACTGGAATCAGGTGATCTTCAAGGGGCTTGAAATCAAGGGCGTGTACGGCCGTGAAATGTTCGAGACTTGGTACAAGATGGTGGCGATGCTGCAAAGCGGGCTCGATCTGAATCCAATCCTCACGCATCAATTTCCGGTGGCCGATTTCAAGCGCGGGTTCGAGACCATGCTGTCGGGGCAATCGGGGAAGGTGATATTGAATTGGCGGACCTGAGGCGCGCGATGGCGTAGCGCCACGCGCAACCGCTGGGGGTACTACGCGGCGCTGGTAAGGGCTGAAAAGTCCGCAATCACGCGATCCGGTTGGCACGCCTCAACCGGCGCGCCCATGTTGTAGCCGTACGGCAGCAGCCAAACCGCGATACCGGCGTTGCGCGCAGTCGCGGCGTCAATCGATGAATCGCCGATGAAGAGCGCACGGGCGCGGCTCACATTGAATTCCGTCAGGCACGCGAGCACGCCCGCCGGATCAGGTTTCCTGGTCACCTGTGTGTCACCACTGATGATGCGATCAAACAGCGCAGTAAGCCGGTGAGCATCGAGGATGCGCTGCGTGTAGCGGCTCTCCTTGTTGGTCACCACGGCAAGTCGCACGCCCTGCTCGTGCAGCACCTGCAACACTTCCGGTACATGCGGATAGGTTTTGCTGCGCGTGCCGCAGCGAATGTCGTAACAACGATCAAATTCGGCCCAAATGAGTGCGAGCTGCTCAGAAGCACGCACTGCGGCCACTGCGATATCTTGCGCGTGTGCAAGTGCCTGCACCATCAGCTCACGCGTGCCATAGCCGATCCATCGCTCGACTTGCGGCTGCGTAACTAACGGCAAATCGAAGTGGTGCAGGGTGTCGTTGACTGCATCGAAAATTTCCGGCGATGTCTCAATGAGTGTGCCGTCCAGATCAAACATGATCAAATCGAAGTCACGTCGCATCCGCTCAATCCCTGCGCATTAAGGGCCTGTTCGTCATTAACCTGAACAATTGGCTCGCTGGAGTTGGGCGCACTGCGTCGTTGCAAATCGCTTGTGTGGCTCGCCACACGGCACGCTTCACGCCTCGCATTGCATCCCAATCCAGCGTCCAATTGTCCAGGTTAATTCCTTACAGACCCTAATTGTTAGACAGGATGATGTTATGGGGTAGCGCTTCGCTACGGCTCACCAACGCGCTCACAGCTTCGACTATGCGTCCGGCCGTGATGCCGAAATGCTCATACAAATCCTTGGCCGGCGCCGACTCGCCAAATGTAGTCATGCCAATGACGGCACCGCTTCGACCAACATACTTGCGCCAAAAATCGGGATGTGCGGCCTCGACCGCCACTGCTGGCAGCGTCAGTGGCAGTACCTCGTCTTGATAGGTTTGCGCTTGTCGATCGAACACGTTTGTGCATGGCATTGAGACCACGCGGGTGGCGATACCCTGTGCAGCAAGTGTTGCTTGCGCCTCCATCGCCAACGATGCCTCTGATCCTGTACCGATGATAATGGCGCGCGCGCCAGGCATGTCGGACAGCACGTATCCTCCGCGACGGATTTTCGGTGCCATCGCAGGATCGGCTGCCAATCGAGGCAGATTCTGTCGAGACAAGACCAACGCAGCCGGCCCGTCGCGTCTTTCAATCGCAGACGCCCACGCAACCAAGGTTTCCAGGCCATCGGCAGGGCGCCATACATCGAGATTTGGAATGATTCGCAGCGATGGGACATGCTCTACGCTTTGATGCGTTGGTCCGTCTTCGCCAAGGCCGATGGAATCATGTGTAAAAACATGAATAACGCGCAACTTCATCAGCGCGGCCATACGAATAGCGTTACGGCTGTAGTCGCTGAAAGTGAGGAAAGTCCCCCCATAGGGAATATATCCGCCATGCAGCGCAATCCCGTTCATGATTGCCGCCATGCCGAATTCGCGCACGCCGTACGACATGTGGTTGCCGGATTGGTCGCGGCCCGCCTTTATGCAACCCTTGAAATTGGTGAGGTTTGACCCCGTCAAGTCGGCAGATCCGCCGAAGAATTCCGGTAGTAGCGGTGCCAACGCATCTAGCGCGTTCTGGCTGGCTTTGCGTGTAGCGACGGCATCGGCGCGACTGCTAACTGCGGCAAAGTGCGAGGGTAGCTGCTGCGAAAACTTTTCGTGCAGCTCACCGCGCATGCGACGCTCAAATTCTGCGGCCTCCTTTGGGAACGCGGCGCGATAAGACTCGAAGCCTTGCTGCCAAGCTTGTTGTATTTTCCGGCCTCGATCCACGGCGTTCCACGCTGCCGCGACGCTGTCAGGCACCTCGAATGGTGCGGCGTCCCAGCCGAGCGCTTTTCGGGTGGCTGCAACTTCCTTTGCACCAAGCGCGGCGCCGTGCACTTCATGTGTGCCGGCCTTGTTCGGCGAACCTTTGCCAATCACTGTTTTGCAGCAAATGAGGGTAGGCTTGCCGTCTTCTCGCGCGGCCTGTGCGCGCGCTGCCCAAATTGCGGCGTCTATTGCGCTGGTGTCATGCCCGTCCACGTCTGCGATTACGTTCCAGTCGTAGGCTGCAAAGCGGCCTGGCGTATCGTCTGTAAACCAGCCTTCCACATGTCCATCAATTGATATCCCGTTGTCGTCGTAGATGACGATCAGTTTGGATAGCCGAAGCGTGCCGGCTAAGGAACAAGCCTCATGGCTAATGCCCTCCATCAGACAACCATCGCCCACAAATGCGTAGGTGTGGTGATCGACAACTTGATGGCCCGCACGATTGAATTCCTGCGCCATCAGTTTTTCGGCCAGCGCCATCCCAACCGCATTGGTTAAACCCTGACCGAGGGGGCCCGTCGTTGTTTCCACGCCCGGAGTCACCCCCACCTCGGGGTGGCCGGCTGTCTTGCTGTGCAGTTGCCGGAATCGTTTGATCTCTTCCATTGGCAGGTCATACCCAGTCAGGTGGAGCAGAGCATATAGCAGCATGGAACCATGACCA
>JBCKPN010000094.1:0-7101 GCA_038901695.1 Usitatibacteraceae bacterium
GATTTTACACTCTGGCACTCAGTCGGACTTTTTTCGTCCTATCCCTCGAATCGGTCAACGCGCATCGCATTTCAGGTTGCGGAAAACGCCAAATTTTGGCACAATCGACATCCCTCTTTTTGCTTAGCCCATGTGCGGCATCAAGAACTCTATCGGGACGGAGCAAGCAGAGTTAAAAGCTAGTTTCTCGATCGCCCGGGTGTTGTTTTTACTTTGGTTGATGCGCGGCAGTTGAAAGCTACGCGCGTGTTAATTGGAGGTAAGGACCATGTCCAAACTAATGGGTGAGCGCGAGCTTTCCAAGCCGTTTGTGCCGACGACCCAACTGCCGTTGGGCTGGTATTTCGATAGCGCCATCTATCAGCGCGAGCAAGACACCATGTTTCAGCACGGCCCCACGTACGTGGGGCACGAGTTGATGGTGCCCAACCCGAACGACTATCACGCACTCGCCGCGCGCGACGGCGCGTGGGCGCTCATCAATAACGGCGCGTCCATCGAGCTCGTGTCGAATATTTGTCGGCATCGCCAAGCAGTGATGCTCAAGGGTGCCGGGCAATTAGCGAGCGGCAATATTGTGTGCCCGTTGCACCGCTGGACCTACGACAACACCGGCACATTGCTCGGCGCGCCGCACTTTGACGAGCAGCCTTGTTTGCATTTGCCGCGCAAACCACTGTCGCGCTGGAACGGCTTGTTGTTCGAAGGCCCGAACGCGATTGTCGACGATCTGGCCAAAATCAAATGGGCCAAGGAACTCGATTTTTCCGGATTTGTGTTCGACAAAGCCGAGGTCACGGAATACAACTTCAACTGGAAAACATTCATCGAGGTTTATCTCGAGGACTATCACGTCGTGCCGTTTCACCCCGGTCTCGGCAGTTTTGTCGATTGCGATTCGCTCGAATGGGATTTCGGAGACTGGTACAGCGTGCAGGTGGTAGGCATCAAAAATCAACTGGCACGTGCAGGCAGCGAGGTTTATCAAAAATGGCACGATGTGGTTCTGGGTTATCGCAATGGCGAACTGCCGCCCTATGGTGCCATTTGGCTCACCATCTATCCGAACGTCATGATCGAGTGGTATCCACACGTGCTGGTCGTGTCCACCATCGTGCCGCGCGGTCCGGACAAATGCAGCAACATCGTCGAGTTCTACTACCCTGAAGAAATTGCCATGTTCGAGCGCGAGTTTGTCGATGCCGAACAGAAGGCGTACTCGGAGACTGCGATTGAGGACGAAGAAATTTGCCAGCGCATGAATGACGGCCGCCGATTACTGTTGAAAGAAGGGCGCGAAGAGCACGGCCCGTACCAGACGCCGTATGAAGACGGCATGGTGCACTTTCATGAGTTTGTGCGGCGCGAATTGAAACTCTCATGAGTGAACGAGGCGCAGCGCGCGCCGACGCGAAGTCGAGATGACCTCATCATGGATGTTGGTAGCAGGCGCGCTGTTTGCCACCATGGGCGCGTTCGCCAAATTTCTCGGTACACAGTTCACTGGCGCAGAGCTGTCAATGTATCGCTCACTGGTCGCGCTGGTTGCGGTCGCCGCTGTGGTGCTGGTGCGCCGTCAATCGCTTGCCACACCGTTCTGGAAGGGTCACTTCTGGCGAGGTTTCACCGGCACCATTTCGCTGATCGGCTATTTCTACGCGATGACGCAATTGCCCCTCGCCACCGCGATCACACTTAATTACACCTCGCCACTTTGGCTCACCATACTATCCACCGTGCTGCTCGGTGAACGCTTCCGGCCGCCGCTCGTTGCCGCCATCCTGCTCGGATTTATCGGCGTGACGTTGTTATTGCAGCCGACATTCTCGGACGACAATTTAGTCGCTGGATTAATCGGTTTGGGTTCAGGCTTTTTCGCGGCGTGTGCGTATTACAACGTCAAGAAGCTCGGCGAAGCAGGCGAATCCGAATGGCGCGTGGTGTTCTATTTCGGCGTCATGGGATTTATCGGTTCGGCCTTCACACAGGTGGCGTGGAAAGGCGAATTTCAGGCCGTGACCATGACCACGCTTTGGCCGCTATTGGGAATGGGTGTGGCGGCGACCATCGCCCAGCTTGCCATGACGCGCGCCTACCACTCGGGCAACACGTTGGTAGTCGGCGCGTTCGCGTATTCGACGGTCATCTTCGCGGCGCTGTTTGGCTGGATGTTTTTCGATGAAAAATTGCCGACCTTGGCCTGGTTCGGCATGGCCATCATTGTGGCGAGTGGATTGATGGCGAAGTTCGCCAGCGAGCGTGGCGTACCCGAATCGGTCAAGCGCAAACCGACGCTGCCGGCCGAGGAAGATTGACGCGATAATTGACGCCACACTGCCGGGAGAAGCGATTCCATGCTGGTCACCACTGCTGAACTTGTCGCACACGCCAACGACCCGCGTTGGGTCGTGTTTGATTGTCGTCATGATTTATCGGACGTCGCCAAAGGCGAGCGCCTCTATCGCGAGGGACATATTCCCGGCGCATTTTTTGCCCATCTTGATATTGACCTGTCCGGCGACAAAACCGGATGCAACGGCCGTCATCCGCTGCCCGCGCCTGCGGCGTTTGCAGCGTTTCTCGCTCGCCACGGCGTGACGAACGAATCGACAATTGTCGCCTACGATGATGTTGGCGGCCAATTCGCGGCGCGCTTGTGGTGGTTGGCGCGTTGGGTGGGGCTCGCCCATGTATCGATGCTCGACGGTGGCATAGGTCGCTGGCTTGCCGAGGGGCGGGCACTTTCCACGGCAGTGCCGCAGGCGCGACCTGCGCCCTTTAGCGCGCACGCCAACCCGCTGATGCTGACGAGTGTGGATGAACTGCTGCCGCGCATCAACCGACCCGGCATGACCCTCATCGATGCCCGTCCGGCGGAGCGATTCCGTGGCGATGTCGAGCCGATCGATCCGGTCGCGGGTCACATCCCCGGGGCGATCAATCGCTTCTACAAAGAAAACTTGCGCGCCGATCTCACCTTCAAATCACGCGATGAACTGCGCGCCGCGTTTGAAAAAATTGTCGATGTGGAACAGATGGACAACGTCGTGCACCAATGTGGCTCCGGCGTCACCGCGTGCGCCAATATTTTTGCCATGGAATACGCTGGCTTGAGCGGCTCGCGTCTGTATGCCGGCTCGTGGAGCGAGTGGATTGCCGACCCGTCACGCCCGATTGAACGTGGCCCTGCGTAGGGTGCGCCGTGCGCACCAATGTCCGCTGTATGGTGCTGCGGTTGGTGCGCACGGCGCACCCTACGCGTGCGGCTGGTGGGCACTCGTCAGCGTGGTAGTAGTGGCGATGTCCCCGTCGGTCGCCGCACAGCCGTTTTACGCGCCGCCGTCCGGTGTTCGGGTCGAAGGCGTGCCACCGATTCCGCAATCGCTAGTCGATCGCGCTGCGCCGTACACCCAGTTTCGAGCATCAACGCTGCTCGATTGGCATCCAAACCAGCGCGCGGCATTGATACTTTTGCCATTGCGCGACGGGGACGGCAGCGAGCAACTGCATCTCGTCGCCGCTCCCACGGCGAGCCCGCAGCCGCTCAGTAACTACCCCGGCGTGATGGTGGACGCATCGTTTGAGCCTGAGCGGGGTGAGTTCGTGTTGTTCCGAAGTTATCTTCACAACAGTGATGCGCGGCAAATTTTTCGACTCAACCTTGCCACGCGCAAGGTCACGGCGGTCTCCCCCGTGGGCGCGTCCGCGAGCATGCCCGCCTGGAGCAAGCGTGGCGAGCGCATCGCCTTTTTCGCAACAGTGAAGCAGCGCCAGGCACTCCCGCGCCCACCGCTGAGTCGCGAGGCGACGCAAACCAAGCTCTACTTGGGTGACCCGCGTGCGCCGGAGGGCATTGAAGCGATGGCGACGTTCGATGGCGGCGAATGGCACGACGTGCGGTTTTCGCCAGACGACAGGTCGCTGGTCTACGTGGGCAGAGATGCCGCCGGCAGTGCCGTGTGGACGCTCGACATCGCGACACAAATTTCAACGCGCATGACGAGAAATGCCACAGTGGACGTGACCTATCGCGCCCCGCAGTTCACGCCGGATGGCAAAGGCATTATCATGATCGTCGGTCGAACGCCAACGCGACCGCGGATCGAGTATCTTGATTTGGCGAGCGGCGATACGACCGTGTTGACGGGGAAGCTCAACGCGGAGGTGATTGAATTCGCGTTGTCCGCGGTGGCGAAACGCATTGCGGTCAACAGCATCGAGGACGGCACGTCGGTGCTGCGTTTTTTTGATCTCGAATCGAAAATCGAATTGCCGCGACCGGCATTGTTAGCCGGAGAAATCGTCGGTGTGCGTTGGCATCAACCCTCGCTCGACGCCGACAATGCGGCGAATACCAACGCGGGATTCGAATTGGGCTTCAGTCTGGCCACACCGCGCGCACCACGTGAGGTGTTTGTGTATGACGTCAAGACGACAAAACTCACACGTTGGACCAACGGTGCGGTGGCGAGCCTAAATGCGTTTGCGTTTGTCGAGCCAACACGCGTGTCTTGGAAAGGGGCTGACGGCAAACACGCGTCGGGGCAATTGTGGGCGCCCGATGCCAGTACATTCGTCGGCAAACGACCGGTAATCGTCCGTTTTGAGGTCGATGCTGCTGCGCGTCGGTCGCTCGGCTTTCTCGGCCACCACAATTTTCTGATCAATGAATCGGGCATCGCCATTTTGTACGCCGATGCGGATGCATCGGTGGCGCTGCTCGACTGGATTCGCCTGCAGCCCACACTCGATGAGAAGCGGGTGATGGTGTGGGGAACAGGTGCCGGTGGTGCGCTAGCGCGGTCGATGCTGGCAAGCCATGCAAACCGCATTGTGGGCGGCATTATCGACGCCAGTGTCAATGGCAACGGCGGCAACGACGGCAACAACGGCAACAATGGCGACAATGGCGACGCGGGAGCAATGGTAATCACCCGGCCGCTATTTGTTGTTGAGCGATCCCCGCGCGTTCTACCATTTGAACAGTCGTCAGGGTTGGCACCAAGACGGGAAAGTCCAACCGGCATCTGGCGCGTGTGGCCTGATGATCGTGCGCTGATGCGCACAAAATCGATACAGGACTTCGTGTTCTATGCGCAGCTGGCGTTCATTGAAACGATCATCGTCAAGTAGGCCAGAAGTGCAAACAAAAAGGGCACCCTCTCGGGTGCCCTTTTTTGCTTCGCGGCAAATCGTTACTTCAGATGCTCGGCAAAGAATTTCTCAGCTCGGCTGAAGAAATCCACCACGTTCTCCTGTTTGTTAAAACCGTGTGCTTCGCCCTTGTACATAACGAATTCGTTTTTCACGCCGGCGCGATTCATGGCGTCGCGCATCGAGATGCCGTGGCGCATCGGCACACGAACGTCTAATTCACCCATCACCAGTAGCACAGGAGCCTTTATCTTGTCGGCGTGATTGACGGGGGAGTTTTTTTCGAGCATCGCGCGCTCAGTTTTGTAGTTCCCCACGGTGCGCTCAAAAAACACGCTCATGTTGAATCGTATGTTGTTGGTGTCGCTTAGGGTGTCGGTCTGAAACAGCACCAAATCGGTCACCGCAATCCACGGCAGACCACAGCGGAACATGTCCGGCTCTTTCACCAAACCTTGCAGCGTGGCGTAGCCGCCATAGCTGCCGCCGTACAAACAGACACGATTCTTGTCGACAATGCCTTCCTTAATCAGAAACTGTACGCCGTCGGTAATATCGTCTTGCATGGTCTGCCCCCACTGCTTGTAACCGAGGCTCAAGTGTTTGCGGCCAAACCCGGTCGAGGCACGTGGCTCCGGTTCCAACACCACGTAACCGCGATTGGCGAAGAAGGGTGCTTCGGAGTAACGACCCCACGGATTGTCGCCATAGCTGCGTACATTGGGACCGCCGTGAATGTGAACAATCAACGGCAGGTTTTTGCCATCAGTGCCTTTGGGAATGGTGACCCACGCCGGAATCTTCAGGCCATCGCGCGCCGTGTAGGGCAGGTACTTGCGCGGCGAGATGTGATCGGGGTTGATCCACGGACGTCTCTTGGGTAGTTCCTCGAGGCCACCCCGCGTCGCGTCGTACAAATAATAGCCACCCGGATCGGTCGCCGATGACGAACTGATCAGGACGCGTGTCGTGTCTCCGTTGGGATTGAACGACAAGACATTACGCGTCGTTTTCAGCGCTGCGTCGATTTGCTGCTGCAAGTCGGCCATCTTGGAGTCGAGCCACTTGGTTGATTGCACTTCGGCGTTGTACGCAATCCCCATCAATTTTTTCTCGGCGCGATTCCAGATCAGGCCGCCACGGACATCGATGAGCGGATGTTCGAAAATGAGCTCACCACGCTTGCGGGTTTGCAAGTCATAGCGATACAGAGCGTACTTGTCTCGGCCGACGTTGCTGGCCACAATCAGCGCCTTGTTGTCGCCGTCGAACGCCACCACATCGGTTGAGTCAGTTGCATCGTCGGGAGAGTTCTTCCACAGCAATTCCCATTTGGCGTCAATCGCTGGGCGATACCAAACAAGTGCCTCAAGCGTCTTCGGATCCGTGCTGTTGGCGATCAAGGGCTTGTCGTTCCAGTCGAGTACCCAGCCTTGCGTTTCGCCCGGGTTGTCGAATGAAAGCAATTCGGACTTGCCGGTTCGCGTGTTGAGTTTGTAAACGTCAGTGATCTCGCGATTACGCAATCTCATCGTCACATACATTTCACCTTTGCTGTCGTCAGCGATGGTGCGAAGCGGCGCCAGCCCGCGAAGATCCGTCAAATTGCGAATGTTGGCACCGTCCGCATCGACGGCGTAAGTGCCGCGGAAGCGGGCTTCGCCCAAGGCATCGCGGCCATCGGCAACACGCAGAAACAATCGGTCATTGTTGATCCAGCCGAAGTTGGTGACGTCGTTGTCCGTGAAATTGGTGATGGTGGTGCGTGTTCGCTTCACCAGGTCAATGACCACCAAGTTGTCGCGATCCCGTATTGGCACCAGTGCTGCCAGCCGGTCGCCTTTCGGCGAAATTGACATCGACGCAAACTCGGCGCGGCGCATGAACGATTCAACTGGGATCACCGGTGGCTTGAGCGAGGTTGCGACCGCGGTGACCGGTTGCGGA
>JBCKPN010000095.1:0-7077 GCA_038901695.1 Usitatibacteraceae bacterium
CCGCCCGAAACCCGACAAAGTCCTCACCGACATCGTCGACTACGTCAGCAAATACAAGATCAAATCTACCCAGGCGTACGACACGGCACGCTATTGCCTGCTCGATACACTCGGTTGCGGATTCGAAGCGCTCGAATACCCGGCCTGCCGCAAATTACTCGGACCCGTGGTGCAAGGCACATTGGTGCCCAACGGTGCCAAGGTGCCGGGAACCCAATTTCAAATGGATCCGGTCAAGGCCGCGTTCGATATCGGCGCGATGATTCGCTGGCTCGATTTCAACGATACGTGGCTGGCCGCCGAATGGGGGCATCCATCGGACAACCTCGGTGGCATTTTGGCCACTGCCGATTGGCTGTCGCGCAATGCCGTTGCCGTCGGCAAAAAGCCAATGACAGTGCGTGACGTGCTGACTGCCATGATTAAGGCGCACGAGATTCAAGGCTGCTTTGCGCTGGAAAATTCGTTTAACAAAGTCGGGCTTGACCACGTGGTGCTGGTCAAACTCGCATCAACCGCCGTCGTCGCCGAGATGATGGGCTTGAGTCGCGACGAAATTCTCAACGCCGTCTCGCTCGCCTTTGTCGATGGCCAATCGTTGCGCACCTATCGGCATTCTCCCAACACCGGCTCACGCAAATCGTGGGCTGCGGGCGACGCGACCTCGCGCGCGGTGCGGCTGGCACTCATCGCCAAGACCGGCGAGATGGGATACCCGTCGGTGTTGACGGCCAAGACTTGGGGCTTTTACGACGTGCTGTTCAAAGGCAATGCATTCAAATTTCAGCGCCCGTTTGGCAGTTACGTGATGGAAAACGTGTTGTTCAAAATTTCCTTTCCGGCAGAGTTTCATTCACAGACCGCCGTCGAAGCGGCGATGACCATTCACGCCGAATTGAAAAAACTTGGCCGGAGTGAAAAAGACATCAAGAAAATCACCATTCGCACCCACGAAGCGTGTATTCGCATCATCGACAAAAAGGGCCCGCTGAATAATCCGGCGGATCGCGATCACTGCATTCAGTACATGGTGGCGGTGCCGATTATCTTCGGTCGATTGACGGCCAGCGACTACGAGGATGACATTGCCTCGGACAAGCGCATCGACGTGTTGCGCGACAAAATTGTGTGCGTCGAGGACAAAGGCTTTAGCAAGGATTATCACGACCCGAAAAGACGCTCGATTGCCAATGCGCTCACGGTCGAATTCACGGACGGCAAGAGGATGAAGAAAATTGTCGTCGAGTACCCAATCGGCCATCAGCGTCGTCGCAAGGAAGGCATGCCGGTGTTGATGGCAAAGTTCAAGACCAATCTGGCGCGGGTGTTTCCGGAAAAGCAACGCGAGCAACTGTGGGATCTTTGCGTCAACCACAAGAAGCTGGACGCGACGCCCGTCAATGAATTCGTGGACATGATGGTGATCTAATCGATTGCCGCGCTGCCCAAGTGCCCGAAAAGCCGTGAATGTTGGCCGCTTTTGTGAGGCTAGCGATTGACGCGACGTATAAAATTGTCGTTCCGCCTGCGTTTGCCTGTTCCACCGCAACCGCATCACTTTTTCCCCCGAGGATTCATCATGGCTCATAACGCCTTCAACACGCTCCAGTCGTTCAAGCTCGCCAGCGGCAAGACGGGGCAGTTCTACTCTTTGCCCGAGCTCGCCAAGACCTTCCCGAATGTCGCCAAGCTACCAGTGTCGATTCGCATTGTGCTCGAAGCGGTGTTGCGAAATGTTGATGGCAAAAAAGTCGCCGAAGAGCACGTCACGCAGCTCGCCAACTGGGGTGCCAACGACAAACGTGAAAACGAGATTCCGTTCATCGTCGCGCGTGTGGTGTTGCAAGACTTCACGGGCATTCCGTTGCTGGCCGACCTTGCGGCCATGCGCGGTGTTGTCGCCAAGATGGGCAAGGATCCGAAAATCATCGAGCCGCTGGTGCCGGTCGATCTGGTGGTCGATCACTCGGTGCAAGTTGATCACTACGGCACCAAGGAATCGCTTGATCTCAACATGAAGCTCGAATTCAAGCGCAACGAAGAGCGCTATCAATTCATGAAGTGGGGCATGCAAGCGTTTGACACCTTTAAGGTCGTGCCACCGGGCGTCGGCATTGTCCATCAAGTCAACCTCGAATATCTGGCGCGTGGCGTGCACCAGAAAGGAGGCATCTATTACCCCGACACGCTGGTCGGCACCGACAGTCACACCACCATGATCAACGCCATCGGCGTCGTTGGCTGGGGCGTGGGCGGCATTGAAGCCGAAGCCGCTATGCTCGGCCAGCCGGTGTATTTCCTGACGCCGGACGTGGTCGGCGTGAACCTCACCGGCAAGCTGCGCGAAGGCGTGACCGCAACCGATCTGGTACTGACCGTTACCGAAATGTTGCGTAAGGCGAAAGTTGTCGGCAAGTTTGTCGAGTTCTTTGGCGCAGGTACCACCACGCTGGCGCTGCCAGATCGCGCCACGATTGCCAACATGGCACCCGAATACGGTGCCACCATGGGCTTTTTCCCCGTCGATGATGTGACGGTCGATTATTTGAAATTCACCGGTCGCACCGCCGATGAAATCGATGCATTCCAGTCGTATTTCAAAGCGCAGGGCCTGTACGGCATCCCGATGGTGGGCGATTGCAATTACTCGACCTCGCTGGCGCTGGACCTCGATTCTGTGCGCGCCTCGCTCGCCGGCCCGAAGCGTCCGCAGGACAGAATTGAACTCGGCAACATGAAGTCGCAGTTCACGTCACTGTTTTCAAAACCACCCGCAGAGAATGGATTTTCCAAAGTCGCGGGCGATCTCAACAAACGCTTTGCGACCAACGACGGCATCGAGATTGGCTCAGGCGATGTGTTGATTGCGGCTATCACCAGTTGCACAAACACCTCGAACCCGAGCGTGATGTTAGCAGCAGGATTGCTGGCTAAAAAAGCGGTGGAAAAAGGTCTCACCGTCAAGCCGCACGTCAAGACCTCACTCGCACCCGGCTCACGCGTGGTCACTGACTATTTGACCAAAGCCGGATTGCTACCGTATCTGGAAAAGCTCGGCTTTTACTTGGCCGGTTACGGTTGCACCACCTGTATCGGTAATTCTGGCGATCTGACGCCCGCGTTCAATGAATCCATTGTCAACAACGATATCGTTGCCGCCGCCGTGTTATCCGGCAACCGCAACTTTGAAGCGCGCATTCACGCCAACATTCGCGCCAACTTTTTGGCGTCGCCACCGCTGGTGGTCGCCTACGCCATTGCAGGAACGGTGTTGCGTGATCTCGAAACTGAACCCGTCGGCCAAGGCAAGGACGGCCCGGTGTATCTCAAAGACATCTGGCCGACCAGCCACGAAATTACCGCCGTGATGAATTTCGCCAAGGATCCGGCGACGTTTCAACGGCAGTACTCGAACCTCGGCGCCGATAACCCTCTGTGGCAAAACATTAAGGGCGTAGCCGGACAAGTCTACGACTGGCCGACCTCGACCTACATCGCTGAACCACCGTTCTTCGGCACCGATTTTGGCATGCATGCGGGCACCGCCAAGGACGTCAAAGGTGCACGGGTGCTCGGCCTGTTTGGTGACTCTGTGACGACTGACCATATCTCCCCTGCTGGGTCGATCAAAGACACTTCCCCTGCGGGCAAATACCTGATCGACAACAAGGTGATGAAAGCTGATTTCAACAGTTACGGCGCACGCCGTGGCAATCACGAGGTGATGATGCGTGGCACCTTCGCCAACGTGCGCATCAAGAACCTGATGCTGGCACCGAAGGCCGATGGCTCACGCGTTGAAGGTGGTTTGACGCTGTATCAGCCGGGAGGCGAGCAAATGTCGATCTACGACGCGGCGATGAAGTACGTCGCGGCCGGCATGCCCACGGTGATCTTCGGCGGCGAGGAGTACGGCACCGGCTCATCGCGCGACTGGGCCGCCAAGGGTACGCAGTTGCTCGGCGTCAAGGCGGTCATCGCCAAGAGCTTCGAGCGTATCCATCGCTCGAATCTGATCGGCATGGGTGTGCTCGCGTGCCAGTTCAAAGGCAATGACACCGCCGCATCGCTGCAACTCAAGGGCGACGAAGTCATCGACGTTATCGGCTTGGAGAATGGCATCAAGCCGCAGATGGACGTCACGCTCGTCATCACGCGCGGTGACGGCAGCAAACAAAATCTCACCTTGTTGTTGCGGATCGACACGCCGATTGAAGTCGATTACTTTTTACACGGCGGCATCTTGCCATACGTGTTGCGTGAATTACTGGCGCAAGCGGCCTGATCCTCGTTGGTCGGCGGTCGCTGCCGCCGATTCAACGTCGCCTATTGGTGCGGTGTTCAGGGCAAAACTTGCCCAAGATGCGCTCCAATACGAGACTTTCAGTCTTTGGAACTTCTAAAAACCGTCGCACGCGGGCGAAGATCGCGCCGAAGAACGGACACGTACCCAGTGTACGGCGACGGGGTTGGCAAACTCGGGAGGCATGAAATTCGCCCACTCTGTGCGGATGCTGATCGGAACCATTTTCCGGCGCGCTTTGTCAATCGGTTTGTCGTCTGTCGCGTTGACACACCACCTGATATCTCAACAGGCATACTCAACAGGCATACTGCCCGCCATGCACCGCCCAATTCAATCTGCAATAGCCAGCAATATCCGATTGCGCTCACGGCGTTGGGCACTGCTCGTTGCCGCAATGCTGTCGACAGCGGCGCATGCACAAGCGACCGCGCCGGCAGCGGTTGCTGAGCCGGCACCCGAAGAATTGGTGGTCGTTGGCACGTACCCGGGACCTGGCATGTGGAAGGTCACTCACGGCGAGAACGTACTTTGGATTGTCGGCACGCAGTCGCCCATGCCGCAAAGCATGAATTGGCGCGCCAAGGGCGTGGCCGCCGTTGTCGCAAAATCCCAGGAAGTTTTGATGGAGCCGTCCGTGTCGGTCTCGATCAAGCAGATCGGATATTGGCGCGCGCTGACATTAATTCCTGCGGCCATGGAAGTGCAAAAAAACCCCGGCAACGCGACCCTGCGCGACATCATCCCGCCGGCTCAATACGCGCGCTGGCTAGTATTGCGCGACAAGTACATCGATGGCTACAACACCGAGGACAACGACATCGAGCGCTGGCGCCCGGTGTTCGCGGCGCGGATGCTGTACTCACGCGCGATCGCAAAAATTGGCCTGACCAACAGTAGCGTGGTGTGGTCGGTGATTCAGGACGCGGCGAAAAAACACAAAATTAAAACCACTGAAGTCAAATTCGTACCGTCATTGGACAAAGCGCTCGGCAACGCGCGTGCTGTCATCAAGGATCTCAACAAAACCCGCTTTGACGACCTCGAATGCTTCGTGAAAACGCTCGAACGCATCGAGACTGACCTCGGCGCCATGCGTGCTCGTGCCAACGCATGGGCCGTTGGCGACATTGAGGCGATTCGCAACCTGCCCGCGATTGACCAGCGCGCCGCGTGCAATGCCGCGTTGCAGAGTGCCAGTGCATCGAAGCTGCTCGGACTCGAGAACTTGGAAGCGCAAATTGTGGCCCAGTGGCTGGAAGCGGCCGACCGCGCCTTGGCCAAGAACAGTGTCACGCTGGCGGTGCTGCCAATCACGCAGATGCTTGCCGCTGACGGCTATCTGTCGAAACTCAAGGCGCGCGGTTATTCGATCCAGGAACCGGAGTGAATCCGGCAAACTCACCAGCGTTCGCGTATCAGCGCACTGTAGCGGTTGACCGGAATGCGCGACAAGAATAGCGCGGGCGGCGACGCCGCCCATTCGTTGACAATAGCTCATCGACATTGGCGTACTGTACGTTAATATAGCCACATGCAACGCCTTCAAGCCTTCAAATTTGAACTCCAGCCAGACGGCGAACAGCAGCGCCTCATGCGTCGCTTTGCCGGGTCGTGCAGGTTCGTGTTCAACAAGGCGCTGGCGTTGCAGAAGGGTCTATACGAACACGGCGAGAAGAAGCTCGGCTACGCTGGGCTGTGCAAGGCGCTCACAGGATGGCGTAACAGTACCGAGACGACTTGGCTCGCTGATGCGCCGGTACACCCGCTACAGCAGACGCTCAAGGACTTGGAGCGCGCCTACACCAACTTCTTCGCTAAACGCGCCGACTTCCCGCGCTTCAAGAAAAAGGGCATGGACGACAGCTTCCGTTACCCCGACCCAAAGCAAATCAAGCTCGATCAGACCAATGGCCGTATCTTCCTGCCTAAGCTGGGCTGGATCCGCTACCGCAACAGCCGCGACATTCTCGGCATCGCCAAGAACATCACCGTCTCAGGCTGTGGCGGCAAGTGGTTCGTGTCAATCCAGACCGAACGAGAAGTCGCACAACCCTTGCCGAGGGCAACATCCGCTATCGGCATCGACGTTGGCATTGCTCGCTTCGCCACGATGAGCGACGAGACGTTCATCGCGCCGCTGGGCAGCTTCAAGAAGCATCAACAGCGCCTTGCCCGCTACCAGCGACGCATGAGCCGCAAGGTCAAGTTCAGTAGTAACTGGAAGAAGGCGAAAGCCCGCGTCCAGAAGATTCACACCGGTATCGCGAATGCCCGGAAAGACTTCCTGCATAAAGCCACAACAACGATCAGCCAAAACCACGCGCTCGTCTGTATTGAGGATTTGCAGGTACGGAACATGTCCAAGTCTTCCAAGGGCAACGGCGAACAGCCCGGCAAGATGGTGAAACAAAAGTCCGGCCTGAACCGCGCCATTCTCGATCAGGGTTGGGGCGAGTTCAGGCGGCAACTGGACTATAAGGTGGCGTGGAACGGCGGGGTGTTGTTGGCGGTGCCACCTCACAACACGAGCCGGACTTGCCCATGTTGTAGCCATGTATCGAAAGACAATCGGCTCATGCAAGCGCAGTTCTTGTGCGTCGATTGTGGCTACGAAAATAACGCTGATGTCGTCGGTGCGATCAATGTTTTAGAGCGAGGATATCGCTTGTTAGCCTGTGGAGAGCTGGCGCAGTCAGGCCGCTCTGTGAAGCAGGAACCCACCGAAGCGGCTACGCAGGGGCTTGCTCTTGTGTAGCGCCGTAGGAATCGCC
>JBCKPN010000096.1:0-7037 GCA_038901695.1 Usitatibacteraceae bacterium
GGCAAAAACGTCCGTAAATGCCCGCCAATGCTAGAGTTTTGTGTTTAGATCAACACATTCAGAATCGCGTTGCCGATGCCGACCAATGCTGCGCCGGAAATCAGTCCCGCACAAATCGGTTCACAACCATCGACCCAAAAATTGTGGCCTTTGGTGCCGGGAGTCTTGTGGCGTGACCGCATCCACCAGAACAGCAGCGCGCCCACCCACATCATGAACGACGCGTCAGGTGGCAGTACGACGCCAAGACCGATAGACACGGCCGACAGCGGGAAGCGCCCCTTGGTGACGATGCGTGCGACTTCAATTGCCAAGGCGGCAAGTGCCGCGACAACCATCGAGATGACAGCGGAATTCGGCAGCGTGCTGACGCCCTTGGCAATCAGTTCGGCAACCCCTTTCCACTGCAGCGCGGCCGGCATGGCGAATTGATCGGATAAGATGGTCGCGGCAGAACGTACACCATTAGCGTCTGGCGGCAGAAACAACAAGAAGAACAGCGGAATGGCGACCAGCGATCCGGCAAAAATGCCGATGATGTGACCGACCACCTGGTGGCGCGGTTTGCCGCCGAGCATGTAGCCGGGTTTGATGTCGGATAGTAAGTTGGCTGCGTTAGAAGCCACTTCGGCGGTCATGCCGGCCGGAATCAGGTTACTCGCCGGATTGGCGCGATCAAATGCGCCGATGGAAAACTGGGTAATCTTGGATAAGGCGCCGGTAGGCGTCCACGACGTTAGCGCCATCGAGTTGGTGCAGATGATGGTCAGCACAAAAATCAACGGCAGTGAAATGAACGCCAGCAGCCACGGCACACCGAAGAAGTAGTGCGTGGCGGATGCGCCGAGCACACTGAAAATCGGCACGCCCACCCACGATATCCACAGCGGCACTTCGATATCTTTCAGCACGTCGGTGCCCGACGCGGCGGCGGATCGCTTGCCAGTCACGGATTTCCACGCCTGCGTAAAGATCTCCGGCTTGGCACACAAACTGACCAACGAACCGACCACCATCATGGTCACACCCCACCACAGCGCCCATTGGTTGACGATTTCGCCGCGCGAAATTTTGACGATGGTGCCATCGGCCAAGATGCGCGGCGCGATGTCGCCCAACTGAATCATCATCGGCGCGAGCACCACAAAATTGATAAACGCGCCGAGCATGACGCTGGTCGCCACTGCGATGCCCATCAACCCGCCGATACCGATCATGGCGGCGTCCAGCGTGAAGCGCAGCCCCAGTTGGCGAATGTCGGTGCCGAGGATGGTCGGAATCCAAAGTTGCGATTTCACGGCTGCCGCGTAGTAATAGGTGTCGAGGCGCTCGTGCAAATTCCACGGCACTTTCAATCCCGTCCACTTATCCATCATGAACAACTTGAACTGGATGAGTTTCATCCAGCCGTCTGAAATGATCATCTGGTAAATGCCGGTAAACACCGCCGTGTATGCCAGCAACTTAGCCTTAAACATGCCGGATGCTGCGCTGCCGGTGTACAGCGCGTCGAGCACCACGCCCGCCGCACGACCCTCCGGAAACGGCAACTGATCTTCGTTGATGAAACGCCGCTTCATCGGGAACGCAATCAGTACGCCGAGAATCGAGCACACTACCATCCACACCATCATGTGCCACCACACCGGGATGATGCCGGTGACGAGGATGTATGCGGCCAGGCTCGAACCGAGCGGCGCAACCATGTAGCCGGCCGCAGTCGCGATCGACTGCGTGCAGTTGTTTTCAAGGATGGTGAAGTCGCTGCCAAGACCCGCGCTGTGCAGGATGCGAAACATCGCGAACGCGAGAATCACAGACGTCAAACCGACGCCAATGGTGATGCCGGTTTTAGCGACGATGTAGAGCGCCGTCGCCGCGAGAATGCCACCCAGAAAAAAACCGGTGATGCCGGAGCGGATGGTCAACTGCGGCATGTCGCCACGAAAAACATTGGTCAGCCACCAAGTGTCTTTTTCGGCGCGTGACCAAGTACGAATCTGTTCGTCCGACAAGCTTTGCAGTGCCATGATGTCTCCTCACCTTTGGTGTGACTTGGTTGCCGACCCGTGAAATATGCAGGCTAGTACCAAGGCTGTGGAATCTTTTCTGTTGAGAATGCGCGCGCCACGGCTGGTCGCTTCGCCATCATTTCCAAGAACGCCGCGAGATGCGCGCGATGGCGTGCCGGATTTGGCATGTTGCGCGTCCAGCGGCACATCATGAACAGAAAAATATCGGCCACGGTGTAGTGCGCGCCGAGCAGAAACGGTCCGCCCGAGATCGCCAGTTGCTGATCCAGTATGTCGAGCATCGGCATCATCATCGCCGTGGCGTTGGCTTTGATGATGTCGGCGTGCTCACCCCCGATGCGATGCGGGTAGTAGTAGTGGATGAGGTCAGCCTGCAGCGTGTTGGTGAGATAAATCAGCCAGCGATAGCATTGCGCACGCTCTGCGCTTTGCAGCGGTGGAATCAGCTTGGCCTCCGGGTGCCGGTCGGCCAGGTGCAGCATGATGGCAGCGGTCTCACTCAACACAATATCGCCGTCAATCAATACAGGAATTAATCCGGCCGGATTGAGTCTGAGATATTCGGGCGACTTGTGGGCATTCGCGTTGCGATCCACTGACACCAATTCGTACGGCGCGCCGATTTCCTCGAGCATGATATGCGGGGCGAGGCTGGCGTTGCTGGGGTAGTAGAAAAGTTTGACGGGCATGGGGTGCGGAGATAGGTCAGGCGGCGTCGTGCGTCGACGATCACGGACAATTCAGCACCATTCTAAATGCCGCGCAGGCCTCAATGCCCGCACGCGAACCGGCGCGACGCGGACTCGCATCGATCGTTCGCCATCGACGGCATGCGTTCAGTGTCTGGTCATGCTGCGGGAGCCCGATTGATCCGCGCCATGCAGGTTAGGCTTCGACCAACCCCTTTTTGCGCAGCATCGGCTCGACCGTTGGTGCCCGCCCGCGAGGCCGCGCTCGCCAAATTCGGCATGCCAGTCAAGTCCGGTCCGGATCGGTGTGATCCGGTAGTTCGGTTGGTAGCGAAACAGCGACCGATCATCCTGTTTCGACGGCGACACAATCTTGCCGGGGTTCATCAGATTGCGCGGGTCGAACAGCGCCTTGATCTCACCCAACGCTGCGGTCAATCGCGGACCGAAAAATGGCGCAATCCACTCGCTGCGTACCAGTCCGTCACCGTGTTCGCCGGAATACACGCCCTTGTACTCCTGTACCAACGCGGCGGCTTCTTCGGCGATGGCGCGCATTTTTTTTGCGCCGTCGGTTTTCATGTTCAGAATCGGTCGCACATGCAGTGTACCGACGCTGGCGTGGGCGTACCAAGTGCCGCGCGTGCCGTGTTTTTCGAAAACCTCAGTGAGCCGCCGCGTGTACTCGGCCAAATGTGGCAGCGCTACCGCGCAGTCCTCGATGAAGCTGACAGGTTTTCCCTCACCCTTCATCGACATCATGATATTCAGACCCGCCTTGCGCACTTCCCACAGTTGTTTTTGCGCGGTGGCGTCGGTCATTTTGACGACGCTGTCAGGGACGCCAAAATCGCCCATCAATTGCACGAGTCGATCCAGCTTGCCGCGAATGTAGGCAAGATCATCGCCCGCAAACTCGACCAGCAATATCGCCTCGGGTTCGCCGATGAGTGCCACGTCAATCACCGGGCGAAACGCCGTGTTGTTGCGCGCGAGGTCAATCATCGTCCGATCTACCAGCTCAACCGCGACCGGTGCCAGTGTGACGATGTGTTGAGTCAGTTCCATCGCCCGATAAAACGTTGGAAAATTCACGACACCAAGCACTTTATGCGTCGGCAACGGCGAGAGCTTCAACTCCAGCGCGCGAAACAACGCCAACGTGCCTTCCGAGCCGACCAGCAAGTGCGCCAAATTCGGCAGCGCCGAGTTGTAGTGCATCGGGTCTTGCGGATGAAACAGGTCGAGGTTGTATCCGGCGACGCGGCGCAACAGCGGCGGAAAGCGTGTCGCGATTTCTTCACGTTCGCGCTCGCAAATCGCTCTCACCCCATCGACAATGTGCTGCAAGCGCCCGCTATCGCGCACCACCGGCGCATCGTCGAATCGCGCCGATGTCCCGTCCACCAGCCACGCGTCAATCGCGGCGACGTTGTGCACCATGTTGCCGTAGTAAATCGAACGGGAACCACACGAGTTGTTACCTGCCATGCCACCGATGGTCGCCTGCGCTGACGTCGACACATCGACCGGAAACCACAGACCGAGCGGCCTGAGCACTGCGTTGAGCTGATCGAGCACCAGGCCCGGTTCGACGGTGGCGCGTTTGAGTTCGGCATCCACAGCAATAACACGGTTACAGTGCTTGCTACTATCAATAACAAGTGCGGCGCCCACGGTCTGGCCGCACTGCGACGTGCCAGCGCCGCGTGGCAGGATCGGCATGTCGTGCTCTGCCGCAATTTGCATCGCCACTTGCGCCGCAGCAGGGTTGCGCGGCACCACCACGCCGACCGGCATCACTTGATAGATAGAGGCGTCCGTTGCATAGCGACCCCGCGTCGGCGCATCGAAGTACACTTCGGCATCGCATTGTGCACGCAGCGTCTGCGCCAGCTGCGTGGCGTCCCGTATAGCGGATTTTAGTTGACCAACGCTTGACATAGGTTATATGCTCAGAATTCGGTTATCGAATAGCATAGCCCATACCAAACACGTTGAGGGATCAAACACATGACTACCACCGCGCACCGCGCCGGCCGCCACTTCCTGCATATTCCGGGACCGACACCAGTGCCTGATCGCATTTTGCGCGCGATTAGCAAGCAGATTATTGACCACCGTGGCCCCGAATTTCAGGAGCTGGCCAAATCGGTGCTCACCGGCATCAAGACCATTTTTCAAACGACGCAGCCGGTCATCATCTATCCGGCGTCTGGCACCGGCGCGTTGGAAGCGGCGCTGGTCAACACCCTGTCGCCGGGCGATCGCGTGCTGATGGTCGAGACCGGACACTTTGCCGCGCTGTGGCAGAAGATGGCAGTCAAATTGGGTCTCGTCACCGACCTCATTCCGGGCACTTGGCGCCACGGCGTCAATGCGGCAACCGTCGAAGCGCGTCTGGTTGCTGACCGTGAACACGCCATCAAGGCGGTCTGCGTGGTGCATAGCGAGACCTCGACCGGCGTGCTGTCCGATATCGCCGCGGTGCGCGCCGCCATTAACCGCGCCAAGCATCCGGCGCTATTCATGGTCGATACCATTTCGTCGCTCGGATCGGTAGACTATCAACACGATGCATGGGGCGTTGACGTCACAGTGGGCGGATCGCAGAAGGGCTTGATGTTGCCGCCGGGCTTGTCGTTTAACGCCATCTCCGCCAAAGCGCTTGCGGCGAGCCAATCCTCCAAACTGCCAAAGTCGTTTTGGGGCTGGGGCGAAATGTTGGAGGCCAACCAGAACGGTTTTTTTCCCTACACGCCAGCCACCAATCTGCTCTACGGTCTACGCGAAGCCATCGCGATGCTGCACGAAGAAGGGTTGCCAAATGTATTTGCACGCCACGTCCGGTTCGGCGAGGCGACGCGGCGCGCCGTCAACGCGTGGGGACTTTCCGTGCTGTGCGAGAACGCAGCCGAGTATTCGCCGATCTTGACCGCCGTACAAATGCCCGAGGGACACGACGCCGATCATTTACGCGGCGTCATTCTCCAACACTTCGATATGTCGCTCGGCATTGGGCTGGCGAAAATCAAAGGCAAGGTATTTCGTATTGGCCACCTGGGTGACATCAATGCGTTATCGCTGCTCGGTGCGTTGTCCGGTGTCGAGATGGGCCTCGCCCTCGCGGGCGTGCCGCACCAAACGGGCGGCGTCGATGCCGCCATGGCTTACCTGTGCGAATCGGCCACCGGCAGCAACCAGAAACTTTCGACCCCGCGTGGTGTCAAAATAGCCGCATAGTTTTTGTTTCACAAACAATGTCCCAGCATAGGGACCAATCACCATAACCAGAGGAACACATGAATCGTCGCGACACATTGAAGGCGCTGTCTGCAATCAGCGCTGCATCCGCCCTACCCCTGAGTCATTCTGCGTTCGCGCAGGCAGGCTACCCGAACAAACCAGTGCGCTTGATCAACCCGTTCCCGGCCGGTGGTGGCACTGACGTGTTCGCCCGCCCGTATGCGGTAAAACTCGGCATGGCACTCGGACAAACCATCCTCGTCGAGAACATGGGCGGTGCCGGTGGCACGGTCGGTGCGGCGGCAGCGGCCAAAGCCACACCGGACGGCTACACGTTCTTTGTCGGCGCGATTCACCACACCATTGCTGAGTCGCTGTATCACAGCAAGACCTACAAACTCGAACAGGACTTCGTGCCCATCACGGTACTCGCGTACGTGCCCAACGTGTTGGTCATCAACCCCAAGCATCCGTTCAAGACCGAAGCCGAACTGCTGAAATACTTGAAGGCCAATCCAGGCAAGATGAACTATGGTTCGCCCGGAGCGGGCACATCGCACCACCTCGGGGCTGAACTGTACAAGCGCAGCGCTGGTGTTGACATGGTGCACGTGCCGTACAAGGGCGTCGGGCCGATGATGATGGATTTGCTCGGCGGCACGGTCGATCTTGCCTTTGACGGACTCGGATCATCGAGCGCACAGATCAAGGCGGGCAAATTGATTCCACTCGCCGTGACTTCACCACAGCGCTCACCGCTGCTGCCGGAGGTCCCGACCATGATCGAACTCGGCTACAAGGATTTCACCCTGACGACTTGGTACGCGGTGTGGGCGATCAAAGGCACGCCGCAACCGATTGTGGATCGGCTTTACAACGAGACCGTCAAGGTGCTCGGCGACGCCGACATCAAAAAAGCCTGGGAAGCAGCGGGCGCCATGGCTGGCGGACAATCGCCAAAGGAATTTGCCACGTTCATCAACACCGAAATTGCCAAGTGGGGCAAAGTCGTGAAGGACGCCAACATCAAGATCGACAGTTAAAACTCCCCTATGGGTGCGGTGTTTCA
>JBCKPN010000097.1:0-6974 GCA_038901695.1 Usitatibacteraceae bacterium
TAACTAAACGCCATGCCCAGCAACAAGAAAGGGACTATAAAGCAAATATGATGTTACAAGATGTGACCCCTTTCTTTTCGACCAGCGTGATTTGTTTTCGGCGTCTGACAAAACAAATCACCCTGACCCTTTGATTCATTAAAGGAATGGCCGCTTAGCTGTGAGATGGCAGCGCGCAATCAATCACGCAAACCAGAATGCGATGGCTTTCTTCCGGTAAGAGCGTCTGCCGAAGACGGTCTTCCAGTTCTTGGGCGCTACGTAGCTTCTTGCCATCGGGCGGCAGTGGCATTCCCTTGCCGCCGAACCAGAAGACCAGATAAATTCCATGCCCGTCGGTGCCTGGATCGCGAACATATTTTGCGATCAGTTGTTCGTGGATGGCACGCCAGAGATCGCGGTGATTATCTTTTTTGATTTCGATGGGGACATTGAATCCACTGGCGCCACCGAAAGAAACGCGAATGTCGGCCTGCTTATCGTCCGCATAATTTCCCTCTCGTTGAGCATCAATATTGAGTTTACCCAGTCGCTCTTTCAGGTCGGACAACAATACATCTCGGCAGTCGTTTTCCGGTTTGGGCTTGTCCAGTTTCTTATTGGATGCATCGTAGCTCCAGTACTGCTCATAATCGTCGGTGTTGCCGTCGCGGATTTTGCGAGCGATATCGCGCAGATGGTCGAATGCCAGTGCGGCAAGGTCGGCTGCACTGGCGGGCTGAAGGTTGGCGAGCGTGCGGCTGACCGCTGCCACACCCAAGCGATGGAATGAGGCCTTGCGCCGGGCGATGCGCTGGGCATGCAATGCACCACGCAACAAGTTGTGCCAAGGCGACAGATTGGGTAATGCAAGCAAGCGTTCAAGTTCGCTGGACGCGGTTTCGTTTGGGTTGCCGCCCAAGGTATTGATATAAGAACGCACCATATCGGCGGTGTTCATGGCCGGGCTGACCCAACCCGCTCCCGTAGTGCGTTCTGGCGAGCAGTCCGGTGCCAGCAGCTCGATCAAATGGGCAAGCGTGGTTTCGGAAAGGATGGCGTTATCAGGCAAGCGACGTTCGTCACAGCGGCTATGCAGAAAACTCGCCAGATAGCCTCTGCGAACTTCGCTCTTACCGATGTATTGAATTAACTTCGCTTCGTAAATAGCCGGGGCAACCAGCAAGCCGCAACCCAGCCAATAGACTCGTTGCGCCGCATCCATGCTTTTCAGTTCAAGTTTCCGCGCTATCAATGATGCGAGCGTCTTCCCATCGATGTAGTGCAACGCCCCTATCATGAGCGGGTCGAGTGCATTTGATAATCGAAGCTTGCTAGCACGCAACGGAAAGCCTTCCAGCAGTACAGGCAGTGCAATGCGGGCCACTTCGGCATACGCATCGTTATAGACCAATGGATATAGTCCGGCGATATGCTCTTTTCCCGCGCGCAGCATGGGCATGGCGTAAGTGAGCAGCACTTCCGCTACCAATGCCGGACGTTCACGCAGTAGTGCTGCAAACCATGACGGATCGTCGCCGACGTTGGTAAAGCGAAATGCCAACATCCGCGACAATACGTCATCGGTAAGTCGCAACGCACCGGATGGGTCGGACTGATATAGCTCGTCCATGCCAACCAGGCAGGCTGCACGGATGTAATGCATCTGCCCTTTAAGTTCCAGATCGACGATTTCGCGAACCGTCGGCAAGTCGCTACGGTCTAGGGCATGGCGAAAGCCTGTGTAGGCGGCTTCGATCAGTTCAACGTCACCATCCAGAAAAATCTCAAGGCGTTCGCGTGGCGTTTCCCCTTTAGCTTCGTAAATCAGCCCGTTGTATGCCCTAGCAAGATCGTGCAATATTTGCGGGTATGCGCTGCCATCGCGAATAGCCGCTATGTGTTGGCGGTAATAACTTACCCTTTCGTTTTTCCGTTTCTGACGTTCGTACTTTCTTTCACGGTTTTTAATGGCATGTTCCTGTTGCCAGTCGCCGATGGGACGAGTGATAAACGGGTCAAGCCATGTTTGAAGGGCTGGGTATGCTTGCGTCCATGATTTCAGGAATTCCAGAGCTGGAAGCGTCAGATCTTGTTGACCGCCTTGCTGTATTAACAGGTGAACGGCTTGAGTGAAGTAATATTCGGCCAATTCAACCTGCTGTTCCGCCGCCGCCTTCTCTAAATACCAGGTTTCGATGTCAGCGGGAGGTGTGGCACCGTAAAGCCTCATTGTGGATCGGTGCATACAATATGGAATATTGTCGCTTCCAACGCATAGAGATGCACCGCAGCAGATCATGGCTTTGTAGCGATCAGGGCGGTCCACGAACCACTTGGCAATACGCTTGGTATATTTCCCATCAAGACGAGGATGAGCGTATTCATCCAGACCAACGCCGAGCCACTCGAAAAGACGCTCATCGACGATAACATCACCGTGAGCTTCCAGCCCGCGCGCCAGCAGTATTCCAGCCATCTTGTTTAATTGATGCTCTTGCAAAACCTCCCTCATATCGGGTCGAATTTGTGCCAACTTATCGAGCAGCAGGGGGAGGTCTTCCCTAACGGAGTTCTCTGGAAGATGGTGAACCCAGAACATGAAATAGCTGCGAATCAGATCCGGATTTTTCGGCGGGTGGAGGTAATCGAATATTCGTGCTGGAGAAATAGTATGGGGATATAGCTTGTCCAGAATAGTGCCAAGTATTTCATCTTCCCTGTCTTCGACAACACCTGCGCGAATATCCTCCGCAAGCTTCAGCAGTTTTGAATGGTCATCTGGAATAACATGCATCAACGCTTGTATTGCGGCCTTACGTATTCTTGGCCAGTAGCTGGTATCCCGTGCGATGGTTTCCAGGAGGTCAGCCAGCGCGGACATGCGTTCACTGTAGCGTAAGGCATCGAGCACGTAATCAACCAGCTTCTGGTTCTTATCATCACGCAAAGGTGATGAAAGAATTTCCCTGAATGTATGCGCCATATTCAGGGTGCCCAGTGCGCCAAAAGACGGAGATGACCAATCCTCGTAGGGGAATGGATAATATTGGGATTCGCTTTTCATACCTTCCAAAACAAGCCGCTTGTCCGAAACAGGAAAATTGCGCACGTCACCATACAGCACCACACCCAATGGATCGCGTTCGATCAATGCGTGCCTACCGCTGAGGCAATGAGCAGAGAGCCATGCCGCGAGGCCGCGCAGGTCGGTCACTACGCCGTCATCTTCGCCCGTCATCAATGCGAGAACACGGCCAAATGGCAGGCCGTGATGCTCGATGCGTGAGGCAAGATAGCGAGCACCCAGATATTCGGCGACGCTACGGTGAATGGGAATGCGTCGTTCCTCACCGTCCCCTTGAAACAGGTTGGTTTTCAGTGCGGCAAGCAATGGGGGGTCATGCTCCGTCAGTTCTTTCCAGCAGAAATATTGTTTGTCGGCCCTCTCCTCATCCAGGGAATAACCCGCAATTCCGGATAGCAACTGGATGGCGCACAAGTATCCGGCGGCATCCAGCAGCCTATCGGTGGGAAGCACTTTTTCGCGTTTGGCTTGCCGGTGTTCTGGGTTTTTTTCACGCACCAGTTGGCGGCATGCCATCTCATAAATTTCCTTGCGGCTTGCTGGCCATTCGTTGCCACCTACCGCTTCCACCAGCAAAGTCAGCGTTTGCGGGTTGCGCAGGAGTTCGTCGAGCCGGTGATCACGCGCCTTGCGTATGAATTCATCGGGATCGGGAACGGTGTTTGTGTGCCGAAGAATTTCGGCGACGTCATCATCGGTCAAGGGGTCGAGATGCAGGGCGACGACATCGCCATTTGGCGACACGCGTTTCAACGCTTCGCTGCCGCTCTCGCCCAGCCAGTCTGCCTCGCGGCAGGAGAGACGGAAGCTCGGACGCCCCAGCTTTGCCAGACGTTCACGTATGCGATCAAGTGGATTCCGCCTGTCACCCTCCACAGCGGGCATTTCGTCTAGCGCATCAATGAATAGTATCTTGCCCTGATATTCTGTTCCCGGCTCGATAGTGGCGAAGTCGCGCGCCTTGATATATTCGCCGCCGCACTCGCTTGCTTCCAGCTTGAAGGCTTCCGTCTTGCCTGCACCCGGATCGCCAAGCAGCACGTAGGCTGGCAGGTCGCGATAGGCCTCCAGCGGCTGGCTGCCTTGCTTATCCCTGTTTCCCGATTTGCGCGTGCAAGTTCGCCGAACGAGGAAAGGTTTGTTCGCTTGGCTCAAAGCCAGTGCTCCGCCGGATAGGAGAGAAATTCGGCAATCGGGATGCCGCCTTCGCCGACCAACAGCTTGCGGCACTTGCCGAAGCTTTCCGCGAATACATCAAGGCCGCCCGCATGTCCAGAGGCTGGCCCGCTCTTTACTTCGATGGCGGTGAGCCGCTTGCCGCGTTCGATCACAAAATCCACTTCGTGCGGACTATCGCGCCAGTAATAGAGTTGGCACTCGGGATGGCCGGTGTTGTGCAGATGCGCGCCTATGGTGCTCTCCACCAAGCGACCCCAGTAGCTGCGATCAGCTTTGGCTTCCGCCTTGGTGTAGCCCGATCCGGCGGACATCAGGGCGGTGTTGAGCACATTGAGCTTGGGCACGGATGCACGTCGCCGATGTTGCTGCCCTGCGTATTTCTGTAGCCCCTGGATTAACCCGGCATTTCCCAGCAGATCGAGATAATGCGCGAGCGTCACGGTATTGCCCGCATCCTGAAGCTGTCCGAGCATTTTGGTATAGGAGAGGAGTTGTCCGGAGTATTTACAACCGAGATGGAATAGCTGCTTGAGCAGAGCCGGTTTGTCGACCCGCGTCATCATCAAAATGTCCTTCTCGATGCTTGGCTCGATCAAGCTACCGTTTACATAATTGCGCCAGCGCGGCTCGTCACGAATATATGCGGCACTGCCGGGATAGCCGCCGAAATAAATGTAATCGTCCAGATCAAAGTCGAAAGCTTCGACCATTTCGAGGAACGACCAGTGGGTAACGCGAATCAATTCATAGCGTCCGGCCAGGCTTTCGCTCATTCCCTTCTGCATCAACAAAGGCGACGATCCCAGCAGAACGACATGTAATTTCAGTCCTTCAGCCCGATCAGCATCCCATAGTCCCTTGACTGCTTCCGACCAGCGAGAGATTTTCTGGATTTCATCGAAGACAAGAATATGTCCATTCGTTGAATCGCGTGCTGCTGTGCGGGCGCGTTGCCACTGGCTGACCAGCCACGCAGCATCGCGTGGACGCCCAGCCTGATCGTAGGTATCGCTTTCAGCAGGCGAAAAACCAGGCCGCCGCATCTCGTCCGGCTGATCAACAGGAATGAAGTGATATCGCTCACGCCCATACTGGGCTAACGCATCGCGTACCAACGTGGTTTTGCCAACCTGACGCGAGCCCGCAACAAAAATCAGAAAGCGCGGCGGCTCGGCAAGTCGTTCAAGAAGGGTATGAACTTCCTTACGCTGGTAGGTCTTAACGGGCATGGTTACTATCCTGAGTTAATTTACTCATAATAGTAACAGGCGATTCATAAAATCTCAAGGGGACAGCTTTAATCTAAGGGGTGTGTGCCGAGAAGTCCCCGCTGCGTAGTTGGCGGCGGAGACATGCTGACACTGAGATGGTGGTAGATCCACCGCTTTCGCTTTACAGGAGGAGAAAGCAAACCACCTTGCGCGGCTTGGGTAAAGAGCTCTGGTCGTGAGCGGCAAGGCACAGCAAAAGCTGTCAG
The DNA here is from genome assembly GCA_038901695.1 of Usitatibacteraceae bacterium. GTDB lineage: Bacteria > Pseudomonadota > Gammaproteobacteria > Burkholderiales > Usitatibacteraceae > UKL13-2. Next base: position 5,724 of record JBCKPN010000097.1, read on the forward strand.
GTACGTAGCAGAGAGACGAACGCGTGTGAACCACCGGGTAAGTGTCGTGAGATTTCAGTATTGTCAAAATCGGCTGCTACCCCTACAGCCGAGATAAACGCAGCGGCAACCTGTTTATTGGCTGCGTGGCAATCGGCATAGAGGTGGCGTGACTCTGTTACAGGCTCAGGGTCGGAACTCGGGAACCTGTTGTCCTGATGTATCGATCGAAGCCGACGCGGCGAACCCGTAAGGCGAGAGTATCGACGCAGGGCACAGGGGCGGAGCCACTGGTAGTAGCGTTGAAGCGCCCAAGCGCATGCGCCTCGGCAACTCGAGGTCGGGATTCACATCTGTCAGTGGCATGGTGGCAAGTGTGTCGGCCATTTGGAGGGGAGTGCCATGCGGGGGTTCCCGTTTCCGACGCCAATAGTTCCAAGGCATCTCTAAAAATCCAAACTTCGTCGCGATGCGTTGTTGCTCAAAAATTTTTATTCCTTACATATCAGGTATATGCTGCGGGCTAAAATTTTTCTCGCGCCTAGCCTCGCTTAGAATTTTGAATTTTTAGAGGTGCCCTCCAGTTGATTCAGCGGTTGAAACACGCCTATTGGTGCGGTGTTTCAGCCGAAAATGCCTGAAAACGTCCGTCGTTAAACGAGTTTGTAAATCTCGTGACAATTGCCTAGACGGCGCCCGCTTGCTTCAGCAGTGCCACCAATGCGTCGGCGACCCGTGCGTATCCCGCCGCATTGGGATGCACCAAATCCGATTTAAGTGCGTTGTCGCCGAGAACAGCGGTCAATACTTTTCGCTCGACAGGTACGGCGAGATCGCGGCCAATGGTGTCGTAGAACGCCGGTACCGACAGCAGCAGCCCGGGCTTCGGCGTGGCGAGCAGCACTACGCTGATATTGCGGTCACGCGCGAGCTTGATCATCGCGCGCAAGTTGGCTTCGGTCGCGCCCGCGTCGAGCTTGCGCAAAAAATCGTTGCCGCCGTGGCACAGAATCAGCAGGCGCGGCTGCACTTCATCGAGCACACTGGGTAGCCTCTGCAGCCCATCCTGGCTGACTTCGCCCGGTACACCACGATTGACCACGTCGCGACCAATGTGCCGCGCCAACAGCGCCGGGTACGATTGCTCAGGCGCCGCACCCGACCCAAAGGTCAGGCTGTCGCCGAAGGCGAGCACCACCGCCGCTTTATCGAGCGCGGGCAGTGCCGCAGGCTTGGCGCCGCAACCACACAGCCACATCACGCTGCAAACGA
>JBCKPN010000098.1:0-6973 GCA_038901695.1 Usitatibacteraceae bacterium
GCTCTGCTTGAGCTTGTCGCGCACCTCACCCCAGATCGCGGCCTTGTTGAGCGCCCATTCGACCCGTTCGTCCATTTCCGCCTTGGACAGTGATTCGTACAATTTCACGCCGAAGGCGATGTTGTCGTAAATGGACATCGGAAATGGCGTTGGTTTTTGGAACACCATGCCGACTTTGGCGCGCAGCAGGTTCAAGTCTTGCGATTTGTCCAGCACGTTTTTGCCGTTCATGATGATCTCGCCCTCGGCACGGTGGCCCGGATAGAGGTCGTACATGCGGTTGAAGGTTCGCAGTAGCGTCGATTTGCCGCAGCCGGATGGGCCGATGAACGCGGTGACACGCCGTTCGAGAATGTCGAGGTTGATGTTCTTCAGACCCTGAAAATTGCCGTAAAAGAAATTCAAGTTGCGAACCGAAATTTTCGGCGGGACAACGTGGGTGGATTCGGCGGATGGCAGCGGGGTGTTCATAAACGAGTCGGGTCCAGACTAGGTCGAGCGTTGGCGAAAGACAACGCGTGTGATGATGTTGATGGCGAGCACCGAAAAAGTGATAAGCATGGCGCCGGCCCATGCCAGATCGACCCAGTTTTCAAACGGACTCATGGCGAACTGAAAAATTACCACCGGCAGATTGGCCATTGGCGCATTCAGGTCGCTCGACCAAAATTGGTTGTTGAGTGCAGTGAATAGTAGCGGCGCAGTTTCGCCGCTGATGCGTGCGACGGCGAGCAAGATGCCGGTGATGACACCGCTGCGCACGGCTCTCAGCGCGACATACGAAACCACTTTCCATTCCGGTGCGCCGAGTGCCGCCGCCGCTTCGCGCAGGCTAGTCGGCACCAGCATGAGCATGGTTTCGGTAGTGCGGACGATCACTGGTATTGCGATGATCGCCAGCGCAATGGCACCCGCCCACGCCGAAAAGTGTTTCACCTGTGCGACATAAACGGTGTAGACGAACAGGCCGACGATGATCGAGGGTGCCGACAGCAAGATGTCATTGACAAAGCGCGTTGTCGGTGCCACCCAACCACGACGCCCAAACTCGGCCAGATAAATTCCGGCCAGAATGCCGATTGGCGTCGCAATCAGCGTACCAAGGGTCACCATCACAAGACTGCCAAAAATCGCATTGAGTAGTCCGCCCGTGCTGCCGGGCGACGGCGTCATCTGCGTGAAGACCGCGATGTTGAGTCCGCCAATGCCTTTGACGACCAGAACCGCAAGAATCCACAACAAAAAAACCATGCCGCAGGCCATGGCCGCAAACGCCAGCGCAAGGGCGAGTCGATTGATGAACAAGCGCTTGCGATAGAGCGCGGTTAGCGGCGTTGTCATGTGCGCACCCCTTCGCCCTTGGCCAGTTGCATGAGCATCAACTTGGCAAGCGAAAGCACGATGAAGGTGATGATGAACAGCACCAGGCCGACGCCGATCAGCGCAGCGATATGGCCGCCATCACCCGCCTCGGCAAATTCATTGGCGATGGTCGATGCAATCGACGCACCGGGCTCGAACAACGACGCCGAAATTTTCGGCGTATTGCCAATCACGAACGTCACGGCCATGGTTTCACCGAGCGCACGCCCGAGGCCCAGCATCGTGCCACCGACAACGCCGGCCTTGGTATAGGGCAACACCACGCTGCGCACTACTTCCCAGGTCGTCGCGCCGAGTCCGTAGGCCGACTCCTTGAGCACCGGCGGCACGATCTCGAACACGTCGCGCATCACGGAGGCGATGAACGGGATCACCATCACCGCAAGGATGATCCCTGCAGCGAGCATGCCGATACCCATCGGTGGTCCCTGAAACAGCGCGCCGATGAGTGGCACGTTGCCAACGCTGTTGGTCAAGAACGGTTGTACGTATTGCGCAAACAGCGGTGCAAAAACGAACAAACCCCACATGCCGTAAATGATGGATGGAATCGCGGCGAGCAATTCAACCGCCGTGCCGAGCGGGCGCTTGAGCCACGTCGGACAAAGCTCAGTCAGAAACACGGCGATGCCAAAACTCACCGGAAAGGCGATCAACAACGCAATCGAGGCGGTAACGACGGTGCCGAAAATGGCGTTGAGCGCACCGAATTCATTGGTGACCGGATTCCACGCGCGGCTGGTGAGAAATCCAAAGCCGAATTTATCGAATATCGGATAGGCACCCCAGACCAGCGAGGCCAAAATCGCGCCGAGCAGGAGCAGCACAATCAGGGCAAAACTGAGCGTGAGCTTGCGAAAAGCCGCGTCCAGAAAACGCTGACGGGCGAGTCGCGCGGAGAGTTGCCGCTGTTGTTGTTCGATCGACACGTAGGAGGTTTGATGTGGGTGTTGAGACAGCGGCCTGACGGCGACAAGACGCATGGGAGCCTCATTCTAGCGGGAAGGCGCGGCGCTCCGCGTGTACCGCGCCAGCTTGACGTTCAGTCCGGCCGCTATTTCCAAAGCGCTTGACCGGTTGAGTCCCTGACTTCGGACTTCCATCTGTTTCGAATCTGATTCTTGACTGCAATCGGCATTGGCACGTATTCCAGTTCGGTCGCAGTTTTGTCGCCGTTGGTGAATGCCCAATCAAAGAACTTCATCACGGCGAGGCCTTTTTCAGCATTAGCCTGTGTCTTGTACATGAGGATGAAGGAGGCACCGGTGATCGGGTAGGCATCCTTGCCGGGTTGATCCGTCAAAACAACACCCATCCCTGGCGTTGTTGCCCAATCTGCGTTTGCGGCAGCGGCCTGGAATGTCGTATCGTCGGGCTGCACGTAGGTACCAGCTTGGTTGCGTAGCGACGTGTGCGACATCTTGTTTTTCTTGGCGTAAACATACTCAACGTAGCCGATCGAGCCCTTGATGCGCTGCACGTAGGCGGACACGCCCTCATTTCCCTTGCCGCCAACACCGACCGGCCATGAAACCGCTGTACCCACACCCACTTTGGTTTTCCATTCGGCGCTCGATTTTGCCAAGTAGTCGACGAACAGAAAGGTGGTTCCGGATCCATCTGAGCGGCGAACCACGGTAATCGGGCCTGCGGTTAATTTCAGCGTCGGATTGAGCGCAACGATCGCCGCGTCGTTCCACAGCTTGACGTTGCCCAGAAAAATATCCGCCAGTACCGCGCCGGTCAGTTTCATCGCGCCTGGCGCGACGCCTTCAATGTTGACCACCGGCACCACGCCGCCGATGATGGCCGGAAACTGAATCAAGCCGTCTTTATCGAGTTGCTCCTTGGCCAGCGGCATGTCGGTCGCGCCGAAGTCCACCGTTTTGGCTTGAATCTGCCGAATGCCGGCACCGGACCCGATCGATTGATAGTTTGTGTTAGAGCCGGACGTTTTTTTGTAGTCTTCGGCCCATTTCGCATAGATCGGGAACGGGAACGTCGCGCCTGCGCCGGTGATGTCAGTGGCGTTGGCCACGACACTGAGCACGAGGCACGTTGTCGCGATGGTGCTGGCGATGAAGGATTGCAGTTTCATGTCGAATGCTCCGGTAAAAGCATGGCAGGTTGCGGCGAGTCACGATTGGCAGCACTCTACGAGTCGAATATGACGCCTTCGTGACAGCCGTGCACCCGCCTCAAATGACCCCGAATGTGGCGTTCCGTGGCGCGTGAATTAGAATGCCGTGGCGGTCGTATTCAGGTCACCTTATCCGCGCCCACGCGTACCGAAGAAATCGAGATGTCAAAACAACTATTTCGCCAGGAAGCGATCGACGCACAACGCGAGAAATTCTTCGGCGAAACCACCGACGCGCGACCGCTGCCGATGTGGGTGTTCACGGCGCTCGCTGCGGGCGTTGCTTTCCTCGTTATCTCGGTCGGCATTTGGGGGCAATACACGCGTCGCGAACGGGTCGAAGGTTTCCTCGCTTCTGACATTGGCGCAGCACGCGTGTTGTTCGCCGATGCTGGGCGTGTCGCGGAGTTAATGATCAAAGAGGGCGAGATCGTCGTCAAAGGCATGCCGATGGCGCGCGTCTCGTTTGAGCGCGCGACCGGACAGGCTCGTTCGACTGCGGCCGTAGTGGCGGGTGAACTCGGCCAACGCCGCGAATCACTGGAACGTGAGCAAGCGCAGATTCGTGAACTCGGCGCGCAGCAAGTCACGCAGATTCGTCGTCGCGTCGCCGATTTGCAGAATGAAATCGCCCAGCTCGACCGCGAGAGTCGCTTGCAAGAACAGCGCCTCACCTCGGCGCGCGAACAAGCCAAGAAATTTGAGGATCTGGGCCGCGAAAAATTTGCCTCCGAAATCATGGTGCGGCAAAAGCGCGATGAAGTGACCGACCAGGAATTGAAGGTGCAGTCGCTGAAGCGATCACGCGCAACGCTTGAGCGCGATCTGGCCGCTGCCAAACTGGATGAACCCGCCGCCGCGCTGCGTGCCAACGCACAGGCCGACCAACTGTCGCGCCAGATTTCCGAGCTACAGCAATCGTTGGTACAGGAAGAGGCCAAGCGCGAAGCATTGATTCTGGCACCCATCGACGGCATCGCCACCAATATCGCGGTGAGTGCCGGGCAATCCGTTGCGGCCGATGCGAGCTTCGCGACTATTTTGCCCAAAGGCAGTGTGCTGCGCGCCGAGCTCTTGGTGCCGACCCGCGCAATCGGCTTTATCAACAAGGGGCGCGAAGTCGTATTACGCTACGAGGCGTTCCCATACGAGCGCTTCGGCCAGTACCGTGGTGTGGTCGACGACATCAGCCAGACCGTCTGGTCGCCGGGCGAGAAGGTCGGTCCGCTGGTCATCAAAGAGCCGGTCTACCGTGTGACTGTCGCGTTGGACAAACAGACCATCACCGCGGGTGCCCAGGAAGTGCCGCTGAAATCCGGCATGCTGGTCAACGCCGACGTGTTGCTCGAAAAGCGAACGTTACTCGAATGGCTGTTTGAACCGGTCATACAATTACGGGGGCGTTTCTGATGGCGACCGGAATTTTCTCCGCATTGAAACGCCGCGTGCCGATGATCTTGCAATCAGAGGCACCGGAGTGTGGCATTGCCTGCGTGGCGATGGTGGCCACCTTTCACGGCCACCAAACCGACTTGCTGGCGATGCGCACGCGCTTGTCGCCGTCGCTCAAGGGCATCACCTTGAAACAAGTCAGTCATGTCGCCGAGACGATGGGTCTCGCCTCGCGCGGCGTAAAAGCCGATCTTCCGGCGTTGGGGAAGCTACAACTGCCAGCCGTGCTGCATTGGGACATGAACCATTTTGTCGTGCTCACCGATGTCGCTGCCAAGACCATCACCGTGCACGACCCAGGGCGCGGCGTACGCAAACTGACCTTCACCGAAGCGGGCAAGCACTACACAGGCGTGGCGATGGAATTCACGCCGACGCCGAGTTTTGCAAGGCAGGACGAACGCAAGCAGATTCGTGCATCACAATTGCTGTCGGTCGGCTCGGGCTTGGGTGGCGCGGTCGCGCAACTGGTGTTGCTATCGTTCGCCATCGAAGTGTTCGCCATCGCCATGCCATTCTTTTTGCAGCTCACGGTTGATCGGGTGCTGGTCGGACGGGATCGCGATTTTCTAACCGTGCTCGGCGTGGCGTTCATCGCGCTGGTGGTGATGCAAGTCGCGGTGACGGGCGTTCGGGCATGGGTCGGCGTGTATTTATCGACGCGCTTCAATTTGCGGCTGTTGACGGTATTGTTCAACCACCTGTTGAGATTGCCGCTGGGTTGGTTCGAAAAACGCAACATCGGCGACATCGTTGGCAAGTTCCGCAGCGTGGATGCGATTCAGAAAACGCTGTCAACCACCTTCGTGGAGACCTTCATCGACGGCGTGATGGTGCTCATCACCCTCGGCGTGATGGCCTACTACAGCATGATGTTGACCTCGATCGTGCTCGGTGCGGCGGCGCTGTATGCGCTGCTGCGTTGGGTGCTGTATTACCCACAGCGCAACGCCACCGACGAGCAATTGGCGCACGAAGCCAAAGCGTCAACCCACTTCATCGAGACGCTGCGCGGCATGATGGCGATCAAGCTCAATATGCGCGAAAACGAGCGCCGCGTGTCGTATCAGAATCTGGTGGTTGAGCACATCAACGCCAACGTGGTTGTACAAAACGTTGGCATTTTTCAACGCGGTGGGCAGGCTCTGATATTCGGCGTCGGAAGCGTGATTGTGGTGTGGCTTGCCGCGCTATTGGTGATGGACGGCAAGTTTTCGGTCGGCATGCTCTACGCGTTCATCGGCTTCAAGCTGCTGTTCTTGTCGCGGGTGAACAACCTGATTGAGAAATGGAACGAATTTCGGATGCTCGATTTGCACGCCGAGCGCATTGCCGACATAGCGCTCGCTGAGCCCGAATCGGGCGGGGCGTCGATGACCAGCGTGGCGATGGTGGCGGGGGGGTCGAAGGAAGCGCTCACCATCGAGGCACGGAATCTGGGTTACGCCTACGGTCCGGAAGGGTTCGCGTTTCGCCACGTCAATCTGGACATAAAACCCAACGAATCCGTCGCACTGGTCGGCCCATCCGGTTGCGGAAAAACCACACTGTTGAAGGTGTTGCTCGGTCTGTTGCCTCCCACCGAGGGGCAGGTCATCGTCAATGGGCGCGACCTCAAGGACTGGGATATGGCGCAATACCGCTCACTGATTGGCGCGGTGATGCAAGACGATCAATTGTTCATCGGCTCGATTGCGGACGCCATTGCCTTTGGTGGCGAATTCGACATGGCCGCCATCCAAGCGTGCGCCGAGGCAGCCGACATCCATGCGGACATCGAAAAGATGCCGATGGGGTACTCGACCTTCGTTGGCGCGCTCGGCTCGGCCCTATCCGGCGGCCAAAAACAGCGCGTGCTGCTGGCCAGAGCGCTCTACCGCAAGCCGTCTATCCTGTTCCTGGATGAGACGCTGGATCAGGTCGATTCAACGCAGGAAGCGAATATTCGCGCCCGGATTCAACAGCTCGTCCCGGCCATGGTGATGGTGAGTCACCGCG
>JBCKPN010000099.1:0-6928 GCA_038901695.1 Usitatibacteraceae bacterium
GCTTGTCTGGGCTTTGGCAGGCAGCGACCCCAGTGACTCACTACCGCTCAAGTCGATCGCACTGCGCTCCAAATCAGCGCTTGCCATCACCAGTTCGATCGGTGCGTCGGCGTGTGCCTGAATGCCGGCGCGAGCATGCGCCGCGCGCTGACGCTCGGCGTTCGAGCGCGGGCTAACGCGCGGTGGGCGATCCAAATAGCGCACCAATTGGTGCAGCGCTTTGCGGTACACGTCGCGCTTGAATTCGATCACCGCATCCAGCGGCACCCAGTAGTCGTGCCAGCGCCATGCATCGAATTCAGGATGTTCCGAAGCGCGCAAATGTATGTCGTGGTCGCGACCGGTCAAGCGCAGCAAATACCAGATCTGCTTTTGGCCTTTGTAAGTTCCGCGCCATTCGCGTTTCACCCAGTGGCTCGGCACGTTGTAATGCAACCAGCTCTTGGTTCTACCTAAAATTTTGACGTGCTCGCGCCTCAAGCCCGTCTCTTCTTCTAACTCGCGAAACATGGCATCTTCCGGCGCCTCGCCGTGCTTGATGCCGCCTTGCGGGAACTGCCAAGAGTGTTCGCGGATGCGCTTGCCCCAAAAGACCTCATTCTTCGCGTTGCAAAGAATAATGGCCACATTTGGGCGGTAACCATCTCTGTCGATCATGGTTCAAGCCCTTCCAAATCTAAAGTTACGTCGATTGTTTCACAAATTACTTTAATTGGGTAGCCAACCCTCGATCGAGCGCGAAGTGAGCGTGTAAAATGACCTCAACTCATATCCTAACTCGTTGAAAAGAATAGCAAATGCGCGCTTCTAGGTTTTTCATTTCCACCCTCAAAGACGCCCCGGCTGACGCCGATGTCATCAGCCAAAAGCTGATGCTGCGCGCCGGCATGATCAAGAAACTGGCGGCCGGTATTTATAGCTACATGCCGATGGGTTTGAGGGTCATCAAAAAGGTCGAGCGCATCGTCCGCGAGGAAATGGAACGTGCCGGCGCGATCGAACTTCTGACGCCGTTCGTGCAACCGGCGGAACTGTGGGTCGAGTCTGGGCGCTGGGAAAAAATGGGCTCGGAAATGTTGCGCATCAAAGATCGTCACGAGCGCGACTTCATCCTGCAACCGACGTCTGAGGAAGTGCTCGCCGACATTTTTCGCCAGGACATTCGCAGTTATCGGCAGCTACCGATCAACTTTTATCAAATCCAGACCAAGTTTCGCGACGAACGTCGTCCGCGCTTCGGCGTCATGCGGGGCCGCGAATTCATCATGAAAGACGCCTATTCGTTTGACCGCGACGCGGCGGGCGCACGCGCCAGCTACGATGCCATGTATGACGCCTACGTTCGTGTGTTTACGCGGCTGGGATTGACGTTTCGGGCGGTCGAAGCGGACACCGGCAACATCGGTGGCGAACGCTCGCATGAGTTTCAGGTGATCGCCGACGCGGGCGAAGACGCGCTGGTGTATTGCCCGACATCGGACTACGCCGCCAACATGGAAAAGGCCGAATGTGTGGCGCTGATTGCCGAGCGCGCCGCGCCGACGCAAGCAATGCGCAAAACCCCAACGCCCGCCAAGGCCAAGTGCGAGGATGTCGCTGCGCTGCTGAATTTAGCGTTAGCGCAGACGGTGAAATCGATCGTGCTAACGACGCAGACCATGGACGAAAAGGGCAAGGTAAGCGGCTCGCAAATCTGGTTGCTGCTGATTCGTGGCGACCATGAACTCAATGAAGTCAAGGTGAACAAAGTCGATGGACTCAAGGCCGGCTTTCGATTCGCCACTGAAGCCGAAATCGAAGCCACGTTCGCCTGCAAGCCGGGCTATCTCGGCGCGGTCGGGCTGCGCAACGTCAAAATTATTGCCGATCGCACCGTCGCGAACATGAGCGACTTCGTCACCGGTGCCAACGAAGTGGACTTTCACTACACGGGGGTCAATTGGAGCCGCGATTTGCCGGAGCCGGATCTAGTGGCCGACATCCGCAATGCGGTCACCGGCGATCCATCGCCCGACGGCCAAGGCGTACTGGCGATTCAGCGCGGCATCGAGGTCGGACACGTGTTTTCGGGTCTACCCTACCCGGCCGCAATGAACATCAGCTTTCTGGGCGAGAACGGCAAGCCGCAAACACCACTCATGGGCTCATATGGTATCGGCATCACGCGGGTGGTCGCTGCGGCCATTGAGCAGAATCACGACGCGCGCGGCATCATCTGGCCGGACGCGATGGCACCATTCACGGTGGTCATTGCACCAATTGGCGTGGGCAAATCGGAGTTGGTTCGCGACGCGGCAAATAAGCTCTACGACGAATTGCAGCGCTGCGGTGTGGATGTATTGCTCGATGATCGCGACGAGCGCCCCGGCGTCATGCTCGCCGATCTTGAGCTCATCGGCATCCCGCATCGCGTGGTGATCGGTGAACGCAGCCTGAAAGAAGGCAACGTCGAGTATCAGGCACGTCGCGATACGGCCGCGACTGCGGTCAAGCTCACGGACGTTGCCGCACTGCTGAAGGCGAAGCTCGCGTAGGATGATATTGGCTGCGCTAGACAAACTCTAGCAAGGACGCGCGCTTTCAGGAAAAACTGTCTGTAAATACCCGTCCTTACTGGACTTTCAATGTTTGTTATTGCACTTTTTTGCCGCTCACCACGCGGGTGAGCAGTTCCTTGGTCACCACGCCGGTCTTGTTGTAGACGATTTTTCCGTCCGGTCCGAAGATGATGGTGGTTGGCATGCCTTTGATTTTCCCGAACACTTTTTCGGTGGTGTTGTCGCCCAGCACCAACGCATAGCTGTGCCCAATTTTCTTGGCGGCTTTTTTGAGCTTGGCCTCGTCCGCGTCGCGCTTGCCGGACTCTTCCCAATCGATCGCAATACCAATCACGCGCGTCCTCGTGCCCTGCTCCTTGGCGAACTCAGCGATCTCAGGAATTTCTTTCACGCACGGCGCGCACCACGTGGCCCAAAAATTAACGACCACCCATTTGCCGCGCAAATCCTTGAGCCGCTGTACTCCACCATCGGTGTCCTTCAGATCGAAGCCAAACGCCTGCGACGAGGTGACCAGCAGTGCCACAAGCATGGTCACCACTGTTCGGTTTGAAACGATTGTGCGATGCATCGAAAGCCCCTTTGCGCATAGTTACAGCCATGAAGTCGTCTGCTAAACTGCGACCGCTTCCATTATCGCAAGTTCGAGCATGCAATTCGCCCGGACCTGCCGTCGCCCGATTGTCGCGCGCACACGTGATGCGAAGTCTAGTCGTAACGCACCAGGGTATGAGAGGGTTGAATGTCGCTTAGCTTAAAGATCCCGGGTTCCAATAATCCGCTGCCCAAAGGTATTGAAACCAACCCGAAAAAGGCGCGCGCCTGGGTTGAGTCCTTGCCGCTCACCAAGACCCTCGAATCCGGTCGCGCCGTCGCCGAAGCGCTGATGGCAATCAACCGCGCGAAAATGTTGGTCGAAGAGCGCGTCGCACTGGTCGAGATCTATCGCCCGGTTCTTCATGTGCTGCAGGACGAGCTCGATGCAATCTATGCTGTCGCCAGCGTACCGTTGCAACCCAAGCCGTTGGAGGCCTTCGAGTTAGCGCACCTGCTCTCGATCGAGTCGAGCTACGCCTACAAGATGCTGGTGCTTGAAAAGTCCGGCAAGTTGATCGGCTTCGGCAACAAGAAAGCCTTGCCGCTGCCGATGCACCGCGTGATGAGTGACGCGCTTGCGGTGATGGTGCAAAGCTATAAGACCTACTACCCGGTGCCGACCGGCTTATGGCAGGAAGTAAACAGCCTATACATGTACGCCGATGAACAGGGGTTTGCGACGGCGGTCGCCGACGAAGCCAGCAAGTCTTCAGTGGCAGATTTGTATTTTGAGATGCTGATGCTGTCGCTCGCCGACCCGTATCGCCTGATGCATCGCGAACTCGACCGCGTACTCGAACTGTTACGCCAAAACCGCGGCTTGGTCGACTTGAAACCTTCGACCGAAGGCGTCGATCCACAGCGCGCCTGCGTCGTCGCACTCGACGCTGATTGCGCGCCCAGAGCGCTGGTGCAAGGTAATCGACCGGCCGCAGGCAACATCATCAGGTTGGTCGATTCAACGCGCTTGGTGGAGCGCTTGCAAACCAAACTCAAGGCTGGCGCAAACGCCGTCAGCGCGGCGAAGAGTCGCGCCACGCACGACGTGAACGATTTGATCGGTCGCCTCGTCCGACTGTGGGGCGATCCGCCAAAGCGTCAATTCCGCCGCACCCCTTCAGAGTCCGGCGTGGCGCTGTGCGCCGGCATCAAGGCCATTTCGTACTTCGCCGAGCTCGCGGCCAACGAGAGCAATAACGCTGACCTCGACGCGATACGTGAGGGGCGCACCATACCGTTGCTCAAAATACCGCAAGACCCGATGTCGAAGTTGATCGGCGTTGAGGAGTGGAGCGTACTCAACCAAAGCGCGAATGGCCTCAGGCTGCACCGCGACGAAGGCGGCAATGTCGGCATCACCGTGGGTGAGGCAATCGGCGTGCGATTCATGGGCGGTCGTGGATGGACGCTTGGTGTGGTGCGCTGGCTGACGCTACTCGAGGGCAACGCGCTCGAATTTGGCATGGAGTTGTTGTCGCCAACCGGCTATTCGGTCTCGCTCGAAGCGACGATCAGCGCTGCGGCCAGCCGCACCGCACCCGCCATCCTGCTCTCGTCGTCGCACCCGGAAGTGCCACCGGATACCGTGCTGACGGCGGTCGACACGTTCGCCGACTTGCGCGAATTCGCGCTAGATGATCACGGCGAAATATCGAACGTGCGCGCCACAACGCTGATTGAACGCACATCGCGCTTCGACCTGTTTCAGTTCCAGCCGTCTTAATCGACTACGCTGCGCGGCGCAACACGTAACGCAGCGGCGTGCCGGCCACCTCATCGGCCAACCCTCGTTCAATTAGCGCGTGCAGCGCGTCTTCTGCCATATCAATCGGCATCGGCACCGCAGCCCACAATTGCGCGAACGATCGAGCTTCATTTGTCGCGAGCATCGCCGCTTTGATACGCGCCATTGACTGATCGAGACCGGCCGGCAGCGACTGCGCATCCGGGTGCCGAAGGTAGGATAAGGTCGCGGCGATCTCGGCCCCAATGAGAACCACCAACCAACACAAGAACAGCCAGACTAGAAATATCGGCACGCTCGCAAACGCGCCATACACTAGTTTGTAGGTCGGCACTTTTGAAACGTAAATCACAAACAGCCATTTCATCAACTCGAAGCAAACAGCGGCGATGACCGCGCCGATGATGGCGTGCCGCGCCGGAACGTAACGATTCGGGATCCAGCGGTAGGCCAAGTAGAGCAATATCGAGGTCGTCACCCACGGCAGGAGTCGCAGCAAGCCATCATCAAGCCAGGGCAGCGCCGACTCGAATGCGTGCGTGAGCCGTACCAAGTAGAGCGTGAGCGAGAGGCTCGCCGCGATCAGAATCGGACCTGCCACCAACAACACCAACGCCCAGCGCAGCCGTTGCCACCAAGTGCGCTTGCGGCGCGTCCGCCAGATGGCGTTGAACATGTTTTCGATGGTAAACAACAACGCAATCGCCGTCGCCAGCACAATGGCAAGACCGATCGCGGTCAGGCGCGAGGCATTGGAAGCAAATTGATCGACGTAGGTGCCGACCATTTTGCTCGCCATCTCCGGCACGAAATTCTTCAGCGCGAAACCCTTCAATTGCAGGATCAAGTCGCGCGTAAATGGCAGCTTCGAGGTCAGTGTGACGGTCACGGTGAACAGCGGCACCATCGCCAACAGCGTAGTAAAGGTCAAGCTGCCGGCTACTGCGAGACACCTGTCTTCAATAATCCTGCGGCCCAAAAAAACTGCGTAGGTTACGAATTGGCGCGCCGAAGCCAAACTTGAACGGAGGTGGTGACGAATCATGGGTGTTTTGGCGATGACGGGTTCATATAATAGCCAACTATCCACTTCACATCGTCGCTCGACATCGCTATGGCAGACATTCTGGTCTTGTACTACTCGCACACGGGCTCGGTTCGTGCGCTGGCGAACCACATCGCGCGCGGCATCGACAGTGTGCCCGGGGTCAGTGCGCGGGTTCGTACTGTGCCGAAGGTGTCGACGGTGACTGAGGCCACCGCAGCTTCAATTCCGCATGACGGCCCGCCTTATGTCACGCGCGCAGATTTGACGGAATGCATCGGACTTGCACTCGGGTCACCGACACGCTTTGGCAATATGGCTGCGCCCTTGAAATACTTTATCGATGGCACGGGTGGCGAATGGATGAGCGGTGTGCTCGCTGGCAAGCCGGCGTGCGTGTTTACCTCAACCTCGACCATGCACGGCGGCAATGAATCGACACTGCTGAGCATGATGTTGCCGCTACTGCATCACGGCATGCTGCTGGTGGGGCTGCCATTCACGGAGCACGCGATCACCTCGACCACGCAAGGTGGCACGCCCTACGGCGCCAGCCATGTCTCCGGTGCTGACGGCAGTTATGCGTTCACCGACGAGGAGACCGCACTCGCCTTCGCCGCTGGAAAACGCCTCGCACAAATCGCTGCGAAGCTTGCGACGTGAACTCCGACCGCGCGACCATCGCGCACCGCGTGGGGTTCGCCTCGCTCGTTGGCCTCATTGTGCTCGCGGTGCTGTGGGAATGGTTACTGGCACCGATTCGTCCGGGCGGTTCGTGGCTGGTGCTCAAGGCGTTGCCACTGTTGATTCCGCTGCGCGGCATTTGCGCCGATTGCGCGCGACGCCGCTACACTTATCAATGGTCGACAATGTTTATTTTGGTGTACTTCGCCGAGGGCGTTGTGCGCGCATGGTCCGATGTGACAATGCTATCGCGCTCACTCGCCGGGCTCGAGTTGCTGCTGTGTTTGGTATTCTTTGTCG
>JBCKPN010000100.1:0-6572 GCA_038901695.1 Usitatibacteraceae bacterium
CACTGTTACTAGCGTCGCCTTCTCCCCGGACGGCAAGACGCTGGCGTCGGGGAGTGGGGACAAGACCGTCAAGCTCTGGGACGTGGTTAGCGGTAAGGAAACCCTAAGCCTGCGCGGACATGAAAACGCTGTTAATAGCGTTGCCTTCTCCCCGGACGGCAAGACGCTGGCGTCGGGGAGTTGGGACAAGACCGTCAAGCTCTGGGATGTCGTCAGCGGCAAGGAAACCCGCAGCCTGCGCGGACACGAAAGCGCTGTTAATAGCGTTGCCTTTTCCCCGGACGGCAAGACGCTGGCGTCGGGGAGTTGGGGCAAGACCATCAAGCTCTGGGACGTGGCCAGTGGCAAGGAAACCCGCAGCCCGCGTGGACATGAGAACACTGTTACTAGCGTCGCCTTTGCCCCGGACGGCAAGACGCTGGCGTCGGGGAGTTGGGACAAGACCGTCAAGCTCTGGGATGTCGTCAGCGGCAAGGAAACCCGCAGCCTGCACGGGCATGAACGCGATGTTAATAGCGTCGCCTTTTCCCCGGACGGCAAGACGCTGGCGTCGGGGAGTTATGACAAGACCATCAAGCTCTGGGACGTGGCTACTGGCCGGGAAAACCGCAGCTTGCGCGGACACGAAAGCGCTGTTTCTAGCGTCGCCTTCTCCCCGGACGGCAAGACGCTGGCGTCGGCGAGTGAGGACAAGATCATCAAGATCTGGGACGTGGCTACTGGCCGGGAAACCCGCAGCCTGCGCGGACACGAAAGCGCTGTTATTAGCGTCGCCTTTTCCCCGGACGGCAAGACGCTGGCGTCGGGGAGTTATGACAAGACCATCAAGCTCTGGGACGTGGCTGCTGGCCGGGAAACCCGCAGCCTGCGCGGACACGAAAGCGTTGTTAATAGCGTCGCCTTCTCCCCGGACGGCAAGACGCTGGCGTCGGGGAGTACGGACATGACGGTCATGCTCTTGTCATACTCGACCGAGGAGTTCGTCATTACCAACTGGTCTTCCCAAGCCGCCAAAGACGAAGCCCGCTACGGTCTCAAACTCGACGGCATCAGCCTCGTGCCGTACACACCTGCCGCAACTAAGACCAAACCATGAGCCGCCACAATTGCCGCGCAATCGGCAGCGGGCCCGCCGGCAATATCGTAAAGTCTGACTGACGCAACTGACAGGTAGAACAAAAATGAGCATCAGCGTCGCCGCCAGATCCGTTCGGCGCGATCTGTACGATCAGATTGCTTTCATCACGCAAGACCCCTGGCTCTATCTCTCTCAGCGATGCGTTGAAGCGCATTGAGAGCTGTCTGGAAGCGGGTGAATGTCTGCTTGCCTCCAACGCCTGTGAGAGTCTGGCAAAACTCGCACCGTTTCTAGGCTCATTGCACTAGCCTGCATATTTCACGGGGACGCGTTCGAGAGTGGGTGGATGGGCGTGCGATTTTTCGTTCGACTGACGAGTGAATATCGAGATCTTCACGAGGAAGAGAGCGGAAAAGCGCATGTTCAGCCGCCCGCTATCGAGCGCGTAGGTTCAGCGCTGATCGAAGACCAAAATGGATTTTTCGTGTGAGACTCTGCTTCATGGCAGGAATGATCGTGAGCGGAGCCGACCCGTGAAATATGCAGGCTAGATCCTACTTGGGAAATGGTGGAGTATTTGCTGGCCGCACTGGAATCCGCATGTCCGCCGAGCAAATGAAATACGATGAATATGACGCCGCTGGGTTACCGCTTACACATGCTTGACCTTGCTGCGCGCGATGACCGCCTCAAGTGTCGTGGCAAAGTTTTCCAGAATGACAATCGCTTCGGCCCCGGAGTCACACAGTTGGTGTTCGAGTTCACGCGCTGTGTAGAGCGGGTTGACGTTGACCACGACCAAGCCTGCGCGTAACGTGCCAAATACGGCGACCGGATACTGGTGCAGGTTTGGCATCATCAGGGCGACCCGTGCACCGGGCTTTAAGCCGCGCGATTGCAGCCATGCGCCAAACGCTTTCGAGAGTTGATCGACGTCCCCGAATGTGAGTGTTTTGCCAAGGCAAGTGAACATGTCGCGATTGGCGTACTTGGCGAATGACTCCTCGGCCATTGCCACGAGCGATGAGTAGCGCGTCAGATCTAGATCGTGCGGTACACCATGCGGGTAGTGTTCCAGCCACCACCGGTTGGTGGGCTGCATGATGATTTGTTCCCCGTTAATTGCCTGTTGTGCGAGCACGCCGGGCGTTGCACCATCAGCTCACTTTGCTTCGCGTTTCAGATACTTGCCCAATTCCATTTTGGCGAGTGACTGCCGGTGTACTTCATCCGGTCCATCTGCGAGGCGCAACATTCGGGCCTGGGCGTAGGCGAAGGCGAGCGGAAAGTCATCCGACACACCTGCGCCTCCATGCGCCTGGATGGCCCAATCGATCACCTGCTGCGCCACCTTCGGCGCAACCACTTTGATCATTGCAATCTCTGTTCTTGCCGCCTTGTTGCCGACCGTGTCCATCATGTAGGCAGCTTTCAACGTCAGCAAGCGCGCCTGATCGATCATGCAGCGCGCCTCGGCGATGCGCTCATGCCACACGCCTTGCGTGGACAGTGTCTTGCCAAACGCAACACGCGTTGTCAGACGCTGACACATCAGTTGTAGCGCACGTTCAGACAATCCGATGAGGCGCATGCAATGGTGAATGCGTCCCGGGCCGAGCCTGCCTTGTGCAATCTCAAAGCCGCGACCCTCGCCGAGCAAAATATTTTCCACAGGTACGCGCACCTGATCGAACAGGATTTCGCAATGACCGTGCGGCGCATCGTCGTAACCAAAAACCGACAGCGGACGAATGACTGACACGCCCTTGGTCGCGGCCGGCACCAGGATCATCGACTGCTGCGAATGCGTGGCGGCGTCGGGATTAGTCTTGCCCATCACAATGTAGATCGCGCAACGCGGGTCGCCGGCTCCAGAAATCCACCACTTGCGGCCATCGATGACGTATTCGTCAGCATCACGCTCGATGCGCGTCTCGATGTTGGTCGCGTCACTCGAGGCGACGGCAGGTTCGGTCATGGCAAAGGCCGAGCGAATTTCGCCAGCGAGCAACGGCGTCAGCCATCGCGCTTTCTGCTCGGGGGTGCCGTATTGGGCGAACACTTCCATGTTGCCGGTATCTGGCGCGCTGCAATTGAATACTTCAGGCGACCATGGCACGCGACCGGTGATTTCGGCCAGTGGCGCGTATTCGAGATTGGTGAGGCCAGCGCCCAACGCACCCGGCATGAACAAGTTCCACAGCCCGGCCGCCTTCGCCTTCGGCTTGAGCTGCTCGATAATCGCCGTCGGTGTCCAGCGCTTGCCCGCCCGCGTGTTGGCTTCAACGTCATCGTGATAGCGCCGCTCGTTGGGCAGGATGTGCTCGGCGACAAACGCCTCCATGCGTTGTTGCATATCGAGTGATTTGGCGGAATACGAAAAATCCATGTGCGTCTGTCCTAGTGTAGTGCTTCATTCTGTTTGCTACTTATGAAACGATCACTTCGTTTCATAGATTGTCGTCCCAGCGTAGGCTGGGATCCAGCCCCACCTTTGATCGGTGAACGATGGACTGGATTCCAGCCTACGCTGGAATGACGATATTTCTTGTTGGCGTCGCCAAGTTGTCCCATGAAAACGGGCTTCACTCGGTCGCAGCGGGAAGATGCATCCTTAAGTTGCGTTGATTGCGAAGCACTACACTAATGAGGTGCGAGCGATTGGGCGATTTTCCAGCCAAGCTCGGCGAGCGGTCGGGCAGCTTTGCCCATCACCGCCGCCTGCGCCGATGCCGCCGTGCCGTCAACCACCCGCTTCATAATGCCCTGCAGTATGCCTGCCATGCGAAACATGTTGTAAGCGAGGTAGTAGTCAAAATTCTCGATGCCATCGGGCCGTCCTGTACGTCGACAGTAGGTTGCGATGTAGTCTCTCAGTGCCGGTATGCCCAATGCTGCCAGATCAACGCCGGCCATGCCGCGAAACGCCGCAGGCGGAACGTGCCACACCATTGCATGATAGGCAAAGTCGGCCAACGGGTGCCCAAGTGTCGAGAGTTCCCAATCGAGAATCGCCAGAATGCGTGGCTCGTTGGGGTGAAATATCAGGTTATCCAACCGATAGTCACCGTGCACGATGCAGGTCTCGTCACCCGCCGGTACATGTGCGGGAAGCCAGTCGATCAGCGCGTCCATCGCGGCGATGCTTTCTGTTTCGGATGCACGATATTGCTTGGTCCAGCGGGCAATCTGGCGCTCGAAGTAATTGCCCGGCTTGCCAAATCCAGCCAATCCGATGGCCTCGATATCAACTGAGTGCAGCGCGGCAACGACGCGATTCATTTCATCAAAAATCGCCGTGCGCTCACCGGGCAACATTCCAGGAAGCTGTGGGTCCCACAGGATGCGGCCGTCAACCATTTCCATGATAAAAAACGCGCGCCCGACGACCGATTCGTCCTCACAGAGTGCATACGTCTTTGGTACCGGGATGCCGGTCTTACCGAGGGCAGTGATCACCTGATATTCGCGTTCGATCGCGTGTGCCGAGGCGAGTAACTTCGCGGCCGACCCCGGCTTGGCGCGCATGACATAGCTTCGGTCCGGCGTGATGAGCTTGAAAGTGGGGTTGGACTGACCGCCCTTAAATTGTTCGACCGCTAGTTGCTTAAATTCGCTCCCCAAGTGAGCAGTGAGCCACCCAGTCAACGCATCAACATCGAACTGGTGTTGGGTCGACACCGGTTTGGTTCCGCCAAAATGCGCGAACTGATCGGTCATGCCGTTGCTGCAACGCTCTTTCGGGCGCGCACTACGAATTGCTTTCGTTCGCGTGTGGCGTAAAGCCGATTTTTCCGCGCAGCAGTTGGGCAAACATCACCCAGTCGCCGGCAAAACTGTAAAAAGGGTAAGTGAATGTGGCAGGGCGATTTTTCTCGAAAAAGAAGTGCCCCGTCCATGCGAAGCCGTACCCCACCAACGGTATCAACCAGCCAAGCCACCAGTTGCCGGTCGCGATCATCGCCACAATGAGCGCGAGCACAAGTGTCGAGCCGACAAAATGCAAGGCGCGGCAGGTCCGGTTGCGATGCTCGGATAGGTAGTAGGGATAGAAATCGCGGAATGAAGTGAATTTGGTGTGCATGAGCACTTTGGCAGTATCGAACGTTCGCTAGTGTAGTGCTTCATCCTGTTCGGCATCCAGCACGGTGATGGTGTCGCCGTCAGCAACGCCCACAACCCGGCTCGTAGCCGTCTCGGCATGGGCGGTGCAGGCCAGCGCCAGCAACAGGCATACAAGGGCTTTTCTCATGGCATATGACCAATGCAGCAACTCGCCAATTGTGGTGATTTCCATGCCTGATGACCTAACGAATGAAAGGGACTTCCCCGTCCCGAGCAAGCGGCAGTGAAGTCGCACGGCATCGAAGTGCCATGATGGCGAGCTAACCAGCCTGCGCGGCTTTTTGCGCAGGCCGGTTGAGCGCAGGGTTAGGCGTGTTCATTGCGTTAAAGGCAAAAGACAAGACCTCGTTGTCCGGTTGCGCGCCATATACATTTCCCCCAAATTTTAGAGCCTCACCGAGATGCAGACTATTGTCTGTGGTATGCCACCTCGAATTCGATGAATCTTCGTGGTAATGAAAACCTCTTTACCTCCCCGTACCGCAGACCAAGCAGCCGCAAGAGTGGTTCGAGAAGCACGAGCCGCTGCCGGTCTTTCGCAAGAGGCTTTGGCCGAAGCGGCAGGTCTTCATAGGACCTACATCAGCCTGATCGAGCGGGGTCGACGATCCCCCACCGTTAGCACACTAGACGCGATCGGGAGAGCGCTTGGTTTTGCTCCCTCATCAATCTACCTCCTTTTGGCCAAAGCCGTTGAGGACGTGAAAACGTCGTCACCTCGTTCCACTTCTTTGACAAAACCGTCTTCTTCTAAACCAAGAGATTCCCGTGACTAAATTGACGTCAACTCAAATTGACGACGATCCAACTTCATATGGGAGTAAGGGGCAGTCGTGGAATCCCGTCTTTGTCGAGTACATGAAGACCATAGTCTTGCATCCCAATTACGCGGGAATGCCAGACGCGGTAAAGGACGACGGGAAAATTCAGTGGGAGGCACCATCCAATCGTAGTGGCGGACAGTACAAGGATACGCATCATAAGCGCCGTGATTGGTGGCGGAGTAAGGCTACCGAGATCGGTGTTTCTGACAGCAAAGATCAATGGATTAGTCGTGTCGCGAAGCTGATTCACCCAACAGGAGAGAAGCCCTGTAAGCGTTGCGGGCGGATGCTTCGAATCGCATATGTGTATCCTTCGCGCCATTTTGCTACCCGTTGCGCTAAGTTGTTTGGAGGCGACATGGTGCCAGACGCTCTAGAGGACATCGTGCCCTATTTGCAGCGCGTTGTTGATGTACGAGGTTCAACGTCTATGCGCTATTTCCCAATCTTATTTCAATCAAGAACGATATCTCCGCCTTCGTTTGGCGAAAACCTAGACGCATGGTTTGGGTGGATCGAAGAGACTTTCGTTCCTTCTGAGCCTG